>CAYXUE010000038.1:0-20826 GCA_964467885.1 uncultured bacterium | reverse complement strand
CATCATGAGCGGCGTACAAGTTCCCAGCGGATCCGCCACGACGTACGGAGCGCTTAGCGCCGTAAGTTCGATCGAAAGGAGAGGCCGAACCGCCTAAGGTTCGGCCTCTCCTTAACGACTTCCGGGAGACGACATGGTGCGCCCGATAGGATTCGAACCTATGACCTTGGGCTTAGGAGTCCCCTGCTCTATCCAGCTGAGCTACGGGCGCGCGCCGTCAGCGATTGTACGGCCTGGCGCCGGAAGCGCTCAACCCGTGCCGGCACCAAGGCACTCAGGCGGGGTCGCCTGACGGGTGATCAGCGGATGATGAGTTCGTAGTTGGCCCCGCCGTCCTCGTAGTAGTAGATGACGTCCACGTACCAGGTGCCGGGTCGCGGGTTGAGGATGCTGAAGCTGCCCCCGAACGCCTCGGTGATGTCGCGGTAGTCCCAATCGCCCGTATCGCCCCACGACTGCACCTCGGCGCCGTACTTGATGGCGATGTCCACGTCGAAGTCGGCCTTCAGTTCGATGATGAGCTCGCCGAGACCCTCGGGCACCTGCACACCGTAGGTGTGGTAGTTGATGGCGTCCGGTTGGCCCACGATGCTGAAAGCGGCTACCTGACCCTGGCTGATGTCGCTCACGTAGCAGAACTCGCAGCCGGTCGACGAGGCGCCCTGCGCTCCCGTCGTGGTGGCCGCCTGGTCAGCCGTGCCGGTGGCCGCCTGACCGCCCCCTTGGGCGCCGCTGCCCTGAGCCTGCGAGCCGGCCGCCCCCGGGTTGGCGGCTGCGCGCGCCACGTCCGGCACGTGCGGGCCGATGAGCGCCCAGGCCAAGCTGATGGGTCTCACGTAGGCCTGCTCCTCCACGTCCAGTTCCGCGTACTGCACGGTGCGACCGGCTGTGGGTACGCCGATGAGATGACCCATCTCGTCGAAGGCGCCACCGCCCGAGTTGCCGTGAGCGATCTTGCCGTCGGTCTTTATCCACTGCCTGCCGCCGGTCTCCAAGTCCTCACCCAGCCAGCCGGACATCAGGCCCGCCGTGAAGGTGATGGTGGAGCCGGACACGCCCGGGTAGCCCACGATGGTGATGTAGTCGCCCGGCAGCAACCGGTTCGAGTCGCCTACCTGCACGTGGGGGAAGTACATGTCCGCCGCCACGGGCGTCTCGTCCGCCCACTCGCGGATCTGGAGGATGGCCAGGTCGTGGGTGGGGTCGCCCGCCACGTACTGCGCCCAGAACACCGGCTCGGGCGGTTGATCCGTGAACTCGGATCCGGTCATGTAGATCAGGTGCCACTCGTAGGTGGTCCGCCGGTCCAGGTCGCCGACCACGTGGTAGTTGGTCAGCACGTAGCCCGACGGACTGATGATGGTGCCCGAGCCGGACCAGGGCACCAGCGACTCGGCCTGCGCGTCCCAGGGGACGACCTGAACGACGGCGTCGAGGATGTTGAGGCGCGCTTCCCGCGGGAGGCTCTGGGCTAGCGTAGCGCTCACGAGAAGCGCGGCGACCAGCGACAGGCAGATTCTGCGAACTTGCATATGACGATCCCTTCGAGCTGCCGGGTCCCGGAAACGCGCAAGCGCGTAGGGCCTCTGGCGGGTCTTGGTGACCCAGGTGGCGCCTTGCAGGTGGCGCCCCGTTGCTGCATTCCCAAGATTCTAGGCGCAGCGAACCGCGTCAGGGCGATGAGTTTATGCACTCCCGGTTAATGACACGATGGGGCGGTGCGTACAGGACTGGCCCTAGGAGCGGGGCCCGGCGCGGCCATCGGACTGGGGCGTTTCGGTTACTCGCTACTCCTGCCTGCCATGCAGGCCTCGCTGCAGCTCACCCTCGCCCAGGCCGGTTTGCTGGGCAGCGCCAACACGGGCGGCTACCTCCTGGGCGCCGTACTGAGCCACAAGGTGCTGGCAGCGGTGGGGTACAGGCGCGGTTTCTACGCGGCGCTCCTGCTGCAGAGCGTGGCGCTGCTGCTCATGGGGTTAGGACCCTCCCTGGGGGTGATGATCTTCCTGCGCGCGGCGCAAGGGGTGCTCGGCGCCTTCGTGTTCGTAGGCGGCGCCGCCCTGCTCCTCGCCTCCGGCGGGCGTGCTGGGGCGCTGGGCGCCTACTTCGGTGGGGTAGGTGGCGGTATCGCCATCTCGGTCCTGGTGCTGCCGTTCGCTTCGCGCTGGGAGTCCGGCTGGGTTGCGCTCGGGGCGCTCTCCCTGCTGATGGTCGTCATCAGTTTCTTGCCTTTCAGGCGGCTGCGGGAGCCTGCACCGCCGGTGCTGGGCCGCGGCGGCAGCCTTGCTCCCATCGCCCTGGCCATGCTGGTGTATGCCCTCTACGGAGCCGGTTACATCGGTTACATGACGTTCGTCACCAGCGGCGTGACGGGCTCATTGACGCTCTTCTGGCTGGTGTTGGGCGTGGCCACGCTCTTCAACGGCGCCGTCTGGGGCTTCGTCGTGGGACGCTTCGGCGGCGCCGCGGGTATCCGGCTCTCTCTGACCGTGCTGGTGGTGGCCAGCCTGTCGCCGCTCCTCAGTGTCGCGCCGCTGCTCTCGGCGGTGCTGTTCGGCCTCTCCTTCCTGGGGGTCATCACGGCCATTACCGATCTGTTCCGCGAGCGTCTGCCGCCGGGAGCGTGGCCGCGCGCCATGGCGTTGTCCACCGCCGTTTTCGCCGTAGGGCAAGCGCTGGGTCCCAGTCTCACGGGCGTGGTGGGCGACCTAGCGGGCGGGGTCGGGGGCTCCCTCTGGGCCTCCACCGTCCTGCTGGCTGCAGCGCTGCTGGCCGGTCTGCTACCGCTGGGGCGCGGCGCACGCAAGAGCGAGTGACTCGGGAGTTGGACCGCCTCGACAGGCTGGAGTGGTAGCTTGCCAGCCATGTCACAGCTGCTGCTCGGAGTGGACTTCGGCCTGAGCGTTACGGACGCGGTGAAGGTCGTGGGGGGCGAGGTGCTGGCCCACGCAGCGCGTCACCGGCCCGGACCTGCCACCGTCGAACTGTTGCGCGAAATGATCGGCGATATCGAGGCTGGGGCCATCACACCGGGCGAGGTCGCAGGCGCGCGCATCGGGGTCACTGGAGGTCGTTCCCGTGAGTTGGTGGGGAGGGCGGCGGATCTTGATCTGATCCACGTGGGCGAGACCGACGCGGTGGCCCGTGGCGGCCTGGCGCTGGCGGGCGTGCAGCGGGCGCTGGTGGTGTCGTGCGGTACCGGCACGGCCATGGTGGCCGCGGACGCGGAGGCCGGACGCTACGTTCACGCCTCCGGCACGGCCGTCGGGGGCGGCACGCTCGAGGGGCTCGCCAAGCACCTGCTCGGCATGCGGGATGCCAGCCAGGTGGCATGGCTGGCCCTGCAGGGCGATGCCTCGGGTGTGGACACCACGCTGGGTGAGGTTCTGGGTGGCGGCGTGGGCAGCCTGCCTCCCGCGGCCACCGCCGTCAACCTGGGGCGTCTGGCCGAACTGGAGAGCCCGGACCGGGCGGACCTGGCGGCGGGGCTGGTGACGCTGGTGGCGCAGACAATCGGGCTGGTCGCCTTGAACGCCGCCAAGGTGGCTGGTTTGCCGCGGACGGTGTTCGTGGGGCGCCTGGCGGAGTTCGAGGCGGTGTCCGAGGTGATAACGAGTGTGTACGCCCTCTACGGGGTGGAGGCGCCGCTCTTCCCGGACGGGGCCCGCATGGCCACGGCGTACGGCGCCGCTCTGGCGGCCGCCGAGCAAGCTTAGACGCACTGGTCTAGCTAGCGTCCGTCCCTTCCTGCCAACCGCGAGTTACCTCCACCCAGCCCAGCGCGCCGCTGCACCGCTCCAACTCGTCAATGGTCATGGGTACGGCCGACCGGTCACTGCCGGCGGCGGGGTAGACCACGTCGAAGCGCCGCAGCGACTCGTCCAAGTAGACGCGGGTTCCTTCGGGGTTGGCGAAGGGGCAGACGCCGCCGATTGGGAAGCCGGTGTAGGTCTGCACGTCCTCGGCCGCCAGCATGCGCGGCTTGCCGCCGAACAGGCGCTTGAAGCTCCCGTTGTGCATGCGGGAATCGCCTGCCGCCACCACCAGCACCGCCCGGTTGGGCTCGCTCGGATCGTAGAAGGCCAGGGTCTTGGCTATGCGGGCCGGTTCTGTGCCGACCTTCTCGGCCGCGAGTTCCACGGTGGCACTCGAGTCCTCGAACTCGAGGATCTGGTCGGCTTTACCGAACTGTTCAAGGTGGGAACGAACGACAGCGACTGACATCCAGCGAGCATAACCAAGGCTCCGGCGTCGAACCAAGCCGACGCCGGAGCGCAGGAACCGGTTACCGGCTAGGTGGTTAGGCGGTTACGGCTTCCCGCTCGGTGACCTTGACCACGGCCTGCTCCACGATGTCGAGCCCCCGAGCGAAGGTGTCCTGGTCGATGGTGAGCGGCGCCAGGATCTTGACGACCTGGCCGCGCGAGCCGGAGGTCTCGATGATGAGGCCGTCCTTGAAGCACTGCGTCACGATCTTGTCGGCCAGCTCGCCGGAGCCCACGTCGACCCCGAGGAACATGCCGCGCCCCTTGATGCTGGAGCCGGGCACCCGCTCGGCGATGCGCTCGAGCCTGGACTCGAGGTAGCGCGCGCGCTCGTTGACGCTGTTGAGGAAGGTGTCGTCGGACCAGAACTTCTCGAGCGCCACGCGGGCGGTGACCATGGCGTGGTTGTTGCCGCGGAAGGTGCCGTTGTGCTCGGCTGGTTTGAAGACGTCGTACTCGGGCTTGACCAGCACGGCCGCGAAGGGCAGACCCAGGCCAGAGAGCGATTTGGCCATGGTGATGATGTCCGGCTGCACGTCCATGCCGTCGAAGGAGAAGAAGCCGCCCGTGCGGCCGATGCCGGCCTGGATGTCGTCGATGATCAGGAGGGCGCCGTGCTTGCGAGCTATCTCGGCCACCCGCTTGACCCACTGGGGAGAGGCGGGGTTGAGGCCGCCTTCGCCCTGCACGGTCTCGAAGATGATGGCCGCGGGCGGCTCGATGCCGCTGGAGGGCTCGTCCAGCATGGTGGCCAGCACCTCGGCCGTGTCGACGTCGGGCCCGAGGGCGCCCTCGAACGGCATGCGGGTCACACCGCCGAGCTGCTGCCCCGCACCGCCGCGGTTGTAGAGGTTGCCCGTGGCGGCCAGCGCACCCAGGGTGACGCCGTGGAAGCCGGTGGTGAAGGCGATGACGTTGGTGCGGCCCGTGGCCTTGCGCGCCAGCTTCAGGGCGGCCTCCACGGCGTTGGCGCCCGTGGGGCCCGTGAACATCATGCGGTGGTCCATGCCGCGTGGCTCGAGGATGAGGCGCTCGAACGTCTGGAGGAAGGCGCCCTTGGCGTCCGTATGCATATCGAGGCCGTGCGCCACGCCGTCAGCCATGACGTGCTCCACCAGCGCAGCTTTCATGTCAGGGTCGTTGTGGCCGTAGTTGAGAGAGGAGCAACCGGCCAGGAAGTCGATGTAATCGCGACCCTCGGCGTCCGTCATGATGGCCCCGCTGGCCTTGACGAAAGCCGTAGGGAAGCGGCGGCAGTAACTGCGGGCCTCGGACTCGCGCCTCGGGTAGATGGCCGTGTCGGTGCTTGCGTTAGTAGCCGTGTTGGTTGACATGTTGCTCCCTTCGGTCCCAGTACACCCACGTTTAGGTGCTGATGGAGATCAGACACAGTGCCCCCGCTTGAACGTCCCGTTCCGAGACCGCCTGACAGGTGGTTTGGGTAGAAGGGTGCGCCGCGCTATGCGGCACACGTAACGCGATGGGCCTGATTGTCTGAACCCAGTGTACGGTACGGGCTGGTTCTCATGCGAGCCGTGAGGTAACTACCGACAACTGGCCCGGTACAACTCAACCGCTTGCCCGGTACAACTCAACCGCAGATGGTTACGGCCGTTGCTGTCAGTACCTGCCTTACCGTCTCCACGCTCGCCAGCTCCACCCATTCGGTGGGCTGGTGGATGCCGCCGCCGCGCGGCCCGTAGAGCAGTGTGGGGATGCCGGCTTCCGCCACCAGCGCTGCGTCGGTCCAGTAAGGAGCGCCCACGAGCGCGGCGGGCCGGCCCGTGACCCGCTGAGCGGCGTCGGCCACGGCACGTACTATCTCGCTGTCCAGCGGTACTTCAAAGGGCTCGCGAGCTATGCGGCTACTGACGCTGGCCTTCACGCTCGGGTCCTCCGCCTGCAGCTTGGCCACGATGGCGTCGATCTCCTGCCGGGCCAGGGCGTGGCTCTCACCGGGTACGGTGCGGCGCTCCAGGGTGGCGGTTGCTCGCGCAGGCGTGGTGTACAGCTCCTGGCCGCCGGATGCCAGCACGGGCTGCAGGGAGCCGTGACCCAGCAGCGGGTGAGCGGCGCCCCGGCGCAACTTCTCCGCCTGCTGTTCCACGCGCGCCAGCAGGCGCCCCAGATGCGTTAGGGCGTTCACACCCGCTTCGGGTTTGGCGGTGTGGGACGCTTTGCCGGTGAACTCCACGTCCATGATGGCGAAGCCGCGGTGCGCCACGTGGATGTCCAGGTCCGACGGTTCCGTCACGATGGCGGCGGCCACGTCCGTGCCCGCCGCGGCCAGCGCGGCCAGCGTCTCGGCGGTGCCGAGGCTGTCGCTCTCCTCGTCCGCCACCGCGGCGAAGATCACGTCGCCCCGCAGCTGCTTCTCCTTGGCGGCTAGCAGAGTCAGCAGGCAGGCCGCCAGGCTGGACTTCATGTCGAACACTCCGCGGCCGTACATGTGTCCGTCACGCACCCGGGGTTCGAACGGCTCGTCCATGCCCTTCACGCCCACGGTGTCCAGGTGGCCGTTCAAGAGGAG
Organism: uncultured bacterium; assembly: GCA_964467885.1. Taxonomy (GTDB): domain Bacteria; phylum Deinococcota; class Deinococci; order Deinococcales; family Trueperaceae; genus JAAYYF01. The sequence goes on along the minus strand of CAYXUE010000038.1, from coordinate 14,031 downwards.
GTTCCTGCCGCCCCCTGTGCCCTTGGCCGTGACCAGCAGGCTCGGGCGACCGGGTGTCTCCTCCAGCCACTCGACGTGCAGCCCGTGGCTTCTGGACCAGTCGGCGATGAAGCGAGCAAGCCGGGTCTCGCCCGCGTGATCCCCGTCGAGAGCCGGGTTGACGGAGTCGATCCGGATGAGGTTGGCTACGAGGTCCGGCAGGGAGACGTCACGTAATCCGCTCATCGGGCAAGGATAAGACACGCCCTGGGGTAGGGTCGGGGTAGAGCTCGAAACGACGACCTCCGTACCACCCGCCGCGCAGCGCATATGAGGCAAACCGAACCGAGCGGGCGGAGGCATTGTGGCTAGGATTACAGCGATGTACATACCCCCGCGGACCACGCTGTCCAAGGAGAAGCGGCTGGCACGGTCCGAACGATCAGCATGGAAGTGAACACCTTCGAGTTGCAGGCGAGGCTCTTCGGTAGCCCACGCTTCGAGTGGCAGGGTGAGGAAGTCACCCCGTCCTCCCGGAAGGGCGTGGCGCTGTTGGCCCTTCTGGCGGCGCACCGCTCCGGACTACAGCGCGAGGAGATGGCGGAGTTCCTGTGGGGGGTGGGCAAGCTCGCCAGTGTCCGTCAGGCGCTCTACGAGCTGCGGAAGCTGCCCGGCGCCTCGTCCTGGCTGGTGGAGGAGGGCACCGCCGTCAGGCTCGAGGTCCGCTCGGACCTGGCTGCCTTCGAGAGCGCTATCGACGCTGCCGACCACGAGGGCGCCGTGGCCCGCTACGAAGGGGAGTTCCTCGCCGGCCTGCAGGACGTGGCGGCGCCGGCTTTCGTGGACTGGTTGGCGTTCGAGCGGGAGCGCCTCTCGATGCTCTACCTGAAGGCCCTGCGCAGCGACGCCAAGCGCCTGGAGTCCGAGGGGCAGTTCGGCGCCGCCCGCTTGCGTGTGCAGCAGGCGCTGAAGGCGGAGCCGCTGGACGAGGCGCTCTACCGCACGGGCATGCGGCTGGCGTACGTGCAGGGCGACGTGGAGGGCGCCAAGGAACTCCTCAGGCGCTGCGCCGCCATGACCCGGAGCGAGTTCGACAGCGAACCGTCGGAGGAGACCCTGAAGCTGGCGGCCGCCATCGACCGCGGACAGCCGCTGCCGGTCTCGTCCGACCTCTCAACGCTTCCTTTGCCGCATCTACGCCTACTCCAGGCCGTGGCCCTCGGCCGGGGCGCGCTCCAGGTGGAGGAGATCGCGGCGGTACTGGAACGTCCCAGCTTCGACGTGGCCGCGGACCTGGGCACGCTCGAGAGCCAGGAGCTGGTGAACGCCCACCTGGCGGTGGCGCCCAGGTTCCTGGCGCAGGTGGTGACCTCCACCCCGGTGGCGCTCAGGCGTCTGCTGCACGAGCGGATAGCCGAAGTGCTCATACAGGGCGGACGCGCCGACGAGGGGGAGATCGCCCAGCACCTGCTCGCGGCCGGCAACCCCGCCGCGGCGGTCCCGAGGCTGATGAAGGCCGCCGAGGAGGCGCTGAACCGCTCCGAGACGAAGGAGGCCAAAGCGCTCCTCTTCAGGGTCCTCTGGGCCGACGACGGAACGGAGATCGGCAGCTCCCGCTTCGAGGCGTGCCGCCTGCTGGAGGGCGTGGCCTCCCAGATCGGCGACGAAGGTTTGCAGGAGGCGGCGTTGCAGGAGGCGGAGCGCCTGGCGTGGCTGAACCAGTCGGACGTGCAGCTGGCCGAGGTGCGCATGCGGCGCGCGCGCCAGCGCCTGCGGCAGGGGCAACGGGGGGAGGCGCTGGAGCTGTCGCTGGAGGCCCTGGACATCGCGGTACGACTGAAGGACCGGCTGCTGGAAGGGCGGGCGCGCAACGCCGTGGGCGGCGCCCAGTTCTACTCGGGTGACCTCGACGGTGCCAGCGAGTCGTTCCGCCGGAACCTGGACATCGAGGACCCGATCGAGCGCTTCCGGGCCAACAACAACCTGGGCTCGCTGTCGGCCCTGCGCGGCGACCTCGAGGGCGCCTACGGCTACTTCGAGACGGCGCTGACGCTGGCACGGGCCTCCGCCACCCGAGTTGAGGTGGCCTCCACGCTCAACAACCTGGCGGCCACGGCGGAGCGCCTCTCGAACTACGACGTTGCGGTCAAGCACTTCCGCGAGGGGCTGGACCTGGCGCGCCGCGACCGCGCCAGCGCCATCGAGGGGCAGATGCTCGTGAACCTGGCGGTGATCTACAAGCGCCAGGGGCTCCTGGGCCCGGCGTGGAACACGGCGCAGGAGGTGGCCGACCTGGCGGAAGCGCTGGACGACTTGCGCTTGGAAGCGCACTCGCTCGAGCTTAGGTCCGAGGTGCTGCGCGCCTGCGGCCTCTTCGAGGAGGCCGTCGAGCTGCAGGAACGGGCCGTGGAGCGGACCAAGGAGTTGGGCGACGACCGCCGCGCGCTCGCCCTCGAGGCGCAGCTGATCGTCCTGCGCCACCTGAAGGTGCGTTGCGACTTCGCTGCCGCCGAGGCGGCGATCAGGCGCCTCGAGGAAGCTCGGCTGGGAGACGTGCCGACCTGGCTGTGGGCCGAGATGGCCCTGGCAGGTCAGGAACCCGCCGAGGTGCGGCTCTGCCTGCAGAGTTTGGGTTCTACAGTGGCTCACCGCCACATCCAACTCATCAGCGACCTGGCCCGCGTTCGCCTCCAACTGCTGACCGCTGGAGGAGAGGACCGCGAAGGCGACGGCGGCCAGGCTGATGTGGTGCAGCTGGTGAGGCGGCTGGCGGGGCGCGCGGCTCCCGGTGCGAACGGCAGCCTCGAGTCCGGTGCTGGAGCAGCCGGCAGGCTGGCGCCGGATGAGGTGGACCTCGTTACGCTCGAAGTGGTGGAACGGCCCTACGGCTGGTGGCTGCTGCGGCGCTGGCACGAGCGCTTCGGCGGGACCATCGACGAGGGGGCCACCGCCTGGCTGCAGGAACCTGAGCAGGAGCAGGTCGAAGGCGTGCTGGAGCAGCAGGCGGCGGGGTTACCGAAGCGGCTGCGGCAGGCCCTGGGTGAGCTGCCGGCTACGTGGCGCGACCGCTTGGTGACGGATTGACGCTCTTTTGACGGCCTGCCCGTAACCTCCTCTCAAGCGAACGAGGCCACATCCGGCCGCTTGTCGAAGAGGGGTAAGAGGATGCCAACAGGAGTCAGACACTACCTGCTGCGCCTATGGCGCGAGGAGTGTGAGAACGAGGAAGGCCGCTGGCGCGCCAGCTTGCGGAGCGTACAGGATGGGAGCCTGACGACCTTCTCCGAGCCCGAGGCTCTGCTGCGGTTCCTCAATGAGGAGCCGTCTAGCGAGGCCCAGGTGAACCGGAACTGAAGGATCTGTCGGCCCGCTTCTCGGGCTGGTGTTGCGTCTCCTCGGACCGGTTCAGCGCCGTGAAGAACATGCGCACCAGCTGAGGGTCGAACTGGGCGCCCGCCTGGTGATCGAGTTCCGCCAACGCATCCTCGTGGGACCAGGCACGCTTGTACGGTCGCTCGCTGGTTAGCGCGTCGTAGACGTCCACTATGCTGAACATGCGCGCCAGGAGAGGTATCTCGTTGCCAGCCAGTTGATCCGGGTAACCGAGACCGTCGTAACGCTCGTGGTGACTCCTGATGATCTGCCGCGTCTCCGTGGGCAGGAAGCCGATCTCGCGCGTCATCTCGATGCCGTAGATGGTGTGCTGGCGGATCACGGAGAACTCCTCTTCCGTCAGCCGCCCGGGCTTGAGGAGGATGTGGTCCGGCACCGCGATCTTGCCGATGTCGTGCAGGTAGGCGCCCCACAGCAGCGCCCTGCGGCGGTCGCCGCTCAGGCCCACCTCGTCCGCGAAGCGCATGGCCAGGCTCACGACCCTGTCCGTATGGCCGCGCGTCTCCAGGTCTCGGTACTCGAGCGCCAGGCCCAGCGCCCTGAAGGTGGCCTCGCGCGTGGCCTCGATCTCCTCCAGGTGTTGCACGCGGTCGAAAGCGTTCTCCAGGCGGGTGGCGAAGCCCTGCGCGATCTGCTTGGCGTTCTCGTCCATCTCGGCCTGCCGCCCCAGCGTGCCGAAGGCGATGGTGTGACGCACCTTGCCGCCCCGCCTGATGGGCAGCGCCAGCAGGCTGGCGAGACCGGACGCTACGTACGACTCGTGCCGTCCTGGCCAGTTGACGTAATCCTTGACGAAGAGCGCTTCGCCGCTCTCCGCCACGAGTCCGCTGATGCCGGCGCCTACGGGCATGGGTGTGGCCAGCGTCTCGCGTAGGTGAGGTGTGCTGCGCCCCTTGATGCGCGAATACTTCACCTCGTCGCCGTCCACGTCGCTGAACAGCGCCGTGTCGAACTGCAGCGTGTCCAGGAGGCGCGTCATGCCGTGGTCGATGAGCTTGTCGGTATCGTGGATGGCCTCGATCTCGGCCCCGAAGGCGGCCAACTCCTGGTAGTCGCGGAGCAGCCTTTTGAGGTTCTCGTTGCTCCGCCTGAGGTCGCGCTCCAGTTGGGTTCGCTGCAGTAGCAGGGCCACGTTGCCGGCGAACAGGCGGGCCATCTCGATCTCTTCCTTCGTGAACGCGTCCTCGCTGTCGTGGCTGGTCAGATGCAGGAACGCGGTGGTGTCGCCGTTGACGGACACGGGCAGGTTCAGCATGGCCTTGATAGGGCGCTGAGGACCGGCCGCGGCCATCAGGGCTGCCTTCGCGGGCTCCCGGTGACGGATCCGGTCGAAGTGTTCCTCCAGCTCTTCCACGGTGGCGGGTGCGCTCTCCATCTCCGCCTGCGTGAAGGTGATGTCCCGCAGGTACGTGTGGTCGAAACCGATGCTGGCCACGGCGTGGAAACGCCCGTCCTGCCGCCTGAGCCACAGAGTGCCGGCGTGAGCGCCCTTCAGTGCGTTCAGCGCCACCTCGACCACCCGTGAGTAGAAGCGGTCATCCACCTTGTGGTGCAGCGCTTCCTCCACCAGTGACGTGAGGGCCAGGCGGAAGCGTGCACCCCGGGCCGCGTTCGCGGCCTCGACCGTCCGTTCGGTGACGTCCAGCGCAACCCCGGCGCAACCCACCACCTCACCCGCCTCGCAGTAGATGGGTTCGAGATGCGAGTGGAAGTGGCGGCCGCGCCACTCCATGAGGAACTCCACGCTCTCTCCCCCCAGCGCGCGCTGGTGGACAGCCACCGTGGTGCCGGGATCGGAAGTTTCGGCGAACAGTTCAGTCAGAGGACGGCCTAGGAGCTGTTCCTCGCTGTAGTCGTGGTCCGCTAGCACGCGGCCCCAACAGGACGTGAGGCGTTGCTGGGGGTCCACGGTCCAGGCCACGGCCGGGAAGCGGGCCAGCAGCAACTCCTGCGCTGCAGCGCGGTGCTGGGCAGAGCTCGGGGTTCGGGGGATTCGGTCGTCGTTCAAGAAGCCGGCGACTCCTATAGGGGTTCAGGTGCTCGGGTCCGGGTCGGCGCTCAGGTAACGGGCTCGGACCGCCAGTGACAGGGCGTGATGCGCTGGTGCCCTGCCTAGTAAGGGTAGCGAACCAGGTATCACGCGCTTCTGACGCGGCGGGACGTGCCGCGGCCAGAGGGGGAGCGGAGACGAACACCACCTGAGCGCCGCTGCCGTGAGGTCGCGGGTGGTGGCGACGAGCGGTGGAGTAGCCTGCCGGATCGTCCAGCTCACCACCGACAAGCTCCGGCCGGACGCGCTCAGGTTCTACGAACGACTCGGGTTCCAGGCGAGCCACTTAGGCCTCAAGCTAGATATCAGCGACTCCCGGTAGTATCTCCACCTCCGTCCGCTCCGTCTTGGGGTTGTGGAGCGAGACGCGGTGGTACAGGTCCGGGACGCTGAAGAAGGGCGCCACCACGCGTGACACGGTGAAGTCCGACCCTCCGCGGTTGCCCCGCAGGTCGACGACGATGCCGCGTACGCCCGCCGCCTGGAACTCTCTCACTGCGCGCCTAACCTGCTCTCCGGTGTCGCTGGGGAAGCGCTGCGCGGTCAAGCGCACGTAGCCGTGACCGCCGGGCAGCATCGCCGACTCGAACGTCTGGCTGGTGGGAGGCGGCTGCGGGTGACGCTCGGTGAAGGCGAGCGTGGACTCGTCATCTTGCTGGGCCACTAGCCGCACGGTCCTGGCGGTGCTGCCACGAGCCGACTCGGCCGTTCCCTCAGCGGGGCCGTCACCAGCGGAACCGACCGCGCTGTCGTCCAGGTGGGCGCTCGCACCGTTCGCGGACGGCCGGATCGTCACGTGGGCCACGCTGCCGACCGGTGCCCTCGCGAGGAAACGCAACTCCTGCAGGCGCCGCACCTCGCGCGTGGCCGGGGGCCTTTCGGCCCAGATGGTCGGTGTGCGCGCCAGGGCTTCCTCCACCGGAGCGCCGTTCCAGTGCGTGACCTCGTCACCCCAGTTCACCCCCGCCCGCGCGGCGGCCTCCCAGACCTGGGTCACGATGACCGTGCCGTCGTCCAGTTGACCCAGGGCCAGGCCGAAGCCGCCGCCCACATGCTGCTCGCGTAAGGCGTCGTCGGGATCGGTGACTCGCATGTGCCCGTCGGAGATGTCGTACACGTAGCGGCGCAGCGTCAGGTGATAGCTGCCCAGATCGCCTTCCGCCTGGCTGACGGTGATGAGCGGGCGGTAGCGGGCGTATTGCCCCGCCCAGTCGATGCCCTTCCACTCAGTGAACGGGTACTCGGCGGCTAGTTCCTCGTGCATGCGCTCGAACGCCTCGCCCCAATCCAGATGCTGGAGGTCGTGGCGGTAGCCGCTACTCAGCATGGGCGTCACCATGACGGGGTAGGCCAGCAGGAAGAGGCTGAGCGGGCTCCGACGATCCTCGCGCTCCACCTAGCGGCCCTCCGAGCTCGGCTGAGACGAGCGGCTTCCCGCGGGGGGGCGGACCCGCCGGAGCGCCGCCAGCGCCAGCTGAACCGCGGTCAGCAGGTACGCGGGTGCCATCTCCCACCGCAGGCCGTAGCGCCAGAGCGCGAACGCGGCCACGGCTGCGGCGGCCACCGCCAGCCATAGCGTGAGCTTGCGCCAGGCCCCGCTCAGCAGTAGGACCAGCACGGCCAGGCCGAGGATCAGTAGCAACTGCTCCGGTAGGTAGAGGAAGTTCAGATCGATGTCCTCTCGCGGTTGGTTGGTGGGGCTAAGCCTACCGCGCTCCGCTATGCTGCCACCTACCTAGTAGCACCTAGAGTCGTCGTGCCAAGGGGTCATCACTCTACGTTGTGAGGACGACCGGGAAGGGGCTGTCGTGAGGTTCCAAGGCAACCTGCTGTACGTGCGTGACCTCGAGGCGTCCGTTCGATTCTACGAGGAGGGCCTCGGGCTGAAGGTGGTTGCGCGGCCCGCGCCACATATGGCAATCGTGCGGTTGGGCGACGCCATGGTGTTCCTGCACTCCGATCCCGGCGACGCACCCGAGTGGCTCCGCGAGGCGCTGAACCGCAAGGTGCGGGGCATCGGGGTTCTGCCGCACATCGAAGTGGCGAACGTTGAAGGCGTGAAACGTGGGCTCGAGAAGCACGGGTACGAGATCTCGCTCGGGCCGGTCGAGGAGCACGGCGCCATGCGCCTGTACGTCTACGACCCTAGTGGCTACAACCTGGTCTTCGTAGAGCCGCTGGGGGGAACCGCCTAGGATGCAACTCGGCAGGTATGGGGTAGCACGCCCGTTCGAGCTAGGAGTCGATCTGGCGCCCGTGCTCGCGCTCCTGCGCTGCCCCTTGGGTGGCAGCTCGCGCCGTCCTCGGGTGAGAGGGGCGGGGAGCTCGCGCTGGCAGTGGTGAGCGCGGCCTGGGGCGACCTGTCGGGGCACCAGCCGGCAGCCCCGCCCGCGGGCCGGGGCGGTCATCCAGGTGCGAGGCATGAACCGGAGGCGGTGGGGCCGGTGCCACCGGTAGACCGAAGAACCGTGCGCCCGTCCAATATCATGCGGGCGTGGCTCGCACCCTAACGGCGGCAGATGGTCGCGCATCCTACGAGTTCTTCGTCGAGAACATGGACTGCGCGGATTGCGCGCGGACCGTGGCCGGGGCTCTCGAGAACATAGACGGCGTGAGCGACGTGAGGGTCAACTTCACGACGCAGAAGTTGCGCCTGACTCTCGAGGAATCCATCACCGCACGGGGGACAGTGGAGCGGAACCTCACCCGTCTCGGCTATCCACCGAAGGCCGTCGAGCGGGACGATACGGCGCGAAGTGGTGCGCCAGCGGAACTTCCTGACCCCCCGCCAGCCTGGCACCGCACCTCCAAGGGTCGCTTCGTTCTCACGACCGGCGCATTGCTGGCGCTCAGCGCGCTCCTAGCCCTCACCTTCCCGCCGCTGGCGCCGTGGGGCTTCGCCGCTGCCGCGCTTCTGGGGGTGGCGCCCCTGGCGCGCAAGGCGTGGGCCAGCGCACGTCTAGGACGGCCCTTCACCATCAACACCCTGATCTCCCTGGCGGCCATAGGCGCGGTGGCCATCGGCGAGGCGCCCGAAGGCGCCATCGTGGTGTTCCTCTTCGCGGTGGGCGAGCTGCTGGAGAGCGTGGCCACCGGCCGCGCTCGCGCCGGCGTCCGCGCCCTGGCGGCCATGGCACCGAAGGTGGCCCTCCTGCTTGAAGGGGAGAAGGTACGCGAGGTACCTGTCGCGCAACTGCGCGTGGGAGACCTGGTGAGGGTGCAGCCAGGCGGGCGGGTGCCGGCTGACGCAACCATCGTGGAGGGCGCCGGCGGCATCGACGAGTCGCCCGTCACCGGCGAGAGCATGCCCGTCCACAAGGGGAGGGGTGACGGCCTCTACGCCGGCAGCATAGTCACCGACGCGGTACTCACGGCGCGGGTCGACAAGCCCGCCGCCGACAGCACCATCGCTAGGATCATCCACCTGGTCGAGGAGGCCGAGAGCAACAAGGCGCCCGTGGCCAGGTTCATCGACCGCTTCAGCAGCGTCTACACGCCTGCCGCCATGCTGGTAGCTGCGCTGGTGGCCGTGGTGCCGCCGCTGCTCTTCGGTACGGCGTGGGGGGAGTGGATCTACCGCGCGCTGGCGCTTCTGCTCATCGCCTGCCCGTGCGCGCTGGTGTTGTCGGTGCCGGCGGCCGTGACCTCGGGCATCAGCGCCGGCGCCCGACGGGGGCTCCTCATCAAGGGCGGAGCGGTGCTCGAGGAGGTAGGCAACGTCGCCACCGTGGCGTTCGACAAGACGGGCACCCTCACGCGGAACCGCCCTCAGGTGACCGACATCGTGCCGCTAGGGGCCGCCGACGAGACCGAGGTGCTGAGGATGGCGGTGGCGGTGGAGACGGGCTCGTCCCACCCGCTGGCGAGGGCCATCGTGGAGCGTGCGAGTGGCGCGGACGTACCGGCCGCATCGGACATGCGCGCCCTGCCGGGCCGGGCCGTCACGGCCACCGTGGAGGGCAGAACGTACGCCGTGGGATCACCGCGCTACGCCGCGGAGATGGCTCCGCTACCACCCCCGGCGCAGACCGTGGCCGCGCAGCTGGAGGGGGAGGGCAAGACCGTGGTGGTGCTTCTGGCGGAGCGCACGCCGCTCGGCCTGATCGCCATCCGCGACGAACCGCGCGCCGATGCGGCCGAGGCCGTACGGCGCCTCTCCCACCTGGGGATCCGGAGCGTGATGCTCACCGGCGACAACGCGCGCACGGGCGAGGCGATCGCCGAGCGACTCGGGGTGGAGGTGCGCAGCGAGCTGCTGCCGGCGGACAAGCTGGCAGCCATAGCCGACCTGAAGCGCAATGGCAAGGTGGCCATGGTGGGGGACGGCATCAACGACGCCCCGGCCCTGGCGCAGGCCGACGTGGGCATAGCCATGGGTGGCGGCACGGACGTGGCGCTGGAGACGGCAGGCGCGGCGCTGCTACGCGGCGAAGCCACGGGCGTCAGCGACCTCGTCGAACTCTCGCGCGCCACCATGCGCAACATCCGCCAGAACGTGGCGTTCGCCCTGGGGCTGAAGGCGGTGTTCCTCGTCACCACCCTGCTGGGCATCACCGGGCTGTGGCCCGCCATCCTCTCGGATACCGGCGCCACCGTACTGGTGACAGCTAACGCACTGCGGCTATTGCGCTTCGAGCCAGCGCCGGGCGCGACGGCTGGGAGGGTCTGAGGTGCCAGCTCTGCGCCCCAGGTCGATCGGCGGGCACATGCCCCTCCTCAACGCCACCTGACGTTCTGCACCACCACGGGTTCCGTCACGCCCTTGACGTTCTCCTTGCGCGGCTGCGTGAAGTCGAAGCCGCTCCCCTCCGCCGCCTCGACCACGCTGCGTGTGGCCACGATCTCGCCGCGACCACCCAGCGCGGTCACGCGGGCGGCCACGTGCACGCCCTGGCCGGCGTAATCGGCTTCATGCCGCAGGGCGCTGGTCAGGTGGAGGCCGATCCTCACGGTCAAGGCCGCGCCGTGTTCCCGGCGGTTCGCCTCCAGTTGGCGCTGGATCTCGACGGCGCAGGTTAGCGCCTCTTGCGCGCCGTCGAAAGTCACGAAGAAGCCGTCGCCCGTGTGGCGCACCTCGGTGCCGCCGTTCCGGGCGAAGGCGGCGCGCAGGGTGCGGTCGTGCCACGCCATGACGCCGCGCCAGGTGCTGTCGCCCAGCGATCCGGCCAGGTCGGTGGAGGAGACGATGTCGGTGAACATGAACGTCTTGGTGACGCCGGCTGCGTCCTGGTCGTCGCCGCCGTGAAGCAGGGCGTCGACTTCGGCCAGTTCCGCGACCGCCCCGAGCCGCTCGAATTCCCCTCGGGCCGCCCGCAGTTCGAGTCTCCCGCTGGTGCGGTCGCCGGCGGCCAGCAGTGCGCGGCCTAGCAGGGCCCTTGCCCTCGCCCACTCGTAGGGGACCCGCGCCGCCTTCCACGCCTGGGTGCCGCGGCGCAGTACGGCAACGGCCTCCGGCAACCGACCCTCCCTCAGCGCCACGGCGCCGGCGACGCTGTCGGCCAGCCCGTGGACCACGTCGCAGTCGTACTCGCTGTCGAGCTGCTGCAGGTCCTCGCTCGCGCGGTTGGCCGTGGCCAGGTCCTCCCTGGCTAGAGCTATCTCCACCTGGGCGGCCAGCAGCCGCGCCCGCGTAAGTAGGTTGGCGTTCTGCCCGCCCGCGGCCGCGTCCGTCAGCGCGGCCGCGATCATGTCCGCCGCCTCGCGCCGCTTGCCTTGGGCCAGCGCCAGCAGTGCCATGCCGGGCTGCGCCGGGTGCCCGTACTCCAGTGCGCGCTGGAACGCCGCGCCCGCCTCGTCAAGGTCACCCAGGTGCAACCGCACCTCGCCGATCTCGTAATGAGCGAACCCCACGGACTCGAGCATGCGGAAGCTCTCCAGCTCGCGGCAGGCCAGCCTGGCCTCATTCTCCGCCCCCGGCCAGTCGCCCTGCATCCGCTTCAGTTCGGCGAGGTGCACGCGGCACACCCCCCGGTAGCCGCTGATGGACTGACGCCTCATCCAGCGGTCGGCCTCGTCTATCCACTCGCCGGCGCGTCCGTACTCGCCCAGCCCGGAGAACGACGCGATGGTGACGCAGTAGACGTCGCACGAGTTCACGGGTTCCAGGCGCACCGACGATGCCGCTGCCGCCGCTTCCTCGATCAGGGCGAGGCCCGCCCGCCACTCTCCCCGGCGCAGCAGCAGTTGACCCTTGATGGCCAACGCCAGCGACTCCACATCGGGGTTGCCGTGCGTGCGAGCCTGTCGGAGGGCGGTGTCAAGCGTCAGCACGCCACGGTCCAGGTCGCCCTCGATCAGGCCGACGGCAGCACCAGTCATCAGGTTCAGCCAAGCGTGGGCGCCCGACTCCGGTTGGCCTTGCAGGAGGCGCTCCGCGCGGGCGATCCAGCCGCCCATGACCGAGAACCGGAGGCCGGCCAGCGCCATGCGCGCGAGCCGCAACGCCACCACCGCCGCCTCCGCCGCCTGGCCCGCCAGTTCGAAGCCGCCGTACGCGCGCTCGAGCGCGTCGGTCGCTGTGTCGACGTCGCCGCTCCACCAAGCCGCGGCCGCGTACTGCACCAGGTCGTCCGGCTCCAGCGAGTGGGTGCGGTCCTGCTCGCCGAAAGCGCCCACAGCCTCTTCCCACTGATGCTGGCGGAACGATCGGCGCGCCGCGTCGATACCCTCGAGCATGTCGCTCCCTTCGGTGCGCGCATGAGGACGCTCGCAGGAGGACGCTGGCAGATGACGTGTCTATCTGGTCGGCATTCTAGCAGCGTTCCTACGCGCTCTCCGGTTCGTAAGGATGGGCGGTGCTCTCTTCCGTCGCGCTGGGGCGGACGCTCTCGGCGATCCACGAAGCGGCGACGAGCATCACGTGCGCTATCAGGTTGAACCAGAACATCAGACCGACCACGACCGCGAACGACGCCAGGAGAGGGTTACGCGCAACCCCGACGAGCAGCCGGCTGCCGAGGATCTTGAGCACGGCCAGCCCGACGGCTCCTATCAGCACGCCCCCGATGAGTTGACGGAACGGGATGCGGATGCCCGCCAGGACGCGGAAGAGGCTGGCGAGCACCACCGCATCGAAGAGGAACATGACGACGAGGCTGACGATGCGCGTGCCTATCTCCGCTGCGGAAGAACCGAGGTAGGGCCGGAAGAGACCGATGGCCTGGGTACCGACGACCGTGAGTGCGGCCGAAACGAGGATGGCCAGGCCGTAGCCTATGGCCAGCCCCACGTCCTTCAGTTTCTGCACGAACACGCTGGCTTCGGGCCGCTTGAGCTTGAAGATGGAGCGGATGGCGGCGCGGCTGGAAGCCAACCAGCCCAACGTGGTGATCAGCAGCCCCACCAACGCCACAACACCCGACAGGCCCAGAATCCGGACCTCGAGGAGGGCCTGCGCGGGGATGGCGCCGCCCTGCCCCGTGTCGATCAGGCCGGGGACGGAGCGGTTGATGAACTGGAAGACGGCATCGCGCAGTGCGGGCTCCGCTTCGAGGAGCAGTCCGCCAACGGAGAAAGCCAACCAGAGAGCCGCGAACGTGGCGAAGATGGAGTTGAAGGAGATCCCGGCGGCCATCAGAGGCCCGTTCCGCAGGCTGTAACGGCGCACTACGCGAACGGGCTTGGCTTCGGTCAGCCTCCTGATCCACCGCTTCAGTTGCTACAGCCTCCCCTCGTGACCGGCTTGGCAGCTCTACGGTTCACTCTAAAGGGGTTCCCGCGGGGGACGCGTGGCGTCTTGCCAAGGAGGGCGGGGTTCCAGGCCTTCGTGGCCCGGCGTTGGCCATGCCGTGACGACAGCGGTTCCGCCGGCTCACCCTCCTCTCTATCCTTCCACCGTGGCATCGACCGAAGGGAGGCCACGATGAGAGTTCTACCGAAGGTACTGCTGGGCATGCTGCTCCTAGCCCCGTTCGTGCTGGCGCAGGAGGCGTTGCGCTTCGACAGTTCCATGGGCGAGGTGGTTATCCACCCGCTGGGCCACGGCTCGCTGCGGATAGAGGTGGGGGAGACGGTCATCCAGGTGGATCCGTGGAGCCAGGTGGCCGATTACGGCAGCCAACCGGCAGCCGACCTGGTGCTGGTGACCCACGATCATCCGGACCACTTCGACCCCGAGGCGCTCGAGACGTTGATGGGCGAGGGCACGACCTTCGTGATGGACTCCCGTAGCGCCGAGCGGTTCCAGGGCGAGGCTACCGTACTGGCCAACGGCGATTCGGCCGAGTTCATGGGAGTCACCGTCACCGCTATGCCCGCCTACAACGTGCAGCGCACGAACGAAAGCGGCGCCCCGTACCACGCCCAAGGTGATTACAACGGCTACCTGCTGGACGTGGGCGACCTGCGCATCTACGTGGCCGGCGACACCGAGTGCGTGCCCGAGATAGAAGCGCTGACCGAAGTGGACGTGGCGTTCCTGCCCACCAACCTGCCGTACACCATGCCACCCGAGGAGGCCGCGGAGTGCTTCCGCGCGTTCGCCCCGGCCGTGGCGGTGCCGTACCACCAGGGTGAGTCGGATCCGCAAGTGGTTGCCGACCTGCTGGAGGACACGGATATCGACGTGAGGGTATTGGAGCTGCCTTGAGCTAGCTCGGTGGGTACGCCAG
>CAYXUE010000037.1:0-23449 GCA_964467885.1 uncultured bacterium | reverse complement strand
TTGAACAGGTTGTAGCCCGCTTCCTCCAGGGCCTTCTCGCGCTCGGCGCGGGTGGTGAACCTGATGGGCTCCACCACCTTGATACGGAAAGGTTCGATGATCGTCTTGAAGGGGGTATCGCGTAGTGGCATGCTTCCTCCGCGGCCGCCCCGGGCCTAACGCCGGGCAGCGACCTGAACACGTGGTGAGATCACCGGAGTCTACCCCCGGGCCAGCACGCCGGAACCCCTGTAGTAACGGAGTACCAGCGTGGCACCGCGCGCCAGCATCAGCGTGGTCATGCCCCACCACACGCCCATGAGGCCCCAGCCCATGGGCACGACCAGCAGTAGCACGGTGGCTGCTGCAAGAGCCGACACCAGCATGGCGCGCGCTAGGAAGCCGAACTGCTCCGCGCCCATGAAAACGCCGTCCAGCACGAAGACCAGGGCGTTGAGGGGCTGCATGACCACGATGAAGATGTAGACCGCGTCCAGTGCCGCCATCACCGCAGGGTCGGTGGTGAAGAGGCCCACCAGCAGCGGCTTGGCAAGCAGGAAGAGCCCGGCCTGGGCCAGCCCGAGGAGGAAGCCCCACAGCAGGACCCGGTCCGCCACCTTACGTGGACCGCCCGGCACACCGCGGCCGGCCTCGTTCGCTATCAGCGCCTGCGCCGCCACGGCCAAGGAGTCGATGGTGAGCGAGAGGAAGAGCCACAACTGCGAGGCCACCTGGTGCGCCGCCACCTCCACCACCCCCACGCGCGCGGCGATGGCCGTGGCCAGGGTCATGGTGCCCACCAGGCTGCTGGTGCGCAGCAGCATGTCGCCGCCCACCTTGAGGAACGGCGCAAGCTCGCGCCAGGTGGGCAGCTTCCGGGGGATGGACACGCGCTGCGGCCCGCGCACGAGCCCCAGCACGAAGGCGGCGGCGCCCACCCACTGCGCTACGAGCGTGGCCCAGGCGGCGCCAGCGAGGCCCCACCCGAAGCCGAAGATGAAGAGTGGGTCTAACACCAGGTTCACCAGGTTGAGCAGCAGGGCGAACTTCAGGGGCGTCCTGGTGTCCAGGAAGCCGCGGTAGGCGCCGTTGCCCGCCGTGATCAGCAGCAGGGCGGGTCCCGCGAAGGCGCGGATCCGCAGGTAGGTGAGCGCCTCGTCCATCAGCTCGGGCGCGGTGCCCATGACCTGCAGCAGCGGCACGGCCAGCACCTGCAGGGCCAGCAGCGCCACGGCGCCGGCAGCCACGGCCAGCACGAAGGCGTGCGCCACCACCGCCTCCGCCGCCTTGCGGTCCCCCCTGCCCAGCGCCCTGCCGACCATGGGCGTTGTGCCGTAGGCCAGGAAGTTGAAGATCATGAACACCATGGAGAAGAGCGCGGTGTTCACGCCCAGTGCGGCCAGCGGCGCCGCGCCCAGCCGACCCACGAACGCCGTGTCCACCAGCGACACCAGCGGGTCGGCCGCCAGCGTGGCCAGTGCCGGCAGCGCCAGGCCGGCGATGGTGCGGTTCAGGTTGCGGGGCTGGGCGCCCTTCACCGCTTGGCTCACTCCAGCCTGACCGTGATCTCGGAGGTGCGCATGAGCGTGTCGTGCAGCTGCGTCTCGGGCACCGCGGCCAGCAGGGCGGCGCGCTGCTCCTCCGTCAGCTCACCGCCGACCAGGCGCACCGACACGTCGAACGCGTCGGTGGGTGCTTCCGGATCGGGGGGCGGCGGCAGCTCGCGGTAGACCACGCGGGTGGTCACCTCCTCCAGCGGCCAGCCCTCGGCGTCGGCCCGCTTGCGCAGGCCCATGCTGATGGAGCCGGCCAGGGCGGTGCACAGCAGGTCGTAGGGGTCGGGGCCCGCGTCGGTGCCGCCCACGGCCATGGCCTCGTCCAGCACCAGCGGGAAGCCGCCCGCGCTGGCCTCGGTGCGGATGATGGGCCCGGTGCGGGCGTAGGCCACGCCGTCCTCGCGCCACTCGTCGGGCAGGTCGGGGTCGGGCGGCAGCACGGTGGCGGTCCAGGCGCCTACCAGCTCCCCCGCCACGTGCGCCTGCAGGGGCCGCGTGAACTCATGATCCGCCCCCGCCAGAGACACGAAGCTCTTCGGGTGGCGTGCTGCGTCGTAGATGCGGCGGGCGTTCTCGATGCCCACCACGTTGTCCACGGGCGAGTGCGTGACCAGCAGAGGGCGCTTGAGGTCCAGCAGGGCCGCGCGCATCTCCAGCTCGTCCAACTCGTCCAGGAACGAGGCGCGCAGGCGGCAGAAGCGGTCGGCTATCCAGACGCGCGCCTCGCCCGTGGCCTCCGTGGCCGGCAGGTCGTCCTCCAGCAGGTGCTGCATGTGGGTGAAGTCCGAGGGCGCCGCCACGGTGGCCACCGCCCGCACGTCGTGCAGTTGCGTGGCCGCGCGCAGCACCGCGGCGCCGGCCAGCGAGTGCCCCACCAGCAGCTCGGGCGCACCGTGCGACTGGCGCAGGACGGTGGCGGCGTCCACCACGTCCTGCGTGTCCAGGGCCAGGGGTGGCGCCTCGGTCCGCTCGGGTTCCTCCTCAGGGTCGGGCGCCCGGGCATCCGGCCACGCGACCAAGCCCTCCTCGCTCACGGGGGGCTCCTCGGGCGCCGTCAGTTCGAAGCTGAGCACCCCGAGACCGTACTCCAGGAGCCCGGCCACGAACGCCTCCGCGGCGGCCCCGCCCTTGGGGCCCAGGCAGTGGGCGAAGAGCGCGTAGGAGCGCAGCCGGCCACGCGGCAGGTCCAGGCGAGCCATGACTTCCTGGCCGCGCCGCGTGGTGAACGCCACCTGGATGGCCCTGGCCCTGTTGTCGAACATCGCTCCTCCGGAGCAGGCGCCGAGAAATGGCGCGCGGCGTGAGACGCCGGGGTCTGCAGGTCGTTAGCCGAGCAACCGCTCTATGCGCGCTAGAGCCTCGCGCACGTTGTCCAGGCTGGTGGCGTAGCTCAGGCGCACCCGTCCGGGCGCCTGGAAGTCCGTACCGGGCACCACGCCCACGTGCGCTTCCTCCAGCAGGCGGATCGCCGCTTCCTCCTCGTTGGCTGCTATGGGCGTGGCGTCAGCCATGACGTAGAACGCCCCCTGCGGCTTGGGCGTGTGGAGGCCCAGGCGGTTGAGGCCATCCACCAGGACGTCGCGCCTCTCCACGTAGGCCTCGCGCGCCCTCCGCTGGAACTCGGCGGTCTTCTCCACCTCGTTCAGAGCCGCCACGGTGGCGTGCTGCGCCAGGGCGTTGGCGTTACTGGTGGACTGCCCCTGCAACCGGTTCATGGCCCCTATCAGCGCCTTGGGCCCTGCGCCGAAGCCGATGCGCCAACCCGTCATGGCGTAGCCCTTGCTGGCGCCGTGGATGATGAGCGTGCGCTCGGGGGCGTAGGTGGCGGCGGTCACGAACCGGCCCTCGTACACGAGGTGCTCGTAGAGGTCGTCGGTGAAGATCCAGAGGTCCTTCTCGCGCGCCAGCTGCGCGATGCCCTCGATCAGTTCGGGAGGGTAGACGGCTCCGGTGGGGTTGGAGGGCGAGTTGATGACGATGACCTTGGTGCGGGGGGTTACGGCCGCGCGGATGTGCGCCAGCTCGGGCACGAAGCCCGTCTCGGCCGGCGCCGTCACCACAACCGGCACCCCGCCCGTCAGCTCTATCTGCGCCGGGTAGCTGACCCAGTAGGGGGCTATGAGCACCACCTCGTCGCCCGGGTCCAGCACCGAGAAGAAGCCGTTGTACAGCACCTGCTTACCGCCGGTGCTGACCATCACCTCGTCCAGCTCGTACTCGAGGCCGTTCTCGCGCTCGAACTTGGCCCGTATGGCGTTACGCAGCTCCGGCGTGCCAGCGGGCGGGGTGTACTTGGTGAGCCCGAGTTCGATGGCCTCGCGCGCCGCGTCCAGCACGTGCTGCGGCGGCTGGAAGTCGGGCTCCCCCGCCGTCATGGCCACCACGTCCACGCCGCTCCGCGCCAGCTCCTTGGCCCGCGTGGAGAAGGCCAGGGTGGACGACGCCTTGAGGCCCTGGATCAGGCGCGAGAGCGACGTACTCATCAGTCCAGCAGCTCGGAATCCTCGAAGAAGATGCCGATCTCGCGTACGGCGGTTTCAGGTGCGTCGGAGCCGTGCGCCACGTTCTCGTCGATGGTGCTGGCCAGGTCGCCGCGGATGGTGCCCGGCGCCGCGTCGGCCGGGTTGGTGGCGCCCATCATGCCGCGCCAGGCGAGGATGGCGTTCTCGCCCTCCAGCACCATGGCCACCACGGGGCCTGAGGTGATGAACTCCACGAGGCCGTCGAAGAACGGCTTGCCCTTGTGCTCGCCGTAGTGGCGCTCGGCCAACTCGCGGGAGATGACCATCTGCTTGAGGCCCACGATGCGGAGACCCTTGGCCTCGATGCGGGAGATGAGGTTGCCAACGAGCCCCCGGCGTACGCCGTCGGGCTTGACCATCGCGAAAGTGCGTTCAGTAGCCATATCGCGTGGAGTTTACCACGCGGGCAGCGGGCCGAAGGCCGTGCTAGCGTGGGGTCATGGCAGCCGCGCTGACCAGACTCCGTACGTCCCTCACGCAGAACTGGCCGCTGGAGCTTCTCACGCTGCTGGCCCTGGTCGTGCCCGTGATCCTCCTGTTGAGGGCGTGGAGCAGCCTGCCCGAGAGCGTACCGGTGCACTTCGACGCTTCCGGCACCCCGGACCGCTTCGGACCCAAGGGCTCACTGTGGATCCTGCACTGGGTCTCTTTCGGCATGTGGCTCATGTTCACCGCCATCCAGGCGCTGCCCCTGCGCTCCATCAACCTGCCCGTCAAGGTGACCCCCGAGAACGCGGCTCATGTACAGCGTGTCTCGGCGCGGGCGCTGTCGGGCGTCAAGTTCGTGATGGTGCTTGTGCTCGCCCTGATAGGGCAACAGACGCTGAAAGCCGCCGTAGGCGACAACAGCGGGTTGTCCGTCTGGCTCATGCTGCTGGCCACGCTCGGGCCGTTACCCGTGCTGATCTGGCTGGTGGTCGCGGCTGGGCGCAAGCCGACCACCGGATCAGCAGCGCGCTGATCCGGGAGTACTCAGCCGAGCGCGGTCAGCCGGGCGGTATCTGAAGTCCCAGCTGCAGCAGGTGGTTCAGGTCGTGCGCCGCCAGGTAGCGCACCATGAAGTCCACGCTCTCGAAACCGCGCTCGGGGTGGTAGCCCTCCGCCAACCAGTCCTGCAGGGAGAGGGAGGCCAGGAAGGCTAGGTTCCAAGCGCGCTGCGCCCGGAAGGCTTCCAGCGCCAGCGCACTGTCCAGCCTCCCGTAATGCTCGGCCCAGGCGTCCTGATCCCACAGCGACAGCTCCACGCCCGGCGCGGCCACCGTCTGACGTAGGCGCCAGCCGGTCGCCAGCTCCACGTCGGCCAGGTGCGCGATGACCTGCCGCGGGTTCCACTTGCCGGGGGCGTAAGGGGTCTCGAGGTCGGTCTCGGTGAGGTTCTCTAACAGTTCGCTAAGGAACGCAGGGGTGGCCTGCAGGACCTCGATGGGGTCGCGGCCGCCCAGGCGTTCGTCGGGGGTGAGGCTACGGTCGCTCATGCCCGGTCACTCTAAACGACCGCCTGTCCCCGTGTCGTTGTCAGGCTTCGTCTTCCGGGATGACGAGAAGGCCCTGCCCGAACACGCGCTGGAAGGCCACCACCACGGCGGGGTCGAACTGAGTGCCAGCGTGCCGAGCGATCTCCTCCGCCGCTTCGTTGCCGGTAACGGCCTTACGGTGTGAGCTGTCGTGCGTCAGGGCGTCGAAGGCGTCCGCTACGGCTAGGATGCGCGACTCCAGCGGGATGCTCTCACCCGCCAGCCCGTGGGGGTAGCCCTGGCCGTCCCACCTCTCGTGGTGCGTCAGCGCTATGCGCTCCGCCAAGCGGATGAGGGGCGAGCGGCTACCGGAAAGGAGCTCCGCGCCGGCGATGGTGTGCCCCTTCACCACCGCGAACTCCTCCGGCGTGAGCCGACCCGGCTTCATGAGGATGCCGTCCGGGATGGTTATCTTCCCCACGTCGTGCAGCCGCGCTGCGCGCAGCAGCAACTCCACCCTGTCGCGCGGCATGCCCATCTCCTGCGCTATCACGCCGCTGACGTGAGCCACGCGCCAGGTGTGCTGCCCCGTGTCGTCGTCGCGGTACTCGGCGGCGCGGGCCAGACGCACCAGCATCTCCAGCTGGGAGTGCTCCAGCTCCAGCGTGCGGCGCCTGACGGCGGCCTCCAGGCGGTCGTTATGGCGCTGCAGCTCCAGCTGCAGCTTGCGCGATTCCAGCAGGTTGCGGATGCGGAGGCGCGCTTCCGCGGCGTTGACGGGCTTGGTGAGGAAGTCCTTGGCACCGCTGCTCAGGGCCGCTTCGCGCAGGCCGGGACGCTCGTCTCCGGTGACCATCAGTACGGGGAACGCTTCCGGCAGTACCGGGGCCAAGTCGGCCAGCACGCCCAGTCCGTCGCGGCGGGGCATGTGGAAGTCGAGAACCAGCAGGTCCGGCTTCAGTCGCTGGAACTCGCTGGCGGCTCTAAGCGGCTCGTCGCAGGTGGTCACGTGCTTGTAGCCCGCCTGCGTGAGCATGCTCCGCATCATCACGAGGGCGGCCTGCTCGTCATCGACCAGCAGTATGCGCATTCCCGCTAGTGCGGCGTCCGGCGCGGCGGTACCTGGAGCGGGCGTTGTCCGCTGAGCCGTGCCCTCGCCGGCTACTTGATCTACGTTCACTTGAGTTACGGTTCCCCGAGTGGCGCTGGTCACGGCGTGATCACCTGTGTCCCCTTCTTCCGGCCCCCTAACCGGAGCGAGTCACGAGCATCAGCCCATGATCCTCCTAGTCGCCACGATGCTAGGCCAAGCGCCCTTACAGCGCTCTTACCGGCCGGAAAAGGAAGGGACCGCACGAAGTACACGTGCGGTCCCGCTCGGGTATCCGGCGTTCGACTAGAGCCCGGCCATCAGGGTCTGCCCCGCCCCGATGAGGTCATGCCACAGCCCGGGGAACAGGCCGAACAGGATAGTTCCCGCCAGCGCCACGGCTATGGCCACGTTGGTGGCCGTCGAGCTGGTGCGGGGCGCCTCGTACTCGCTCTCGCGGAAGTACATGTAGGCGATGATCCTGAAGTAGTAGACCAGCGCCACCACGCTGGTGACGATGCCGAGCACCGCCAGCCAGTACCAGCCGGCGTCCAGCACGGACTGGAACACGAGGATCTTGCCCGCGAAGCCCGCCAGCGGCGGGATGCCACCTAGGCTCAGGAGGAAGAACGTCATGGTGGCCGCCAGCCAGGGGCGCTTGCGGCCCAGGCCGGCGAAGCGGTCCAGGTCGTCGCCGCGGTCGTTGGCGTCCGTCATGAGCGAGAGCACCGCGAAGGCGCCAGCGTTCATCAGGGCGTACGCCGTTAGGTAGAAGGCCGCCGCCGGGATGCCGCCGTTATCGGGAGCCAACAGGGCCAGGCCCAGGTAGCCGGCGTGCGCCACGGCGGAGTAGGCCAGGATGCGCTTCACGCCACGCTGCATGAGGGCGGACAGGTTGCCGATTATGAGCGTAGCGGCCACGATGACGGCCAGGGCGGTCATGAGCCACGGCGCCAGTTGGGGGAAGAAGGTGCTGACCACGCGCAGCAGCGCTGCGAAGGCCCCCACCTTGATGACCACGCTCATGAACGTGACCACCGGCGTGGGCGCACCCGTGTAGACGTCGGGCGCCCACTGATGGAACGGCGCCAGCGAGGCCTTGAAGCCAAGGCCCACAAGTACCAGCGCGCCGCCCAGGGTGGCCAGGACCGTTAGGTCACCTCCGGCCAGCGCCTGCGCCAGCCCCTCGAAGACGAAGGTGCCGCCCGCGCCGTAGAGCAGGGCCATGCCGTAGATCAGCATGGCGGAGCCGAAGGCGCCGAGCAGGAAGTACTTCATCCCCGCCTCTTCGGATTGCCTGTCGCGCGAGCGCCAGGCCGAGAGGACGTAGACCGGCAGGCTCATGATCTCGAGCCCCAGCACCAGGGTCACCAGGTCGCCGGAGGCGGCCATGATCACGGCGCCCAGTGCGGAGAGAAGCATGAGCGGGTAGTACTCGGGCCTGTCCAGGTCCTGCCGCCGCAACTGGTCGTAGCTGACCAGTATGGCCAGTGCCGTGCCCAGCAGGATGACGAAGGTGAAGGTCATGGCCAGGGTGTCGCCGTAGTAGCGGAGGCCGAAGCTGGCAACCTGCTCGCCTGGTTCCAGGAAGCGCGCCAGCGCGAAGAGGAAGGCCGTGACCACGCCGATGATGGCGGTGACAGCAACGTGACGCGAGTCCTTGTGGAAGAGCGCGAAGAAGAGCGTGGCCACCGCCGTGATCAGTAACGTCAGAGCGGGCGCCATGGCGCTCCAGTCGATATCCAGCACAGGTGGGAAGGTCACCGTTCACCTCCCGGGAGTTCGGCGAGGGGCATGGCGGCGGCCTCCGGGCGGGCCTCGGCCACCCGCTCCATCTGCAGCGTCACCAGCTGGGCCTGCTGCTCGATCTGCCGCAACTGGGGCGAGGGCGAGATGCCGAGCCACAGCACGCCTGCCACGAACGGCACCAGCACGTAGAGTTCGAGAGCGCTGAGGTCCGCGGTGGGCACGTTCGTGGTGCCCTGGAAGAGGCGCTGGAAGAGGTTCACGCCGTACACGCCGGCAGCGATGACCGCCAGGGTGGCGAACGCCGCGGGCCAGGGGGAGGTCTGGAAACCGCCCAGCAGAGCCATGAACTCGCCGGGGAAGTTGGAGAGGCCCGGCACGCCGATGTAGGCGAAGATCAGGAAGAGCGAGATGCCTGCGAAGGCAGGGGCGCTCTTGGCCAGCCCGCCGTAGTCACGCACCATGAAGCTGCGGCGACGATGGTACAGCATGCCCGCCACCAGGAAGAGCCCGCCGGTGGAGAGCATCTGCGCTGCCAGGAAGTAGATGGCGCCGCTGAGGCCGGCCAGGTGCAGCCCGAAGAGCCCGACGCCGATGATGCCCATGTGCGACAGCGAGCCGTAAGCCAGGAAGCGCTTGAGGTGCTCCTGCGAGATGGCGGCCAACGCGCCGTAGACGGCCGTGACGGCCGCCAGGATGAGCAGGTAGGGGGCCACGCGCTCGGCGCCGGCGGGTAGCAGCGGCAGCGCCCAGGCGAAGAAGCCGAAGGCGCCCACCTTGTAGAGCGATCCCAGCACGTCGGCCGCGCCGGACGGGTGGTTCTGCTCGTTGAGGTCGATGAGCCATGAGTGCAGCGGCCACAGGGGCAGCTTCACCATCATGCCGATGGCCAGGCCGACGAATATCCACGTCTGCGCGGCGGCACCGATGCCGGGAGTGGCGACCATGAGGTCGGTGATGTGGAAGCTGGACGCGCCGCTCAGGGCCTTGAGCGAGAGGATGCTGACCAGCATGAGGAACGAGCCGCCCACCGCGTACACCAGGTACTTGAGCGCGGCCTGCCTGCGCCTGTCGCCGCCGTAGATGCCCAGCAGCAGCAGGCCGGGGATCAGGGTGGCCTCCCAGAAGACGTAGAAGACGATGAGGTCCTTGGCCAGGAAGATGCCGTTCAGGCCCGCCTGCGCCAGCAGCAGCAACGCCACGAAGCCGGCGGCGCCCCGCTCCACGCGGGTGGCGGCCACCAGCAGGGTGGGGATCATGACGAGGGCCGCCACCAGCACGAGTACGGGACCGGCGCCGGTGGCGTCCAGCGAGAAGTTGACGCCGATGCCGGGCAGCCAGGCCGCCTCGTACGCTTCGGAGCCAGCCAGGAAGAGCGAGAGGGCGAAGGTGCCGATGCCGCCGAGGAACGCCAGCGCACGCACGATGGGTGCGCTGCCGCGAGCCAGGAACACCAGCAGGGCCAGCAGAACGGGTAGCAGGATGACGAACAGCGAGATCATGCGAAGACCCCCATGAACGCCGCCACCCCGGCCAGTATCAGCACGCCCAGGATCATCGCGAAGGCGTAGGTGCGTACGTAGCCGGACTGCAGCAGCACCATCAGGCGACCCAGCAGCGGCACGCTGCCGGCCAGCCCGGCGAGGCCGCGGTCCACGACGTCGCGGTCGAGTGATGACACGCCCTCGGCCAGGCCCTCACCCGGAACGGTGAAGAGTCCTCGGTAGAGGCGGTCGATGCCGAACGCGCCGCGGGAGGCGTTGGCCAAAGGCGTGTTGCCGATGCGCCTGGCGGCCGCTCCCTCGCCGATGACGTACACGAAGTAACCGAGCCCCAGCCCCACGGCCGCCACGACCACGGAGCCGATGAGCAGGAGCCACTCGTTGGCGGTGGAGAGGTGATCGAAGTCGACCTGCGCCATGACGGGCGCCAACCACTCCTGGATGAGGTTGGGCGCCAGGAAGGCGGGCAGGCCGACGTAACCGATGAGTACACTGCCCACGGCCAATATGCCAAGTGGCACGGTCATCACGGCCGGCGACTCGTGCGCGCGCTCGTACTCCGCGCTGCTGCGCGACTGGCCGGCGAAGACGAGGTAGTACCAGCGGAACATGTAGAAGGCGGTGATGCCGGCGGTGACCATCAGCAGTGCGAAGAGGATCTGGCCCCCGTAGGCCCCGAGTGGCCCGCTGGTCAGCAGGGCGCCCAGGATGGCGTCCTTGCTGAAGTAACCGGAGAGCAGCGGTACGCCGGCGATGGCTAGCGTGGCGATGAGCGAGGTGGTGCCGGTCACGCGCATCTTGCGCCCCAGCCCACCCATGCGGCGCACGTCCTGCTCGCCGCCCAGCGCGTGGATGACCGAGCCGGCACCCAGGAAGAGCAGCGCCTTGAAGAAGGCGTGGGTGAGGACGTGGAAGATGCCGGCCCAGTAGGCGCCGGCGCCCACCGCGGCCACCATGAAGCCCACCTGCGAGATGGTGGACCAGGCGAGGATCTTCTTGATGTCCGTCTGGCCGATCGCCACGATGGCAGCCATGAGGGCGGTGAGCACCGCCACCCAGACCACGGTGGCCGCCGCCGTGGGGGCGTTGGCGAAGATGCCGCCCGTGCGCGCGATGAGGTACACGCCGGCCGTGACCATGGTGGCCGCGTGGATGAGTGCGGATACGGGCGTGGGGCCGGCCATGGCGTCCGGAAGCCAGGTGTGCAGCGGCAGCTGCGCGGACTTGCCGGCCGCGGCCAGGAGGTAGAGCAGGCCGATGCCGGTGAGGATGGCGGCGCCGTAGGCGAAGCTGGGCGCGGCGGCGTTGACGGCCTGGATGTCCAGCGTGCCGAAGGCCTTGTAGGTGAGGAACATGGCCAGCAGGAAACCGAAGTCACCCACGCGGTTGACGATGAACGCCTTGCGGCCGGCGCTGGCGTTGGCCAGGTCCTTGTACCAGAAGCCGATCAAGAGGAAGGAGCAGACGCCCACCCCTTCCCAGCCCACGAAGAGCAGGGGGAAGGAGTCGGCCATCACCAGCACGAGCATGGCGGCCACGAAGAGGTTGAGCTGCGCGAAGTAGCGCGGGAAGCCCTCGTCGCCCTGCATGTAGCCGATGGAGTAGATGTGGATCAGCAGGCCGACGCCGGTGATGATCATCATCATCAGCACGCTGAGCTGGTCGAAGTGGAAGCCCAGCCCCACGTTGAAGTCGCCTGCCACGAGGAAGTCGCCGAAGCTCACACGCACGGCGCCCTCAGCACGCACGCCCAGGAAGGCCATGACGGACAGCACGAAGCCCGCGCCCACCGCCAGGCTGGCGATGATGCCGGCCGCATTGCCACGCAGGTTGCGGCCGAAGAGGCCGTTGATGACGGCGCCTACGAGGGCCAGTAGCGGCGCCAGGGAGGCCAGTTGCACCATGTCGGTCATGCCCTAACCTCCGAGAGCTCGTCCACGTCCGTGCTGACGCGGTTGCGGAAGATGGCCACCAGGATGCCCAGGCCCACGGCCACCTCGGCGGCGGCGATGGCCAGCACTATGAAAACGGCCGCCTGGCCGTCCAGAGCGTGCTGCGCGCCCACCGCGCTCCACTGGCGAGCGTAGGCCACGATGGCCAGGTTGGCGGCGTTGAGCATGAGTTCTATCGAGAGGAACAGCATGATGGCGCTGCGCCGTGTGAGGACGCCGATGCCGCCCAGGGCGAACAGCACGGCCGAGAGGGCTACGTAGTACTCGGTCTGTACCACTCAGTTCCCCTCCCCCGCCGCCACGAGCTCCGGTGCGTCCTCGGGCTGTGCCGCTGAGACCTCGCTCTGGGCCTGCTTGGCGGGCGCGCTCTGCTGCACCAGGGCCACGGCCCCGACGATGCCCACCAGAAGCAGCACGCCCACGAGGTGGAAGCTGAGCAGGTGGTCCGTGAAGAGGGCCTCACCCACGGCGTCGGCGTTGCCGCCCCGCAGCGCGGTGTTGATGACCTCGAACTCGGGTAGCGGGCGCTGCACCACGAACACCACGGCCACCACGGCGACCAGGCTCAGGGCGCCCGTTATCCAAGCGGCGGGCTTGAGCCAGGTGAGCGACGGCGTGCGCGTGCGACCCACGTTGAGGAGCATGATCACGAATAGGAAGAGCACCATCACGGCGCCCGCGTAGACGATGACCTGGATGGCGGCCAGGAAGTGCGCCTCGAGCGTTACGTAGATGGCCGCCAGCGCCAGGATGGCGCCCACCAGCGACAGCGCGGCGTGCACCGGCTGGCGCAGGGTCACTACCCCGATGCCGGCCACCAGCAACAGCGCGGCCAGGATGACGAAGGCCACCATCTCAGTAGTCCACGCCTTCCAGCTCTGGCCGGTGGGAGGGCTTGACGCCGATGTTGACGTCCTTACCTGTGGCGTCCGCCTCGCGGCGCTGCCACTTGCTGCCCTCCACCCCCACCAGCATGTCCTCCTTGCCGTACACGAAGTCCTCGTAGCGGAAGTCCGCCAGCTCGAACTCGTGCCCCAGCACGACCGCGCCCGTGGGGCAGGCTTCCTCGCAGAAGCCGCAGAAGATGCAGCGCAGCATGTTGATCTCGTAGATGGAGGCGTAGCGCTCGCCGGCCGAGACCGGGTCGTTCGGGTCGTTCTCCGCGGCCTCCACGTAGATGGCGTAGGAGGGGCAGGCGGCGGCGCAGAGGCTGCAGCCGATGCACTTCTCCAAACCCGTGTCCGGGTGACGCAGCAGGTGGTGCCTGCCCCGGAAGCGCGGCTTGATGTCCACCTTCTCGTCGGGATAGCTCACGGTGTAGGGCTTCTTGAAGAGGTGCCCCAGCGTGACCCCCATGCCCTTGGCGATGTCGAGGACGCTCACGGTCTACCTCCTAGGCCCGGATGTCTGCGTGGTTTCAGGTCAGAGAACAAATGCGATCACCGCCCCGGTGATGAGCGCGCTGAGCAGCGCGAACTCGAACAGGTAGAGCCAACCGAAGCGCATCAGCTGGTCGTAGCGTAGGCGCGGCAGCGTGGCCTTGAGCCAGATGAACATGAACATGAAGATGGCCATCTTCAGGACCAGCCAGATGATGGGCCACTCCGATATGCCGGGTATGACGGCGTCCAGGAACCTGGGGCCGCGGTAGCCGCCCAGGAAGAGGGTGCTGATCACCGCGGACGCGGTCATCATGTTCACGTACTCGGCCATCTGGTAGAGGGCCCACTTGAGGGAGGAGTACTCCGTCATGTAGCCCGCCACCAGCTCCTGCTCGGCCTCCGGCAGGTCGAACGGCGTGCGGTTGACCTCGGCCGTGGCCGAGATGACGAAGGTGCCGAACGCCAGTAGCAGCCCGGGCCAGAGCCAGGGGCTAACGGACCAGATGTTGAGATCCACGATCTCGCGCAGGTTGAGGGTGCCCGCCACCATGATGACGGCCAGGATGGATAGCCCCAAGCCCAGCTCGTAGCTGATGATCTGCGCGGTGGAGCGCAGGCTGCCGAGCAGGGCGTACTTGCTGTTGGAGGCCCAGCCGCCCAGGAAGATGCCGTAAACACCCATGCCGGTGGCGGCCAGGATGTAGAGGATGCCGATGTCTAGGTCCATGACCCAGGGGTTGAAGCCGAACAGACTGCCTGCAGGGCCGCCCGGGATGGCGCCGAAGGCCGACAGCGCGAACGTGATGCTGATGGCCGGCGCCAGCACGAACACCACCTTGTCGGCGGCGGAGACTGTGATGTCTTCCTTGAAGATGCTCTTGATGGCGTCGGCGATGGGCTGCAGGAGGCCGAACGGACCCACGCGGTTGGGACCGTAGCGGTGCTGGAAGCGGCCCAGCAGTTTGCGTTCCACCAACGTCATGTAGGCGAACGCGCCCAGCAGCACAAGGCAGAGCACCAGCGCCTTGATGAAGGTGACCCAGAGCGGATCAGCTGTGGTCACGAAGCCACCTCCAGTCGCACCTGGTTCACCACCAGGCTCTGCAGGTCGGCCTGCGTGACGCCCACCGCCTGCTCGGGCAGTGCGGGCAGAGTCATGAGGCCGGCCGGCACGTTCGGCGTTACCTGTACCACCGCGTCACGCCAGAGCCCGCCGGCGCGCAGGCGCACCTCGGCCCCGTCCATCAGGCCGTGGATGGCGGCGTCCTCCTGGTTGACGCGCAGCTTGTTCCCGCCCACCGCCAGGTTGAGGTGCGGGTTGCGGTCCAGGTACTCCGCGCGCGCCATGCTGGGCACGATGAGCAGGTTGCCATCGGCAGCGGGCGCCTCTCCAGCGGTGCGGCGCAGCGCCTGACGGGCCCTGATCCTGAGGATGCTGCCGTAGTCCGGCAGGTCGGCCATGTCGACCTCGAAGCGCTTCTTCATGACGCGCCGGGCGCTGCGTACGCTGCGCCCTTCCAGGCGCTCGCCGAACGCTTCGCCCAGGTAGCGCACCACGCCGGTGAAGTCCTCGGCGTTGCCAGCCTCCACGGGCGCGGCCCGCACGGGCAGGAAGCGGCCCTCGAGGTTGACCACGGTACCGTCGCGCTCGTAGACGCTGCGGGCGGGCAGCACCACGTCGGCCAGCCGGGCCGTCTCGGTGAGGAACATGTCGTGCACCACGAGCAGCTCGAGGTCCTTGAGCTTGGCGGCCACGTCCGGGTCCCTGGCGGGGTCAAGGTGCGAGAGCACCAGCGCCTTGGCGCCCTCCAGCATGCCCGCGTAGGAGTAGCGCTCGTGGCTGGGCAGCACGCCCAACAACTCGAGGCCGTAGCTGTTCACCATGGGCCCCACGGGCATCTCCTTGGCACCGACCGCCTTCACGAAGGCGCGGGCGGCGTCGGCGGCGTCGCGCCGCGAGAGCGCGAAGCCGCCGAGTACCACCACGGCGTTGTCGGCGTCCTTGAGGCGCTGCACGGCCGCCTTGGCGGTCTCCTCGTCGGTACCCAGTGCGCTGCGTTGCTCGTCGTCCAACTGCTCGCCCTGCGCCAGCTTCGTGAGCGCCCGGAAGAGGGCGGCTTCGCCGCCCACCGGATAGGTGACGGCTGTGCCGGCGTGGCGCATGAGGTCCACACGGTAGGGCGCGGCCACGGTGAGGATGCCGTTGTTGCGCGGCATGCGCTCCTTGAGGCGCAGGTCGGCGATGGGCACGCCGTGCGCCATGAGCTCGGGCGGTGTCACACCCTTGAGGGCGTCCTTGATGCGCAGGTCGAGGATGCCCGCCTCCTCGGTCACGTCGCCCAGCACGAAGATGGCGTCGGCGGTGGCCAGCTGCGTGAGGGTGGCGGGCCTGTCCGCGATGACGGAGGCGTCGGGGCGCGGAGCGTGATCGATCTGCCCGGTGCCCAGCTTCTCGGCCAGCGCCTGCGCGGCCACGCCCTCCTCCAGGGTGGAGTCGGCACGTATGGCTATACCCACGTCCTTGCCGCCCAGCCCGGCCAGGCGCTCGGCGATGAACTGGGTGGCCTCCTGCCAGGTGGCGGGCTGCAGCTCGCCGCTACGGCGGATGAGGGGGTACTCCAGGCGGTCGGGCGAGTCGACGTACTCGTGGCCGAAGCGCGTGCCGTCGTCGATCCAGGTCTTGTTGACGTCGGGGTTGAGCGCGGCCTTGATGCGCTCGATGCGGCCGGTGCGCGCGTCCACGATGACGGCGGCGCCGGTGGCGTCGTCCATGCCGGTGCTGCGGGTGTGGTCGTACTCCCAGTTGCGACCGCGGAAGCGGCTGGTGGCGTCCAGCAGTGCGCCCACGGGGCAGATGTCGGCGATGTTGCCCGAGAAGTTGCTGGGCAGGCCGCCCTCGGCGGTGCCGATGAAGGTGTGGGCGCTACGGTCTATGAAGTCGAGGACCTCGTCGCCCGGTACCTCCTCGAAGAAGCGCACGCAGCGCTTGCAGTGGATGCAGCGCTCGCGGTCGAGGGTTATCAGCTCGGAGAGCTCGTGGTGCTTCTCGGAGTGGCGCTTGTCGAACTCGAAGCGCGAGAGGCCGTCGCCGTACTCGTAGGAGCGGTCCTGCAGCTCGCAGGCGCCGCCCTTGTCGCAGACGGGGCAGTCGAGCGGGTGGTTGATGAGGGTGAACTCCACCATGCCGTTCTGCGCCTTCTTCACGGCGTCCGACTCGGTGTCGATGACCATGCCCTCGCTCACCTGCGTGGTGCAGGTGGCCATGA
This sequence comes from uncultured bacterium, assembly GCA_964467885.1. GTDB lineage: Bacteria > Deinococcota > Deinococci > Deinococcales > Trueperaceae > JAAYYF01. The sequence continues at coordinate 7,000 of CAYXUE010000037.1, read as the reverse complement.
GGTTGGGGAACCAGAAGATCTTCGGTTCGCCCGTCTCCTCGTCCAGGATCCAGTTGCCGTCGCGGTCCTTGCGGGGCGAGCCCACCCGGGCCAGGCACATGCGGCAGGCACCGATGGGCGACATGTACTCCTGCGAGCAGAAGTACGGCACATCGTCGCCGGCGGCGAAGACGGCATCGATGGCACTGGTGCCAGGCGCCAGATCGAGCTCGACGTCGTTGACAACTACCTTCATGCTTGCCACCAGTCACTCTTCTGGTACTTGGGCCGTCCGTGCTCGGCCAGGTACTCGTACTCGTCGCGGAACCACTTCAGGCTGGCCTGAACGGGCATGATGCAGGCGTCCGCCAGGGGGCAGAACGCGTTGCCACGGATGTTGGAGGACACGTCCTCGAGGAGGTCCACGTCCTCGGGACGACCCAGGCCCGCCAGCAGCTTCTGGTACATGCGCGGCAGCCAGTGCCCCACACCCTCACGGCAGGGGGTGCACTTGCCGCAGGACTCGTGCGCGTAGAAGCGCACCAGGTTGTAGAGCGCGTCCACGATGCACTTCTCGCGCGGGATGACGATGACCCCGCCCGTGCCCAGCATGGAGCCGTTCTTGGCCAGCGAGCCGTAGTCCATGGGCATGTCGAGGAAGCGGTCCTCCCACGGGAACATCGGGGTGGAGGAGCCGCCGGGGATGAACGCCTTGGCCTCCATGGTGGGACCACCCGCGAAGTCGTAGATGAACTCGCGGAAGGTGGCGCCCATGGGCAGCTCGTAGACGCCCGGCTTATGCACCGGCCCGGAGATCTGGTAGAGCTTGGTGCCCTTGCTGTCCTCCGTGCCCATGGAGGCGAACCAGGCGGCGCCGCGGTTGATGACGTGCACCGCGCTGGTGAGGCTCTCCACGTTGTTGATGGTGGTGGGCCGGCCGTACATGCCGGCGGCCGCCGGGAAGGGCGGCTTGAGCCGCGGGTTGGCGCGCAGGCCCTCCAGCGAGTTCATGAGCGCCGTCTCCTCGCCGCAGATGTAGGCGCCCGCGCCGCGGTGCACCGTGATGTCGAACGAGAAGTCGGTGTCCATGATGTTCTTGCCCAGCAGGCCCGCTTGGCGCGCCTCCTCGATGGCGGCCACCGTGCGCTCGTAGCCGTGGTAGTACTCGCCCCTGATGTAGATGAAGCCGAAGGTGACGTGCATGGCGTAGGCGGCGATGATCATGCCCTCGATGAGCTGGTGCGGGTCGTCCTCCAGGAAGTAGCGATCCTTGAAGGAGCCCGGTTCCGACTCGTCGGCGTTGCACACGATGTAGCGCGGGCCGCCGTCGGGCGGGGGCATGAACGACCACTTGACGCCGGTCGGGAAGCCGGCACCGCCGCGGCCCCGCAGGCCCGAGGCCTTCACCTCGTCCACCACCTGGGCAGGCGTCATGGAGGTGAGCACCTTGCGGGCCGCCTCGTAGCCGCCGTGGCGGCGGTAGTAATCCAGCGTGTGCGCGCCTTCCACGCCCACGTGCCTGTACATGGTGACTTCGTAACGGGAGTCGTGCCGGCTGTTGATCAGCTCGGGAGTACCCGCAGCCTGGTCGCTCACGCCTCTCCCCCTTCGGCGCCCGTGACCGGCGCGGAGCGGCCCACGGGCTGGGCCTTCTCGGCTCCCACCGTGTCGCCGCCGCGCTCGCGCCAGGGCTCGGGCATCTCGTCACGCCTCAGCGCTTCCAGTAGGTGGTGGCAGCGGCTCTTAGTCACGCGCTCGTAGTAGGTGTCGTTCACCAGCAGCACCGGGGCCGTGCCGCAGGAGCCCACGCACTCGGCCTTCTGCAGCGAGAAGCGGCCTTCCGCGTCGGTCTCGCCGTTGACGATGCCGAGTTCCTCGACCAGGTGGTCGTACATCTGGTCGGCGCCGGCCAGGGCGCAGGAGAGCGTGGAGCAGATCTGTATGTGGTACCTGCCCACCGGCTGCTCGTGGTAGGTGGAGTAGAAGCTGAGCACGCCCTTCACTTCCGTGGCGGTGATGCCGACGATCTCGGCGATCTCGTGCATGCGCGCCTCGGAGATGTAGCGCTCGTTGCGTTGCACTTCCCAGAGCAGCGGCATGAGCGCGCTGCGACGGCCCTCCTCCGGGTAGCGGGAGAGGATCTCGTCCAGCACGTCCTGCTTGTCGGCGAAGTACGGGGTTGTGGTGTCTAGTTCGATCATCGGCTCACTTACTTGTCTACGTCGCCCAGTACCGGGTCGAAGCTGGCGATGTTGATGACCATGTCGGCGAAGAGGCCGCCGATGCTGGAAGGCTCCAGCGACTGCAGGTTGGCGAGACTGGGGGCGCGTACCTTCACGCGGTACGGCATGGAGCCTCCGTCACTGACCACGTAGTAGCCGAGCTCGCCGCGGGCGGACTCGGTGGGCACGTACACCTCGCCCATGGGCGGGTGGAAGCCCTCGGTGACCAGCTTGAAGTGGAAGATGACCGCCTCCATCGAGTTCTCTAGCTCGTGGCGCGGAGGCAGGCTGATGCGCCGGTCAGGGTCCTTGACGGGGCCGGGCTCCAGCAGGTCGAGGGCCTGCTTGACGATGCGGGCCGCCTCGACCATCTCGTCGAAGCGGATCATCATGCGGGCCCAGAGGTCGCCCTCCTCGTACACGGGCACGTCGAAGGAGTAGTCCTCGTAACCGGAGTACGGCTGCGCCTTGCGGAAGTCGAGGCCCACGCCGCTGGCGCGCAGCGACGGTCCGGTGAGAGCGTAGTCCAGCGCCATCTCCCGCGGCACGACGGCTACGCCCTTGGTGCGGGCCAGCACGATGTCGTTGCCCACCCACAGGCGGCGGTACTCGTCCAGGCGGGGCCAGAAGTCGTCGTACCAGGCCTGCACGGCCTCCTCGAACCCTTCGGGCGTGTCCTGGTAGAGCCCGCCGATGCGGAAGTAGCCGTAGTTCATGCGCACGCCCGACACCATCTCGAAGATGTCGAGGATCTTCTCCCTCTCGCGCTGGGTGTAGAAGAACGGCGTGAGCGCGCCCATGTCCAGCAGTCCGGTGCCGAAGAAGATGAGGTGGCTGGCGATGCGGTTGAGCTCGTTGAGGATGACCCGCACCCGCTGCGCCCGCACGGGCACTCGCGAATCCATGAGCTTCTCCACCGCCAGCACGTACGCCAAGTCGTGCCCGAAGCCGTGGAGGTAGTCCATGCGGTTCGAGTAGGTGACGCCCTGCTGGTAGGTGCGGTGCTCGAAGGTCTTCTCGAAGCCCGTGTGCAGGTAACCGACCTGCGGCTTGAGCGAGACGATCTGTTCGCCGTCCAGATCGACCACCAGCCTCAGAACACCGTGGGTGCTAGGGTGCTGCGGGCCGACGTTGATGCGCATGTACTCGGTGGAGAAGCTGCCCCCTTCGCTCTGCGACTCTCTAGGCGGTGCCTTGATAGTCATGACTCTCCTCCTTCACCCGGCAACTTGCCCTGCGTGCTGCGCACGCCGAACCTGGCGCCACCCTTCCAGCCCGTGAGGCCCGGGTCCTTGCCCATCAGGCCGGCGCGGAAGGTGGCGGGGTCGAGGAAGCGTCCCTCGTTGAAGAGCGTGGGGCTCTCGCCGATCGGGAAGTCCTTGCGGTGCGGGTGTCCCTCGAGGTCCTCGGGCGTCAGGAGCTTGCGCAGGTTGGGGTGGCCCTCGAAGACCACGCCCATCATGTCGAAGGTCTCGCGCTCGAGGAAGTCCGCTCCGCGCCACACGCCGGTGGCGGTGGGGCAGGTCTCGCCGTCGTCCAGCTCCACGCGCACGAACAGGCGCTCGCGGCCGCTGACGTCGTGGATGTTGTAGATGACCGCGAACCGCTTGCCGCGGTGCCCGGGGTAGGTGAGGTAATCGATGCCGAGCACGTCGGTCAGCATCTCCAGGCCCGCTTCCTTGGCGGCCTTGAGGCCGTCTATCAGCGAGCCCTTGTCCAGCGTCACGCTGATCATGCCCTTGAACTCACTGGCGCGGCCGCCCATCTCGGTGAGCCGTTCGAGCGCCACCGCCAGCGGGCCGCCTGGGGCCACGTTCGCCAGGGCGCTGGTCTCGGCGCCAGCGGGGGCTTCGGCCGGTCGACTCATCCGCGGGACCATCCTTCCACCATCGGCAGCTTGACGCCGCGCTCGTCGAACGCCTCGCCCTTGACCTTCTTCTGCAGCTGCATGACGGCGTACATGAGCGCCTCGGGCCGCGGCGGGCAGCCGGGCACGAAGACGTCGACCGGCACCACCGAGTCGACGTTCTGCACGATGGCGTAGTTGTTGAACATGCCGCCCGAGCTGGCGCAGGCGCCCATGCTGATGACCCACTTGGGGTCCGGCATCTGCTCGTACACGCGGGTCAGTACCGGCGCCATCTTCTTGCTGAGGCGCCCCGCAATGATCATCACGTCCGCCTGACGGGGGCTGGCGCGGAAGACCTCGGAACCCATGCGCGCCATGTCGGTGCGCGGGTTGGTGGCGGCCATCATCTCGATGGCGCAGCAGGCCAGGCCGAACGTAGCCGGCCAGAGCGAGTTGGACCTGCCCCAGGCCACCAGCTTCTGCAGGCTCGAGAAGAGGATGCCCTCGGCCTCGAGCTCCTGCACGTCCTTCTCGAACAAGTCGCGTAAGCCCATACTCACTTCCAGTTCAGGACGCCCTTGCGCAGCAGGTATAGGTAACCCGCCGCGAGGATCGCCACGAAGATGATCGCGTTCACGAAGAGGAACTGCGGAGCCGCGTTGAACTTCACGGCCAGCGGGTAGAAGAACGCCGTCTCCAGGTCGAAGATGATGAACATCATGGCGACCAGGTAGAAGTGCACCGGGAAGCGCTCTCGAGCGTCACCGCTGGCGGGGATGCCCGACTCGTAGGCGGAGAGCTTCGCCTCCGTGCCCTTCTTCGGTCCGACCAGCCCACTAACGACCAAGGCGGCCGCCGCGATGAAGCCAGCCGCCAGGAACATCATCAGAACTTCCAGATACAAGGCGCCATACTCCCTTCGGAGCACCGCGTTTGAGCGCGGCGGTAGGAGGTGTGAGCCGTGCACAAGGTGGCCTTACTCACCTCGTGCGCGTTTTCACAACCAGTCTCCCGACCAGTTTAGCAGGGGTCTCGTTACCCCCACAAGGTGAGTCTAGCGTTAGTGACCGTGCGCCGTACGGGCGACCGCCCGCGGCCTCCGCCGGGCTCGGCGCCGGGCAAGCGTGCTGGCCGCTTGCCCGGAAAGTCACGATCCGGATGGCCCACCGGACCGGAGCCGAGCTGAACCCCTCCAGGCGCTTGACAAGCTGATGCCCTACCTCTAATACTGCTTGGGCTGTTGGGTCGTTAGCTCAGTCGGTAGAGCAGCTGACTTTTAATCAGCGGGTCGCAGGTTCGAGTCCTGCACGACCCACCACGACTCCAGAGTCGCACGGCACGGCCGACCAGGCCCCTTCGACTAGCGGTTAGGTCACCACCCTTTCAAGGTGGCGGCACGGGTTCGAATCCCGTAGGGGTCACCAGAGTGGAGGCGCCATCGCGGCGCCTCCTCTTCGTCTCTCGAGACGGCCCGGCGTGCCGGCGCGAAACTGGAGTCCCATTAGGGCGATTAGCTCAGCGGGAGAGCGTCCGCCTTACAAGCGGAGGGTCGGCGGTTCGAATCCGTCATCGCCCACCAACCTGTCCGGGCACGCGTGACCTTACGGTCTTGCGTGCCCGACCGCGTTTCTCGAGCGTGCCCTTCAGCGCGGCGGCGCCCCCCACAGCGGTGTACGGAGGGGCTGAGGACCCTCGTGGGGGGCAACATTGGGGGAAACCAGGCATCGGGGGGAACCAGGCAGCCTTCACCAGCCTCCCTAGTCGCGCCCGCCGCCCCGCTGCAGCCAGGCCATGCTCTTCTCGGCCAGGGCGTCCAGCGCCACCACGGACTGCTCGATGTGCTCCTCCTTCGTGTCCTCGATCTTGTTATGGGAGATGCCGTGCAGGCTCTGCACGAAGAGCATCACCGTGGGTACGCCCGCACGCGCTACCTCGGCCGCGTCGTGCAGGGGACCGCTCGGCAGCCGATGCGACAGACCGCCGGTGGCCTCCTTGACGGCCTCCTCCGCCATGTCCAGGAGCTCAGGATGGAAGGGCATGGGGTCGATGCGCCAGATGGTCTCGGTGGAGGTCGTCAGCCCGCCCTCCTCGGCGAAGCGCTGGCTGGCCTCCACCGCCCACTCGTACATGCGCGTGAGAGCCTCCCTGTCCAGGTGCCGCTGGTCCAAGGTGATGTCGCACTCGGCCACGACCGAGGTCACGATGCCGGGACGCGTGACGCAGCTGCCGATGGTACTCACGCCCCCCAGTTCGTCGGTCAGCCGGTAGATCTCCTGGCTCATCTTGCCCGCAGCTAGGAAGGCGTCGCGCCGCCGGTCCATGGGCGTGGAGCCCGAGTGCGCAGCCTGCCCCACCCACTTGAAGGCGTGCCTCTCCACCCCGTAGGTGCCCAGCACCACTCCCAGCGGCAGGTCCATGTCCAGCAGCACGGGGCCCTGCTCTATGTGCAGCTCCAGGTAGGCGCCCGCGTTGGCCAGCTCGGCGTGCGCCTCGTTCATGCGGTCCAGCTCAACGCCGCAGCGCTTCAGCGCGTCCACCAGCATGACCCCGTCGGCGTCCTTGCGGTGGCGCTCCTCGTCGGGCACGAGAGTGTTGCCGGCCGCGCTGGAGCCCAGCAGGCTGCGACCGAAGCGCGCGCCCTCCTCGTCGGCCCAGTCCACCAGCCGCACGGTCACGGGCGGCCGCCCGCCGTACTGCTCCTTGATGCGCCTGATGACTTCCAGCCCGGCCAGCACGTTGAGGGAGCCGTCGAGCCAGCCGCCGCCCGGCACGGAGTCTATGTGGCCGCCGATGAGCAGCTCCACATCGGAATCGCCCTGCAGCGTGGACCAGACGTTGCCGGCGGCGTCCATGTGCGTCTCGAGGCCCAGGGCGTCCGTCTTCTCACGCATGAAGCGGCGCGCCTCCAGCCAGGTGTCGGTCCAGGCCACGCGCCAGGCGCCGTCCTCGT
>CAYXUE010000036.1:0-23571 GCA_964467885.1 uncultured bacterium | reverse complement strand
ACCGCGAAGCTGGTGCCGGACCAGATGGCCCAGACCACGAACGCGCCCAGGATGGCGCCGCGGTTGTTGCCGCTGCCGCCCAGCATGAGCATCACCCAGATGAGGAACGTGCCGTAGAGGGGATCGAAGTGCCCGTAGTCGATGGACACCACGTAATGGGCGTACAGGCCGCCGCCGATACCCATGATGACGGCACCGACCACGAACGACTGCATGCGGAACGCGGCCACGTCCTTGCCGTTCATGGCGGCCGACGCTTCCTCCTCGCGCACCGCTCTCAGGGCGCGACCCCAGGGGGAGCGGATGGCACGCTCCAGCACGCGGTAGATCAGGTAGAGCACCAGCGCCACGATGGCCACGTAGACGTAGGGGTAGTCGCGAGCTGAGAGGGGGGCGAAGAAGTCGTTGACGAAGCCCGGCAGCCAGTCGCAACCGTTGCCCGCCAGACAGGACAGCGGCTGCGGGATGCCGCGCAGCGGCTGCGGGCCGTTGGCCAGCCAGCGCTCGTTCTGGAAGACCAACCGCACCAGTTCAGCGATGCCGATGGTGGCGATGGCCAGGTAGTCGTCCCGCAGGCGCAGCGTGGGCTTGCCGATCAGCCAGGCGAGGATGCCGGCTATCAGGCCCGCGGCCAGGAGGCCGACCCAGAACGGCAGGCCGAGGCCGAAGGCCTGCTTGGTGAAGGTGGCGTTGATGCCGGTGGGCATCTGCGTGGTGACGAGGGCACTCGTGAAGGCGCCGATGGCGAAGAACGCCGCGATGCCGATGTTGAACAGGCCCGTGTAGCCCCACTGGACGTTGAGACCCAGCGAGAGCACGGCATAGATGCCGGCCATGAGGATGAAGGTGACGATGTAGGAGAGCCCGCCGACGGGGATTACCAGGTTGGCCAGCGCGGCCAGGCCGAAGCCCACAGCTACAGCCACCAGGTGCTTGAGCCACGACGACCTGATGGGCAGCAGGGTGGAGATGACCAGCCAGAGGGGTACGGCCAGCAGAACGGACTTGCTGAGTAGCAGAGGCGTCATGTTACTTGCTCCCCCCGAAGAGGCCCTGCGGCCTCACCAGCAGCACCAGAACCATGACCAGGAAGGCGATGCCGTGACCGTAGGTGGGGTTGATGAACGCGCTGCTCACCTGCCAGACGATGCCGATGATGAACGCGCCCGCCAGGGCGCCGTAGGCGTTGCCCAGGGTGCCGAGGATGACCGAGGCGAAGAGCGGCAGCAGCAGCCACCAGCCCATCTCCGGCCGCAGCTGCACGTCGAGCGCGTAGAGCATGCCGCCGGCCGCGGCCAGGCCGCCCCCGATGAGCCAGGTCCAGAGGATCACCCGGTTGGTGTCGATACCACTGACGCGGGCTAGGTCCGGGTTGTCGGCGGTGGCCCGCATGGCCTTGCCGATCTTGGTTCTCTCCAGCAGGAAGTAGACGGCCACTATGAGCACGAAGGCCAGGCCCAGGATGAAGAGCTGGTCGGGCCGCACCCGCACGCCCGCGAACAGCTCCACGGCGGGCCGCGCGCGGCCTACGTAGTAGAAGGTGAAGTCGGCGCCCCAGAAGATGTAGACCAGGCTGCGCAGGCCGAAGGCCAAGCCCAACGCCGCCATGGCGAACATGATGGGCTGGGCTCGCCGGTTGCGGAGCGGGCGGAACAGCAGCTGATCCAGTCCGAAGGTCAGCAGTCCGATGAGGGGCACGATCACCAGCAGGGCGACGATGAACTCGTAGCCGAACGAGAAGGGGGCCAGGGGCGGCCCCTTGGGCAGCAGCATGATGACCAGCAGCCCCAGGTAGGCGCCGAAGGTCATGGTGTCGCCGTGGGCGAAGTTGGCCATCTTCAGCACCGCGAAGACCAGCGTCACGCCCACGGCGCCCAGCGCCAGGGTGCCGCCCAGCAACGTGCCGCGCACGAAGAGCGAGAGGAGGGAGTTGGCCGAGACGCCCTTGACCTGCGCCGCGATGATGAAGCCCACGAGTAGCAGTAGCAGCACGACGACCATGAAGCCGCGGCTGGTGAGGATGTTCCTGAAGCGCTCGCCGGGCCTCAGTTCCAGGGAAGTACTCTCCTGCATGTTCGTCAACCCCCCAGGTAGAGGCGCGCGACCTCGGGGTCGCCCAGGAGCTTGTCACCGGGACCGTCGACCTTGTTCTGGCCCGTGGCCAGCACGTAACCGCGGTCAGCTAGAGCCAGCGACTTCTTGGCGTTCTGTTCCACCATCAGCACTGCAACACCTGCCTCGTTGATCTCCTTCACCTTCTCGAAGATCATGTCCACCAGTAGCGGCGCGAGGCCGGCGGAGGGTTCGTCCAGCATGAGCAGCTTGGGGTCCAGCATGAGTGCGCGGCCCATGGCCACCATCTGGCGCTCACCGCCCGACATCTTGCCGGCGCGCTGCCTGCGCCGTTCCGCCAGGCGGGGGAAGAGCTCGTACACCCGCTCCTTCTGCTCGTCCAGGCTGCCGGTGCGCGTGTAGCCACCCATGTCGAGGTTCTCCTCGACCGTGAGGTTGGGGAAGACGTTGTCGACCTGCGGCACGTAGGAGAGCCCGAGTCGCACGAGCTTCTCGGGCGCCATGCCGGAGATGGTCTCCCCGTCGAAGGTGACGGCGCCCTCCCACGGCTTCAGCAGCCCGAAGACCAGCTTCATGACGGTGGACTTGCCGGCGCCGTTGGGGCCGACGATGGAGACTATCTCGTCCTGGCCCACCGTCAAGCTGACGCCGTTCAGCACCTGCATCTCGCCGTAGCCGGACACAACGTTCTCAACCGTCAAGAGCGGCATATTGCCCTCCCAGGTACGCTTCGAGAACACGTGGATCCGTCTTGATCACCTCGGGCGGTCCGGAGACCAGCTTGCTGCCCTGGTTCATCACCACCACGGGGTTGCAGAGGCCCATCACCAGCGGCATGTCGTGCTCGATGAGCAGGAACGTTATGCCCCGCTCGCGGTTGAGCTGCTCGATCTTCTCGCGGATCTTGCCCATCAGGGTGGGGTTGACCCCGGCTGCGGGCTCGTCCAGCAGCACGATCTTGGGGTCGGCCATCAGAGTGCGTGCCAGCTCCAGGAGCTTCTTCTGGCCGCCCGACATGGCGCCGGCGGGCTGGTCGGCCATGTGCGACAACTCCACGAACTCGAGCACCTCGCGCGCCTTCTCCCGCAGTTGACGCTCCTGGCGGCGCACGGCGCCGGGCCTGATCACGGGGTTCCAGAAGCGCTCGCCGATCTGACCCTTGGGCACCAGCATGAGGTTCTCGGTGACCGTCATGCTCTTGTGCTCGCGCGGGATCTGGAAGGTGCGCGACAGGCCCTTGCGGAAGATCAGGTGCGACGGGAGGCCGGTGACGTCCTCGCCGTCCAGGTACACGCGGCCGGAGTCCGGCACGTAGAAGCCTGAGACCAGACTGAACAGGGTGGTCTTGCCGGCACCGTTCGGCCCGATGAGGCCGGTGATGCTGCCCCGCGCCACGTCGAAGCTGCAGTGGTTCACGGCTCTTAGGCCACCGAAATCCTTCACCAAGCTCTGGATGCTCAGCAGCGGCGGCCCGGATGGTAATTCTGCTGCACCACCGGTTCCCTCCGGGGAACGCGGGGGTGAGCCGGGTACGGTAGGGCTATCCGACACGTCCTCGAACCTCGCTCTATGCGCTGGTTGCGCGTTATGCGACGGCATAGTACCAGGAATGATGAAGAGTATGAACCGGGCGCCGGGAGTGCGTGTTCAGCAGCTAATCGCGACCACTTCGCAGCATGGCCTCCACCGCCACGACCTTGACCCGTGGCCGGCCCTGCGCCTCGCCGGCCTCCAGTTCCACCGCGTCCAACCGGAACCACTCGGTGGTGCCGAACGGGTCCGCGCCGCGCGAGCGCAGCAGGGCGTCCACCGCTTCAGGCGCGGGGTCGGGCGGCGCCGGCAGGAGCCCTGCGTCGGCATCTTCCAGCAGCGCCCGCACGCTCTCCATGGCGTCGGCCTTGTTGGTGCCGATGACCCCGCTGGGCCCCCGCTTGATCCAGCCGGCCACGTAGACGCCCGGCACGGCCCGGCCGGCGTCCGTGACGCGGCCCGCCTCGTTGGGGATGACCCCCCTGCTCTCGTCGAACGGCAGGCCCGGCTGCGCCGTGCCGCGGTAGCCCACGGAGCGGAAGACCAGCTGGGCGTCGATGGCCTCGCGCTCGCCGGTCGGTACCGCCGCCACCCAGCCCCCCTCCTGCTCCTCCAGCCGGTTGCGCTCGAAGACCACCCGCTCCACCCGGCCCTCACCCTGTATCTCCACGGGCGAGAGCAGGAAGCGGATCCTCACGCGCCGCGGCTTGCCCACCGGCGTCTGCCGGGCGAAGCCCTGCAACACCTCGAGGTTCTTCTGGGCGTTGACGTCGCCCTCGATGGCGGCCCGGCTGGCGGCGGGCACCACCAGTTCGCCCTCGTCCACGTAGATGTCGGCGTTCAGCAGCTCGCCCAGTTCGCGCAGCTCCTTGGTGGTGAACTTCGCTTCGGCGGGACCGCGCCGGCCGACGATGATCACCTCCTCGATGGAGGAGTTCCTGAGGTGCTCGATGGCGTGATCGGCCATGTCCGTCCGCGCCAGCTCGTCCACGCTCTTGGCCAGCACCCGGGTCACGTCTATCGCCACGTTGCCCACTCCTATGACCACCGCGGTAGTGGCGTCGAGCGGAACGTGCAGGTCGGCGTGGTCGGGCAGCCCGTTGTACCAGGCCACGAACTCGGTGGCGGAGAGGCTGCCCGGCAGGTCCTCGCCCGGGATGCCCAAGCGCCTGTCCGACGGGGCGCCCACCGCTACGACCACCGCGTGGTAATGCTTCCGCAGGTCGTCCAGGGTGACGTGCTGACCGAACTCGACGTTGCCCAGGTAGCGTAGGCGCGGGTCGCCGAGGGTGCGTTCGTAGAGCCGGGTCACCGACTTGAGTTTCTGATGGTCGGGGGCGACCCCGAAGCGCACGAGGCCGTAGGGGGTGGGCAAGCGGTCCAGCAGGTCGACGCTGACGTCCTCGCGCCCTTTGAGCAGCGCCTCCGCGGCGTAGAAGCCGGCCGGGCCGGCGCCGACCACGGCCACGCGCAGTTCAGTGGAAGAAGCGCCTCTGTCGGCGGCAGCTTGGTTCATGGCTCCGATTATTGCAGAGGTGTGCAGGAACGCCGTTCCCCGCGGTTCGTGCGGGAGTAGCGCGCCCAGGGGCAAGGGTTGTAAGCTCCCACGTTATATATGCGCCCCGCCGACCGATCGCCACCGCATGAGCCTGGCCGCACCGACGCCGTTCCGGAGGGACTGCGTCCCACGCCCAGGTGGCCGCTACGCGTGCAGAAGTTCGGTGGCACCAGCGTGGGAGATCTGGAGCGCATAGACAAGGTGGCCGAGCGCTTGAGCCGCGCCGCCCAGGCTGGCGAGAAGGTCGTGGTGGTGGTGTCCGCCATGGGGCGCACCACCGACAGGCTCATAGGCATGGCGCGCGAGCTGACGAAGCGCCCCTCGCGGCGGGAACTGGACGCTCTGCTGGCCACGGGCGAGCAGCAGTCGGCGGCGCTCCTCACGCTGGCCCTGCTGAGGCGGGGCGTGAGCGCGCGCTCCTTCACCGGACCGCAGGCGGGCTTCCTCACCGACTCCAACCACGGCGCGGCGCGCATCGTGCGGGTGGATCACCGGCCCGTGCTGGCCGCCCTGGAGGAGATGGACGTCGTCGTGGTGGCGGGCTTCCAGGGCCAGGACGCGGCAGGCAACATCACCACCCTCGGCCGCGGCGGCTCGGACACCACCGCCGTGGCGCTGGCCGCTGCACTAGGTGTGGCCGAGTGCGAGATCTTCACCGACACGGACGGCGTGTACACCGCCGACCCGCACCGCGTGGAGCGCGCCAGCAAGCTCCGGGCCGTGGACTACACGGCCATGCTCGAGCTGGCGTCGCACGGCGCCAAGGTTCTGCATCCCCGCAGCGTCTGGTACGCCCGGCGCTACGGCATCGCCATCCACGTCAGATCGTCGTTCAGCCCCATCACGGGTACGCTGATAACGGACCGCAGCACGTCCCAGGAGGGCAGCATGTTCACCGACAAACCGGTCACCGGGGTGGCCCTCGACACGGGGCACACCCGCATCGACATCCATTCCGTGCCCGACCAGCCCGGCGTGGCCGCCCGCCTGTTCCAGGCCCTGGCCGCCGCCAAGGTCAGCGTGGACATGATCATCCAGGGGGTGCGGGGCGCGGGCGACAGCCGCCAGCAGATGGCGTTCATCGTGTCGGACGACCTGGTGCCCGAAGCGCTGGAGGCGCTGGGCCCGGTCCTGGACGAGTGGGGCGCACACGCCGAGGTGGACCGCGACGTGGCCAAGATCTCGGTGGTGGGCGTGGCCATCGGCTCCACGCCCGGCATCGGCGCCACGCTGTTCGGGGCGGTGGCCGGCGTGGGTGCCAACATCGACATGATCACCACCAGCGAGGTGCGCATCAGCGTACTCATCCCCGCCGAGTTCGGCCAGGCGGCGCTGAACGCCGTCCACACCGCCTTCGGTCTGGACCGCGACGCGCCTGGCGCCACGGGCGGCTGAGCGCGTCATGCGCGCGGACCGGGTGGAGCAGGTGTTCGTCAAGCGCGCTGGCAGCGGCTACGAGTTGCTGATCGTGCTGGAGTCCGCAGCGGGGCGGCGCGAGCGGGTCACCGTGAACGCCCCGGCTTCGGTGGCGCGGACGGAGCGGGGCGCCGTCGAGTACCTGGCCCGCTGGCTGCGGGGCCGCGGCGCCGGACCGGCGCGCCTCGTGAGGGTACGGTGCGAGCGCGGCGGTGAGCTGAAGGACGCCCCGGAGCTGCGCGACAGACTACTGGAGATCCTGGCCGACGCCGGAGCGGCCGGTGAGCCCGAGGAAGGCGACGCGTGGGACTGAAGCTGGCCACCCTGGCGTACGTGCGCCGCGGCCACGAGACCCTCATGCTCAGGCGGGGCGGCGACCCCACCCACCTGCACGCCGGCACCTGGAACGGCTTAGGCGGCAAGCTGGAGCCAGGCGAGTCGCCCGACGCGTGCATGAAGCGCGAAGTGCTGGAGGAGTCCGGTCTGACCGTGCTGGAGGCGGACCTCAAAGGGTTCATCACCTTCCCGCGTTTCGAGAAGGGCGAGGTGGACTGGTACGTCTGGGTCTACCTGGTCACGCGCTTCAGCGGCACTCCCACGCCTTCACGCGAGGGCGACCTCTTCTGGGTGCCCACGGCTGAGCTGGCCGACCTACCCCTCTGGGAGGGCGACAAGCACTTCCTGCCCTGGCTGGATAGGCCCGGCGTGTTCTCCGCCGTGTTCGAGTACGAGGGCGGCGCCTACAAGCGCCACGAGGTGGAGTTCTACGGCGCGGAGCCGCCGGCGCCTTAGGCGGGTTCCTTCCACCTGCGGACCTTAACCTTCGGACGTTAGGCGGTCCGAGGGCTCAGGCGTTCTCGTTCCTCAGGATCTCGTCGCGGGCGGCCTCGAGCTTCTGGCGGTCCACCATACCGAGCAGGCGCTGCGCCAGCCCCACGTTGCCCCGCACCTTGAGCTTGCCGGTGAACATGGCCGTCATGGGGTTGAGGTCGCCACGCAGGAGCTTCTCCAGGTTGGCGTCGCTGACCTTGATGGACACGTCGGGCGCGGGCGCCTGACCCTCGTGCGCCTGGACGGTGCCACCCTGGATGACGTGGTAAACGGGCTCTGAGGTCTCGTACTGGATGGTGGCGTCGGGCGCGCCCTCGTCTAAGCGCACGGCGGCGGGCATGCGGAGCAGCAACTCTTTGACGTTCATGTACTCAGTCTAATTCGGAGAGGGCCGGGAGGCAGGCGCAGTTATACTCCCTGGGGCGTACGTGCCCGGGGAGACCTTGATAAGTGGATTTCTCATTACCAGAAGACCTCATCCAGATGCAGCGTGCGGTGCGCGACTTCGCCAGGACGGAGATCGGCGCCGTGGCCGCGGAGCTGGACCGCCAGCCGCGCTTCCCGTGGCGGACGCTCAGGCAGATGGGGGAACTGGGCCTCCTTGGCATGCTCACCCCGGAGGAATACGGCGGAGCGGGGCTCGACACCCTCAGCTACGTGGTGCTGCTCGAGGAGATCGCCGCGGTGGACGCCTCGCACGCCACCATCATGAGCGTCACCAACGGGCTGCCGCAGAGCCTGCTCCTCAAGCACGGCACGGAGGAGCAGCGGCGGCGATACCTGCCGAAGCTGGCCAGCGGCGAGTGGATCGGGGCGTTCTGTCTCTCCGAGCCCCACGCCGGCTCGGACGCGGCCGCCATCATCACGCGGGCGGAGCGGCAGGGTGACGGCTGGGTGCTGAACGGCACCAAGGCCTGGATCACCTCCGGCGGCGAGGCGCAGCTGTACCTGGTGCTGGCCAAGACCGACATGCAGGCCGGCGCTCGCGGCGTGACCTGTTTCCTGGTGGAGAAGGACACGCCCGGCGTGATCTTCGGCAAGCCGGAGGAGAAGCTCGGACAGCACGCTGCTCTGACCACCACGGTCACGCTGGAGGACTGCTTCGTGCCGCACGAGGCGGTTCTCGGGGCGCCCGGCAACGGCTTCGTGATTGCCATGTCCGGCCTGGACGGAGGCCGTATCGGCATCGCCGCGCAGTCGGTGGGCATCGCCCGCGCAGCCTACGAGGCGGCGCGCGACTACGCGTCCGAGCGCACCGCCTTCGGCCAGGCCATCCACGAGTTCCAGGCCGTCGGCTTCAAGCTGGCCGACATGCTGACCGGCATCGAGGCGGCGCGGCTGCTGACGTACCGCGCGGCCTGGTTGAAGGACCGCGGCTTCCGCGTGAACCGCGAGGCGGCCATGGCCAAGCTGGTGGCCTCCGAGACGGCCAGCAAGGTCACGCACGACGCCATCCAGGTGCTGGGCGGCTACGGTTACACCAAGGACTACCCGGTGGAGCGCTACTTCCGGGACGCCCGTGTGACCGAGATCTACGAGGGCACCAGCGAGGTGCAGCGCATGGTGATCCACCGCCAGATCTACCGCGAGTTGGAGAGATAGTGAGCCCCTGCCGGGGCTCTTAGGAGGAGTCAGCGATGATCGGATTCGAACTGTCGGACGACCAGAAGCAGATCCAGGCGCTGGCGCGGAGCTTCGTCAAGGACCACGTCATCCCCATCGCGGCGCAGCACGACCGCGAGGAGACCTACCCTGCCTCCGTGGTGGAGGCGGCGCACGAGGTGGGCCTGCTCAACGTGAGCGTGCCGGAGGCGGCGGGCGGCCTGGGGCTCTCCATGCTGGACGAGGCCATCATCGGCGAGGAGTTCGGCTACGGCTGCATGGGTATCTACACCATCCTCATGGCCTCCGAGCTGGGCATCATGCCGCTGCTCCTAGCGGCCACGCCCGAGCAGCAGGAGCGTTTCCTCACGCCGCTGGTGGAGGGTCCGCGCCTGGCGGCTTTCGCCCTGTCCGAGCCGAACAACGGCTCCGACGCGGGCGGCCTGCGCACCCGCGCTGTCTTCGACGGCGACGAGATCGTCATCTCCGGCACCAAGACCTGGATCAGCAACGGCGGTGTGGCCGACTTCAGCGTGGTGTTCGCCAGCTTCGACCCCTCGCTCAAGCACAAGGGCACGGTGGCCGTGGTGGTGGAGAACGATCGGCCCGGCCTCTCCACCAACAAGCTGCACGGCAAGCTGGGGCAGCGCGCCAGCCCCACCTACGAGATGGTGTTCGACGACGTGCGCGTGCCGGTGAGCAACATGCTGGGCGAGAAGGGCGACGGTTTCAGGATCGCCATGCGCACGCTGGACAAGACGCGCATACCCGTGGCGGCCGGCGCGGTGGGTGTGCTGCGGCGCGCCCTGGACGAGTCGGCCAAGTACGCGAACGAGCGCGAGGCGTTCGGGCGCCCCATAGCGCAGTTCCAGGCCATCCAGTTCAAGCTCGCGGACATGAAGATCGCGCTGGAGACCGCTCGCTGGCAGACGTGGCACGCGGCCTGGCTGGCGGACACGGGCAGGCCGCACGCCGAGGCCGCAGCCATCGCCAAGGCGTACGCCTCGGACAGCGCGTTCCACGCCGCCCAGGAGGCCATCAACGTCTTCGGCGGCTACGGCTACATGAACGAGTACCCGGTGGAGAAACTCATGCGTGACGTGAAGCTCAACCAGATATACGAGGGCACCAACGAGATCCAGCGGGTGGTCATCGCCCGGCACGTCCTACAATGAGGTGTGGCTGAGGGACGCCGGAGGGGGCGAACGCCCCGCTCACCAGCGCGCCACCCCCCGTCACCCAACTCAGAGATCAGGCCGACCAGGCCATTGGAGGCAATAGTGAAGCTGATCACCGTCCTGAAGCAGGTACCCGACGCCGAGGCCCGGATAAGGGCCGGGAGCGACGGGGTTGAACTAGACGGCGTCACGTTCGTCATCGACGGCATGGACGAGTACGGGGTGGAGGAGGCCATCAGGCTGCGCGAGGCGGGCCACGACGTGGAGATCGTGGCGCTGGCGCTGGGTCCGGCCCGTTACGAGGAGGCCATCCGCACGGCCCTCGCCCTGGGCGCCGACCGCGCCATCCACGTGGAGACCGACGTGGACTTAGACCCCATCAGCCAGGCGCGCGTGCTGGCCAAGGTGGTCGAGGAGGAGGGCGCCGACATGGTGCTGGTGGGCGGCAAGCAGGCCGACTGGGACAGCGCCGCGCTCGGACCGGCCCTGGCCGAGGTGCTGGGCTGGCCGCACTCCGACTGGACCACCCAGTTGGAGCTGGCGGACGGCAGCCTGACGGTGGAGCACGACACCGACGACGGGCACGAGAGCCTCACTATGTCCCTGCCTGCCGTCGTCACCACCCAGCAGGGCCTCAACGAGCCCCGCTACCCGACCCTGCCTAACATCATGAAGGCCAAGCGCAAGGAGCTCGCCAAGCGCAACCTGGACGAGTTCGGCAGCGTCACCGGCCTCACCGAGATAGTCGACCAGAAGATCCAGACCCGCGAGCGACTCGGCAAGATGGTGGAGGGCGACGCCGCCACCGCCGCCGCCGAACTCGTGCGCCTACTGCAGAACGAAGCCAAGGTCCTGTGAGGGCCCTCAGGAGAGAGTCATGATCCTACTAGTCACCACAGCCCCCGGCGGCAACCTCCCCAAGAGCGCGCGTGAACTGGTCACCTTGGCGCGGCAACTGGCCGGAGGCGGCCAGGTAACGGCCGCCGTCATCGGACCGGAGAGCGCCGCCGAGCAGATGGCCGAGTACGTGGGCCAGGTCTACAGCTTCAGCTCGCCGGAGCTCGAGCCCGTGCGCGCCGAGGCGCTCACCGCCGTCGTGCAGCAGGCGGCCCAGCAGGCGGGCGCGGACACGGTGCTCATGGCGGCCAACCGTCTGGGCCAGAGCGTGGCCCCCCGCGTGGCCGTGCGCCTGGGCGCCGCGTTGCTGGAGGACGTCATCGAGGTCAACGGCAGCGCCGGCGACTACCGGGCCGTGCGCTACAGCTACCTCTCGCGCGTGACCGAGACCGTGAAGACCGTGGGCGGTTCCGCCACCGTGATCACCGTGAAGCCGAACGTGTTCGACGTGGCGGAGCCGCAGCCGGGCGGCAGCGTGACCCCCGTGGAGGCGCAGCTGGACGGCAACGCCAACCGCGTGCAGGTGGGCCAGCGCTCCGCGGCCAGCGGCGGGCGCGTGAAGCTGGAGGAGGCCGGCGTGGTGGTGGCCGGCGGTCGCGGTCTGGGCTCCGCCGAGGCCTTCACCCAGGTGGTCGAGCCCCTGGCCGACGCCCTCAACGCCGGCATAGCCTCCACCCGTGCCGTGGTGGACTCCGGCTGGCGGCCGTACGCCGAGCAGGTGGGGCAGACCGGTAAGTCGGTGGCGCCCGAACTCTACATCGCGCTGGGCATCTCCGGCGCGGTGCAGCACCTCTCGGGCATGAACCGTTCCAAGGTAATCGTGGCCGTGAACAAGGACGCCGACGCCCCCATCTTCCGCATCGTGGACTACGGCATCGTGGGCGACGCCACGCAGGTCGGTCCCGCCCTGACCCAGGCCATCAAGGAGGCCAAGGGGTCGTGAACCAGCCCCCCACCGGTGTAGACCAGGTCCGCATCCGGCGCGCCACGCGCCGGGACCTGGACGCGCTGGTGGAGCTCGAGCAGGGCTTCCCCGGCGACCGCATGACCCGAGCCGGGCTCTCGCGCCTGCTGGCCCGCGACAGCGCCGAGATCTGGGTGGCGGAGGTGGGGCAGACCGTGGTGGGCGACGCCGTGGTGCTCTTCCGGCACGGTTTCGACAGCGCGCGCCTCTACTCCATGGTGGTCGATCCGAACTTCCGCGGCCGTGGGGTTGCCAAGCAGCTGCTCGACGCAGCCGAGGCGGGCGCGCGCGAGCGCGGCGTGGTGGTGATGCGCCTGGAGGTGCGGGAGGAGAACAGTGCGGCGCTGGCTCTCTACCAGCAGGCGGGCTACAGCGTGCGCGGCCGCACCGACGACTACTACCAGGATCACGCCGCCGCCCTGCGGCTCCTCAAGCGCTTCGTGGCCGGCGGCGCCACCGTGCGGGGCGTGCCCTTCCACCCCCAAAGCCTCAGCTTCACCGGCGGCTCGGCCAGCCTGATGATGGCCATGCGCTACCACGGCTACCCCGTGCCGCTGGACGCCTGGCTCGAGCTCACCGTGTGGCGCGAGTCGACCTCGACCTTCTACATGGCCGACGACGGCGGCCTCTCGCCCCACGGCCTGGCCGTGGCGGCCCTACGCCGCGGCTTCCACTCGCGGGTCATCACGCCCACGCTGGGCGTGCCGTTCGCCGACCTGGTCACGGGCGAGGCGCGCGAGGTGGTGCGCACCGCGCACGAGGGCTTCGAGCGCGAGATGCGCAGCCTGGGTGGCAAGGTCGACACGCGCGACTTCAGCCACCTGGACGCCGCGGAGGCGCTGGAGCAGGGCGCCATCGCCCTGGCCACGCTCTACGGCCTGGACGGCGGGGAGGGCGAGGAGCGCTCGGCCGGCCGCTGGGTGGTGGTGACGGGCTTCGACGCCGACCACCTCTACCTGCACGACCCGCTACTGGCGGAGGGGGGCGACAGGACGGACAACGTGCACCTGGCCATCAAGCGCAGCAAGTTCGACGAGGTCAGCCGCGACCCGCGCAACCCGCTGCAGGCGCTGGTGCTCATCGAGCGCTGGGGCAGTGTCAGTCGCCGTTCGCCAGATGACGGATGATCTCCGCGTAGATCTCCGGGCTCGACTGGTCCTCCTCGCCGGCGGCGATCGTGGGGTTGTCGTTCACCTCGATGACGTAGTACTCGCCGTCGATCTCCTTCAGGTCCACGCCGTAGAGGCTGGTGCCTATGGCGTTGGCGGCAGCTAGGGCGGTCTCCAGCAGCTTGGGGTGCGCCGTGGCCGGGTCGATGCCGATGACGTTGGCCCACTCGCCCTCGGCCGTGCGGTCCATGAGTTTCCACTGCGCAGGTGCGAAGGCGTACTTGACCACCGCCAGCACGCGGCCGTTCAGGGTGATGACCCGCCAGTCGAACTCGGATGGCAGGTACTGCTGCACCACGATGCGGTCGGCCCGCCTGAGGAAGCGCCGCCCCACCTTCACGAACTCCTCCGGGGTCGTCACCTTGTCCACGTAGGCGCTGAAGCTCGAGTTCGGCGCTTTCAGCACCAGCGGTGCGCCAAGCTCCTCCAGTAGCCGGGCCGCCGTGAAGGGCGTGAGGTCGTCCTCCGTTAGGTAACGGCTCTCCGGCATGGAGACTCCGTGGGCCTCGAGGTGCTTGTACATGTTGACCTTGTCGCAGCAGATGAGTATGGCGCTGGAGTGGTCCAGCACGCGCTTGCCGAGGAGTTCGGCGTGGCGGGCCACCACGTAGCTGGTGTTGAGCGGGTCGGTCAGGGCGCGGATGAGGATGCCGTCGTAGTTGCGGAGGTACTTGAGTTCGTTCTTGAAGAGGAAGTCCAGCTCGTGACCCTGCTCGAAGGCGGCCAGGCGGAAGTTGGTGAGCGCCGTGAGTTCGACGCTGGAACGTATGGTGTAGCGCTCGGTGAAGACGGCTAGGCGCGCCATCGGCCCTTCCCTTCCAGGAGCGCGCGCTCCTCCTCGCTCAGTTGGCCGAACGGCAGGGGTTCGATGGCGGAGAGCAGGTACTCCTTGGGCGTCACGATGACCCGCACGCGCATGAGCGGCAGGCGGAACACCTCGAAGAGCTTGGCGCCGTACTCCTCGTACTGCGGCACGAGGCAGCGGCCCAGCACCAGCCGCAGCACGTCCAGGCGGTAATCGGCGGGCAGGCCCTGCGCCAGCACGGCGTACTTGCCCGTGTAGGTGAGTCCCTTGCGCCGCGCCTCGATGGCCGCGGCGTCCTGCAGGAGCTCACCCGCCAGGGTGAACGGGTTCAGCGGGTAGACCATGAGGGGCGGGGGTGGGAAGCGGTCGGTGACGATCTGGTGCTCGGGCACCGGCAGGTCCGCCAGGCGCGCCTTCTCCATGGCGATGGCGGCCACGTAGGCGTCCAGCGCCTCGCTGGTCGTGGGCAGCACGTTGAGCCCCGCCCGCTCGGCGTCGAGCGAGGCGTAGTACCCGTCCGTCAGGTAGGTGTAGTCGCCGCTCAGGTTGGCCACGTCGGCCCGGACGCCCGCAGCGTCCGGACCGAACTGTTGCTTGTCGAGGTAGAAGAGCTCGGGGGCTCCCAAGGGTCAGTCCGCCTCCAGGGCCTTCACGCCCGGCAGATCTACGCCCTCGACGAACTCGAGCGAGGCGCCGCCACCGGTGGACACGTGGTCGATGTCGTCCTGCAGTCCGGTGGCTGCCAGCGCGGCTATCGAGTCGCCGCCGCCCACCACCGTGTAAGCGTCCAGCCCGGCCACCACGGTGGCCACGGCGGTGGTTCCCGTGTGGAACGGGGGTGTCTCGAACACGCCTAGCGGACCGTTCCAGAAGACGGTGCGGGCGCCCTCCAGCAGCGCGCTGAACTCCTCCGTGGCTTGGGGACCGACGTCGTAGCCGGCCCAGCCGTCCGGGATGTCGTTGGAGGGGAAGACCTGCGTCTCCGCGTCCGCCTCCAACTCCTGGGCGCAGAGCGAGTCGGCCGGCAGCAGCAGCTGCACGCCGCGCTCCTGCGCGGTCTCTAGGATGCGCTTCGCCGTGTCGACCAGGTCGGGCTCCACCAACGAGCCGCCCACACGTCCGCCTTTGGCCAGTTCGAAGGTGTATGCCATGGCGCCGCCGATGATGATGGCGTCGGCCTGGTCGAGCAGGCTCTCGATGACGCCCAGCTTGTCGCTGACCTTGGCGCCGCCCAGCACGACCACGAACGGTCTCGCCGGGTCGTTGGTCAGCTTGCTGAGAGCCTCCAGTTCGCCGCTCATGAGGCCGCCTGCTGCGCTGGGCAGCAGGCGGGCCACGGCCTCGGTGGTGGCGTGAGCGCGGTGGGCGGCGCCGAAGGCGTCGTTGACGTAGAAGTCGGCGTACGAGGCCAGGGTCCTGGCCATCTCGGCGTCGTTCGCGGTCTCGCGTGCGTCGAAGCGGCTGTTCTCGAGTAGCGTGATGCTGCCGCTGGGCGCGGACTCCACGTAGCGTTGCTGCTCGGGGCTGGCGGGTCCGTCGGTCTTCAGGTAGCGCACCTCCTGACCCAGCAGTTCGCCCAGGCGCCTAGCCACCGGACCCATGCGGTAACGGTCCTCGGGCGCACCCTTCGGGCGCCCCAGGTGGCTCACGAGCACGAGCGTGGCGCCCGCGGCCTGGAGCCGGTCGATGGTGGGCAGCGCAGCCCGGATGCGGGTGTCGTCGGCCACCTGCAGGCCGTCCTCACCCTCCTCCAGCGGCACGTTGAAGTCCACGCGCACGAGGACGCGCTTGCCCTGCAGGTCGTGCTCCTCGATGAGGTGCTCCAGCGTGCGTAGCGGTGCCCTTCCGTGCGTGCCCTTCACGCTCGGCCCTCCATGGTGTGAGCTCAGAGGTCCTTCGCCATGATCTCGAGCACGTCGACCATGCGGCTGGAGAAGCCGTACTCGTTGTCGTACCAGATGAAGAACTTGGCCATCTTGCCCATGGTGCTGGTGAGCTGGCCGTCCACGATGGCGGAGTGCGGGTCGCCCACGATGTCGCTGGAGACGAGGGGGTCCATGGTGAAGCGCACCACGCCCTTGAGGCGGCCGTTGGCGGCCTTCTCGATGGCGGAGTTTATCTCCGCTGCGGTGGCTTCGCGCTTCAGCAGGGCTGTGACGTCGGAGATGGAGCCCACGGGCGTCGGCACGCGCAGCGAGGTGCCGTCGAAGACGCCCTGCAGCTGCGGCAGGACCTTACCCACGGCCTTGGCCGCACCCGTGCTGGTGGGGATGATGTTGGTGGCCGCGTTACGGGCGCGGCGCACGTCGGAGTGCGGCGCGTCCAGGATGTTCTGGTCGTTGGTGTAGCTGTGCACCGTGGTCATCATGGCCTGCTCGATGCCGAACTCCTCGTCCAGCAGCTTCATGACGGCCGCCAGCGAGTTGGTGGTGCAGGAGGCGTTGGAGAGGATCTGGTGCTCGGCGGGGTCGTACTGGTCCTCGTTCACCCCGACCATGATGTCGAAGTCGGCGTCGGGCGAGGGGGCGCTGATGAGCACCTTCTTGGCGCCGCCTTCGATGTGGGCCATGGCCTGCTCGCGCTTGCGGAAGATGCCGGTGGACTCGACCACGATGTCGACGCCGTGGTCAGCCCAGGGGATGTCGGCGGGGTTGCGGTGCTCGGTGGCGGCCACCGTGCGGCCGTCGACGATGATGTTGTCGTCGTCGTAGCTGACCTCGCCCTTGAACGGTCCGAAGTTGGAGTCGTACTTGAGCAGAGTGGCGAGGGTCTCGTTGCTGGTGAGGTCGTTCACGAGCACGACCTCGTGCCCGCGCTCGTGGGCGATGCGGAAGATCAGGCGGCCGATGCGGCCGAAACCGTTGATGCCGATTCTCATGCTGGTGAAGCCTCCTCGAACGTGTCGCTGTCTCTTCCGAGCAGCTGCTTACTTGCGCTTATCCGTCGCTGAACCGTGAGCACACGTGCCTATCCGGTACGTCCGTACACGCACCGCATTGTAGCCCCGGAACGGGGGACGTTCCGGGGTAATACGTCCTGTACGGGAACGCCTGCTAGGCCTAGGTCGTTGCGCCGCTCAGGCCTGCTCGGCCTTCCGCAGGGAGAACGCGAAGCGCTCACCCTCGATCTCGCCCTCCTCCGTGTACGCCTCGCCGTCGAGTTCGCCGAGCCGCAGGCTCACCGCCAGAACCTCGCCCGCCAGCGCTCGCTGGTGCTCCTCCAGCGCCCGCCTCAGCTCGCCTTCCGCTTCCACGGACAGTTCGATGCGGTCGCTGACCTCCAGGCCGGCGCTCTTGCGGCCGTTCTGCACCAGGCGCACCGCGTCGCGCACCATGCCTTCGCGGCGCAGCTCGTCGGTCACGCGCGTGTCCAGCGCCACCAGGTAGCCGCGCTCCTCCACGGCCGCGTAGCCTTCCGGGCTGCGCGGGTCGAGCAGCAGGTCCTCGGGTTCCAGTTCCAGCGTCCGCTCCTCCAGCTGCACCACCGTCGGGCGCCCGGCGGCCACGTTGGCGGCCACCTCACGGCCATCGAGGCCCTCCAGCGCCTGCCGCAGTTGCGGGATGAGCTTGCCGACGCGCTTGCCCAGCCGCGGCAGGTTGGGCTTGAGGCTGTAGTCCACGAAGGTGTCCTCCACGTCCAGGAAGCGGACCTCCTTGACGTTGAGTTCCTCTAGCAGCTGGTCGGCCAGGCGCTTCACGCCCTCCAGCTCGGAGGCCTCGCGCACGCGCACCAGCACCTCGGGCAGCGGCTGCCGCAGCTTCACGCCGGAGGCAGCACGGGCGGAGCGGCCCAGCTCCACCAGGCGGATGAGCGCGCGCATGGCGTGCTCCAGCTCGGGGTCCGCGTTGGCGCTGTCCGCCTCGGGCCAGGCCGCCAGATGGACGCTGTCCGGTACCTGGCTGCCCTCGCCCGCCGCCTGCGCCACCACCAGGTTCTGGTACAGCTCCTCGCTGGTGAACGGCGCCATGGGAGCCATGAGCTTGGCCACGGTAACGAGCGCCTCGTGCAGCGTCTTGTAGGCCGCCAGCGAGTCCCGCGCCAGATCGCCCGTGCCGTCCTCGGCGCCGGAACGCCAGAAGCGCCGGCGGTTGCGGCGCACGTACCAGTTGGAGAGCTCGTCCACCACGAAGTCGCGGATGGCGCGGCTGGCGGTGGTGGGGTCGAAGTCCTCCAGCGCCTCGGTGACCGTGTCGGTTAGGGTCGCCAGGCGCGAGACGAGCCAGCGGTCCACCAGGGGGCGCTCGGTGGGGGCGGGCGCGGCCTGCAGGTCGGGCTTCTCGAGGTTGGCGTAGAGCACGAAGAAGCCGTAGACGTTCCAGAGGGTCATGAAGTAGTCGCGCAGCGTCTCTTCCACCAGGGCGGCGCTGAAGCGCTTGGTGGCGCCGTCGGGGGAGACGGAGTAGAGGTACCAGCGCAGCGCGTCGGCGCCCTGGGCGTCCAGCACCGTCCAGGGGTCCACCGTGTTGCCCTTGGACTTGCTCATCTTCTCGCCCTTCTCGTCCACGATGTGGCCGAGCACGTTGAGGTTCTTGAAGGCGGAGGAGGGTTCGAAGAGGTGCGCCAGGGCGCCGGGCTGCCGGCCCGTCTCGGGGTCGCCCGGGTCGGTGAGCAGCGTGCCCAGGGCGTGCAGCGAGTAGAACCAGCCGCGCGTCTGGTCGATGGCCTCGCAGATGTAGTCGGCGGGGAAGTTGCGCTTCAGCTGCTCCTGCACCTCGGGCGGCGACTGCTCGCCCATGTAGTGCCACTGGGCGTATGGCATGGCGCCGGACTCGAACCAGACGTCCACCGTGTAGGGCACGCGGCGCATGGTCTCGCCGTCCAGCTCGAAGGTGATCTCGTCAACGTAGGGGCGGTGCAGGTCGAGCTCGGACAGGTCGCGGCCCGTGAGCTCCTCCAGTTCCTTGACGGAGCCCACGCAGACCTTCCTGCTGCCGTCCGCGTTCTGCCAGATGGGCATGGTGGCGCCCCAGAAGCGCTCGCGCGAGAGGGCCCAGTCGATGTTGTTCTCCAGCCACCTGCCGAAGCGGCCGGTGCGCACGTGGTCGGGGTGCCAGCCGATCCTGTCGTTGTTCTCGAGCAGCAGGTCCTTGACGGCCGTGGTGCGGATGTACCAGCTCTTCTTGGCCACGTTCATGAGGGGCGTGCCGTCGCGCCAGTTCATGGGGTAGGTGTGGAGGATGGTGCCCGAGCGGTACATGAGGCCGCGCTCGGTGAGGTCCTCGGTGATGCGGTCGTCGGCGTCCTTGAACCACATGCCCGTGTAGGGACCGTCGCCGCCCTCGGGCGCCTCCCAGGGGCGCACCTCGGGCATGACGCCGCCCGTGAGGTCCACGGAGAAGACGGTGGGCAGGCCGTACTTGCGGCCCACGTCCAGGTCGCCGTAGGCGGGCGCCACGTGCACGATGCCGGTGCCGTCCTCGAGGGTCACGAAGTCGTCCGCCACCACGCGCCAGGCGCCGGACAGGTCGGTGCCCTCATCGACCCTGCCCCTCAGCAGCGGCTGGTAGGTGAGGCCCACCAGCTCCTCGCCCGCGGCCTTGCCCACCACCTTCGCGTCCTCGCCGAAGACGCGCTCGGCCGCCTGGGCGGCCACCCAGTAGAGGTGGGTCTCGCCTTCGCTGCCGTGCGCCGCGGGGGCCTCGACCAGGTGGTACTCGGCGGAGCCCAGCACGGTGAGGCCCGAGTTGGCTGCCAGCGTCCAGGGGGTGGTGGTCCAGGCCAGGAAGTAGACGGGGCGGCTCTCGTCCGCAGCCACCAGCCCCCGCTCCTTGAGTTCCTCCAGGCGGGCGGGGAACTTCGGGAAGATCGACGGGTCCTCCACGTCCTCCTGGTAGCCCAGCGACACCTCGTGCGAGGCGAGGGTGGTGTTGCTGGAGGGCGAGTGCCAGGTGGTCTTGTAGTCCTCCACCAGCAGGCCGCGGTCGAAGAGCGACTTCATGATCCACCAGCACGACTCGATGTACGAGTTCTCGTAGGTGATGTAGGGGTCGTCCAGGTCGATCCAGAAGCCTATGCGCTCCGTCATGGCGTTCCAGTCCTGGATGTTGCGCCACACGTCCTCGCGGCAGAGCTCGTTGAACTTGGCTATGCCGAACTCCTCGATCTGCTGCTTGTTGGTGAAGCCGAGGCGTTGCTCCAGCGCGATCTCCACGGGCAGTCCGTGGGTGTCCCAGCCGCCCTTGCGGCCCACGCGGTAACCCTGCATGGTCTTGAAGCGGGGGAAGAGGTCCTTGTAGGCGCGGCTGATGACGTGGTGCACGCCCGGCTTGGCGTTGGCCGTGGGCGGCCCCTCGAAGAAGACCCAGTCGCCCTTGGGCGCCGGGCGGTCGACGGAACGGCGGAAGACGTTGCGCTCGTTCCAGAGGTCGATGACGCGCTTCTCCAACTCGGGGAACTTCACGTCCGTGGGTACGTCCTTGAACACCTTCACCACTCTCCCTGGCGTGCCGAGGGCCAAAGAAGAAGCGCCCCGGGCGATCTCGCCGTTGGGGCGCCCTAAGAAGCGCGGTACCACCCAACTTCGCCGGACGTTATGCCGGCCTCCGTGGCTGCCCCCAAGGTGGGGGAGAGCCTGACGCTATGTCGGGCGTCGCCCGGCTCCGTCTACTGGCGCGTGGCTGTCCTCAGGCCCGCGCGTTCGGGGAGCGGCTCTGGGAGGATACCGGTTCGCGTCTTACCCGCCGGGCTCACACCATCCCCGGCTCGCTTTCGGCAGTGGCGCGAGCGGCCTGTTCCCTTCGAAGCCAGCAGGCGGAGTTGCCGCCACCTGCGGGTGATGTAACTCACATCACCAACGTGCTCTACGCTTTACAACGGAAAGCGAAAGCGCGTATACTCAACGCTAGCAGCAGCAAACGTAGACGTCAATGAGTCCTGCTGCCATTCCTGGCAAAACCCCGGATCACCCAGCACCAGTCGTTCGGTAGGCTGTGATCCATTGCACCGGACAGAACTTGGAGCGGTGAGCCGACGCGGACCAGCTTGGTCGCCGCTCGAGAATCTTGCCTGATGTTCTCAGGCTACAGCCCACGGGCAACGTGGGAACGGAGAACGGATGAGTCCAACACCAGAAAAAGACAGCCCCGAAGCAACCGAGACCGCCGTGGAGAAACCCACGCCGCGCAAGCGGGGCCGTCCACGCAAGACCCCGGAGGCGGACACGGCTACCAGCACCGCCACTGAGAACGGGGAAGTCAAGGCCGAGGCAGAAGCCACCGAGGAGGCGGCGGAAGCCAAGCCCAAACGCGGGCGCAAGCCGCGCGCCGCTCAGGCGGAGCCGAAGACCGAGGACGACGAGGCAGCCGCCGACGGTGCGGACGAGGAGCGCGAAGTG
The DNA here is from genome assembly GCA_964467885.1 of uncultured bacterium. Taxonomy (GTDB): domain Bacteria; phylum Deinococcota; class Deinococci; order Deinococcales; family Trueperaceae; genus JAAYYF01. The sequence goes on along the minus strand of CAYXUE010000036.1, from coordinate 2,215 downwards.
GAGGCCGAGGACAGCGGTTCCGGGTCTTCCCGCAAGCGCGGGGGCAGGAAGGCCGCAGCCGCCGAGGAAGAAGAGTCCTCGGACGACGATGATGGCAAGGAGCAGGAGGGCCGCCGCGGCCGTAACCGCGGCCGCAACCGCTCCAACCGAGGCCAGCGCAAGGCGCCGCTGAACTTCCGCGACCTGCAGAGCAAGATCGTGCCCGAGCTGCACCTGCTGGCCAAGGAGGTCGGCCTCGAGGACTACCGCCAGATGGAGAAGGACGAGCTGGCGGTCGCCATCCTCGAGCGCGCCTCCGAGGCGGAGGGCCTGAGGCTCGTGCGCGGCTACCTGGAGATCAGTTCCGACGGTTACGGCTTCCTGCAGGAGTCGCTCCTGCAGAACAACACGCGCAGCGTCATCGTCTCCGCAGGGCTCATCAAGCAGTTCCGGCTCCGCACCGGCGACTACATCATGGGCAAGGCGCGCCGCCCGCGCGACAACGAACGTTACGGCACCCTCATCCGCGTGGAGGCCGTCAATAACGTCGACCCGTTCCAGGCCTCCAAGCGCCCGCGCTTCGAGGAACTCACCCCGACCTTCCCCGAGCAGCACATCAAGCTCGAGACCACGGGCAACGAGCTCTCCACGCGCGTCATCGACCTGCTGGCCCCCATCGGCCGCGGTCAGCGCGGCCTCATCGTGGCGCCACCCAAGGCCGGTAAGACCACCCTGCTGAAGAAGATCGCCAACGCCGTGGTGGCGAACGAACCGGACATCAAGGTCATCGTGCTGCTCATCGACGAACGCCCGGAGGAGGTCACGGACTTCCGCGAGAGCGTGCAGGGTGTCGAGGTGGTGGCCAGCACGTTCGACGAGCCGCCCACCAACCACATCCGCGTGGCCGAGTTCGTTCACGAGCGCGCTCGGCGCATCGTGGAGGACAGCGGTCACGTCATGATCCTGCTGGACTCCATCACCCGCCTGGCGCGCGCGAACAACCTGGTGACCCCGCCCACGGGCCGCACGCTCTCGGGCGGTCTCGACTCCAACGCGCTGCATTGGCCCAAGCGCTTCCTGGGCGCCGCGCGCAACATCCGCGGCGGCGGCTCGCTCTCCATCCTGGCCACCGCCTTGGTGGAGACGGGTTCCCGCATGGACGACGTCATCTTCGAGGAGTTCAAGGGCACCGGCAACATGGAGCTGCACCTCAGCCGTCACCTGGAGGAGCGCCGCATCTTCCCGGCCATCGACATCCTCAAGTCCGGCACGCGCCGCGAGGACCTGCTCCTCGGCGAGGACGTGCTGGCCAAGATGTGGCTGCTGCGCAAGGTCATCTCCGACATGGATCCGGCGGAAGCCATGGAGATGCTCCTCGGGCGCCTCGGCCGCACCAAGAGCAACGCCGAGTTCCTCTCCACCCTCACGCAGGGCTGATAGCGGCCTTGCACGTACGGGCGTCCAGGACCAGTTCACGGTTCCGGGCGCCCGTCGTCATGGCGCTGGCGCTGCTGCTCGGCTGCGGTTACGCGGAGGCGCAGGGCGTGGACGAGAGTCTGCGGGCGGCGCAGGTCGCCCTGCTGCCGCGCGCGGTGGCCACGCTGGCGGGCGTGGACAGCTGGGAAACCGGTTACGCCATGCCCGTGGAGGGGCGCCTGAGTTCGCCCTTCGGCTGGCGCAACATCTCGGTCAACGGCAACCGCTTCCACGGTGGCGTGGACTTCGCCGCCAGCCCCGGCACCCGGGTGGTGGCGGCCCGATCCGGTCGCGTGGCGCGCGCCGGCTGGTGGGGCACCTACGGCTACGTGGTGGTGCTCGACCACGGCGACGGCAGCGAGACGCGCTACGCCCACCTCAGCGGTTTCCACGTGGCCGCCGGCGACGTGGTGCGGCAGGGCGACCTGCTGGGCAGCGTGGGCAGCACAGGGGCCTCCACCGGTCCCCACCTGCACTTCGAGATCAGGCTGAACGGCAGCGCGGTGGACCCCTTGCCCTACCTGCGGGGGGAGCGGTGAGAGCTGAGCGCTGAGGGCCGAGCGGGGAGGACTGAGTGGGGAGGACTGAGCGGCACCGCCGCGGATGGTGCGCTCCGCGGTCGCCAGCGGCGCCGCCGTTACGCGGCAGCCTCGCAGGTTGTCGCTCAAGGGAACTGACGCTATACTCTGAGGCGTAACTCGGAACTGTTCCGAGTAATGCCCTGGCGGGATAAGCCCTTGCCGGGTAACCCCGCGCCGGG
>CAYXUE010000035.1:0-26410 GCA_964467885.1 uncultured bacterium | reverse complement strand
CCAGCCTGCGCCTGCCGGACATCCGTGCCATCGCGGAAGTAGCTCACGAGCGCGGCGTGGCCGTGGTGGTGGACAACACCGGCGGCATCGGCGGTTACCTCATAAGACCCGCCGAGCACGGCGCGGACATCGTCATCCACTCCGCCACCAAGTGGATCAACGGCCACGGCACCGCACTCGGTGGGCTGATCGTGGATGTTGGCAGCTTCGACTGGGGCAACGGCCGCTACCCCGGCTTCTCGGAGCCTAGCCCCAGCTACCACGGCCTGGTCTTCTCCGAGACCTTCGGCGTGGGCTCGCCGTTCGGCAACATCGCCTTCGCCACCCGCGCTCGCGTCGAGGGCCTGCGCGACCAGGGCCAGTCGCTCGCGCCCCAGAGCGCCTTCTACTTCCTCAACGGCCTGGAGACCCTGAGCCTCAGGGCCGAGCGGCACATCGAGAACACCCGCAAGCTGGTGGAGTGGTTCGGCCAGCAGGAGGGCGTGGTCGGCGTGAACTACCCGGAGCTGCCGGATCACCCCAGCTACGGGATAGCCCAGCGTGACTATCCGCGTGGCGCCGGCGCCTTCTTCACCTTCGATCTGGAGGGCGGGGTGGAGGCGGGCCGCGCCTTCCTCGACGCCGTTCAGCTGGCCTCGCGGCTGGTGAACCTGGGCGACGCCAAGACCAGCGTCACCCACCCAGCCAGCACCACCCACTCGCAGCTGGACGCCGAGGGGCTGCGGACGGCGGGCATCGAGCCGGGACGCATCCGCGTCACGCCGGGCCTGGAGCACGTGGACGACCTGATAGAGGACTTCGCGCAGGCGCTACAGGCTGCGCGGCTGGCGGTCACGGCCACCGCCGCGGACTGAGGCGTCCAGCGACAGATGAACTACCAGCAGCAGATGAACTACCAGCAGGAGATACCCCTAAGGAGACGAGCGTAAGAACATGAGTAGCAGTACCAACGTGGGCTCCGGGTCCGTGCTCGTGCACGAGACCTGGGGCGATCACGCCGCCCTCCTCGCCCGCGGTAGTGCGGGCGAGGAAGCCAGCGTGGGCCAGGTGGAGGGCCGCGTACTGGACGTGGCCACGCCAGCGGACCCACTGCGCTTGCAGCACGGCGGGGTGCTGGAGCGCGTGGCGGTGGCCTTCGAGACGTACGGCCAGCTCAACGCGGAGGGCACGAACGCGGTGCTGGTAACGCACGCCCTCACGGGCTCGGGTCACGCGGCCGGCATCACCGATAGGGAGACCATCCCGGGCTGGTGGGACCCCCTCATCGGGCCCGGCAAGCCCATAGACACCGACCGCTTCTTCGTCATCAGCAGCAACGTGCTGGGCGGCTGCTACGGCACCACCGGGCCGAGCAGCCTGAGCCCGGAGGACGGCCGGCCCTACGGTCCCCGGTTCCCCCGCTACACCGTGCGCGACATGGTGAACGTGCAGAAGCGCCTGGTGGACGCCTTGGGAGTGCGCAGTCTGCGAGCGGTCATCGGTGGCAGCATGGGCGGCATGCAGGTGCTCGAGTGGGCTGTCACCTACCCGGAGCTGGTGCGGGGCATCGTGCCCATCGCCATCGGCGCGCGGCACTCCGCCTGGGCCATCGGCCTCAACGAGGTGGCGCGGCGCGCCATCATGGCCGATCCCGCCTGGCAGAACGGCCACTACCCGCTGGAGCGGCAGCCGGAGACGGGCCTGGGCCTCGCTCGCGCCATCGCCATGATCACGTACCGCAGTTACGACTCGCTGGAGCAGAAGTTCGGGCGCGAGCGCTTCGCGGTGGAGGGCGGGGCTCACGACGCGCCGGACGCCACCGACGCCCTCCGCTCCAGCTTCCAGATCGCCTCCTACCTCGACTACCAGGGCGTGAAGCTCGTGCAGCGCTTCGACGCCAACACCTACATCCAGCTCACACGTGCCATGGACGATTACGACGTCGCCGAGGGGCGCGGCAGCCTCGAGCGGGTACTCGGCGGCCTGGGCCTACCGGCTCTCGTCATGGGCATAGACTCGGACGTCCTGTACCCGGAATCGGAGGCGCGCCGCTTGGCGGAGCTCATCCCAGGCGCCCGGTACGAACGCATCACGTCGCCGCACGGGCACGACGCGTTCCTCATCGAGTACCCGCAGCTGGCGGTGCGGCTACGGGAGTTCCTGGCGGACGACTAGCGGAGCCCGCCAGCTCCACCTCCGCGTACACCGGTCGCTGCGCCTCGGGCTCTAGGCGGCTCGCGGGAAGCTCAGCCGAACCGCCCGGTTACGTACTGCTCCGTCCGCTCGTCCTCGGGGTTGGTGAACATCTTGTCGGTGGGGCCGGTCTCGATGACCTCGCCGTCCAGGAAGAACGACGTCACGTCAGAGATGCGGGCGGCCTGCTGCATGTTGTGGGTGACGATGATGATCGTCACGTCCTCCTTCAGCACACCCACGAGTTCCTCGATGCGGCGGGTGGCGGCCGGGTCCAGCGAGCTGGTGGGCTCGTCCATCAGCAGCACGTCGGGCTCCACGGCCAGCGCGCGGGCGATGGAGAGGCGCTGCTGCTGCCCGCCCGAGAGGCGCGAGGCGGGGCTCTTCAACCTGTCGGCCACCTCGTCCCACAGGGCGGCCTGCTTGAGGCTGCGCTCGGCCACCTCGAGCAGTCTGTCGCGGTCGCGTATGCCCACCAGTTTCAGGCCTGCCACCACGTTGTCGAAGATCGACATGGTGGGGAAGGGCGTGGGCTTCTGGAACACCATGCCGATGCGGCGCCGCACGGTCACGGGGTCCACCCCGGGCGCGTAGATGTCGTCGCCGTCCAGCAGGGCCTGGCCCGTGACGGTCACGCCGCGCATGAGGTCGTGCATGCGGTTCAGGGCGCGCAGGAAGGTGGTCTTGCCGCAGCCCGAGGGGCCGATGAGCGCGTTGACCTTGCGGTCCTCGAACTCCAGCGACACGTTCCTCACCCCGCGGTTGTTCCCGTAATCGACCGTGATCTCCTTCGTTTCCATGCGGATGCGGGGGGTGGTGGCGGGTTCGGTCATCCCTGTGTTCATCGCAGTGTTCATCTCAGCGGCTCCTCCGGGTGAGCAGACGCCCGACCAGGAACACCACGATCACCAGCGCCAGCAGGATGATGCCGGCGGCCCAGCCCATGGCATGCCACTCCTCGTAGGGGCTGACGGCCAGGCTGTAGAGGCGCTGGGGCAGCGTGTCCGCGGCCTTGGTGAGGTACTCGAGGGGGTTCCAGGCGTTACGGGGCAGGAAGTTGTTGCCTAGCGAGGTGAGAAGCAGCGGCGCAGCCTCGCCGGCGGCGCGGGCGAAGGCGATGAGCACGCCCGTCACCAGTCCGGGGCGCGCCACGGGCAGCACCGCGGCCAGGATCACGCGCCAGCGCGGTAGGCCCAGGGCCAGGCCCGCCTCGCGGATGGACCAGGGCACCAGCGTGAGCGCGCCCTCGGTGGCCCGCGCGATGATCGGCAGCATGACGATCCCCAGCGCCAGCGAACCCGCGAAGCCCGAGAAGGTGCCGGAGGGCCGCACCACCAGCGTGAATACGAGCAAGCCCTTGAGGATGGCCGGCATGCCGTTCATGGTGTCGTTCAGCACGCGCAGAAGCGGGTTGAGGGGGTGCTCCTTGTACTCGGCCAGCATCATGCCGGCGCCGATGCCCACGGGCACGGCCATCACCAGGGCCGCCATGTCTATGAAGAACGTGCCGGCGATGGCCTGCGCCAGGCCGGTCGGTTGACCGAAGCGCACACGGGTTGGGGAGCCCAGATCCTTGGTGAAGAAGTCCAGGTTCAGCGCGCTGATCCCCTGGCTGACCACGTACCAGATGACGATGAGCAGAGGAGTCAGCACTACGAGGCTGGCGAGGATGACCAGGCCGAGCATGATGCGGTCGCGCCAGTAGCGCCGTTGCAGGTTCATCAGAGACCCGTGTTCCCGGGAACCAGGCGGCGCTGGATCCAGGCCGCGCCAAGGTTCACGACCAGGGAGATGAGGAAGAGGTAGAAGCCGATGGCCAGGAGGCTGTTGAGGTGCAGGGTGTTCACGGCCTCGCGGAACTCGTTGACGATGACCGAGGGCATGGTGGACGCGGGACCGAACAGCGTGAGGGGCAGGCGGGCGGAGTTGCCGATGAGCATGGCCACGGCCATGGTCTCGCCCAGAGCGCGGCCGAACGAGAGAACGGCGCCGGCGGCGATGCCGCCTCTGGCGTAGGGCAGCACCGCCATCCGCAGTACCTCCCAGCGCGTGGCCCCCAAGCCCCATGCCGCCTCACGCTGCTCGGCCGGCACGAGCCTGATCGCGTCGCGCGCCAGAGCGGTGGTGTAGGGCACGATCATCAACGCCAGCACCAGCGTGGCCGTGACCAGGCCGTAACCGGTGGGGTTGCCCAACCAGGCGAGCTGGCTGGGCGCGTTTTCGGTTGCCCAGGCCACTATGGGCCGGTAGACGGAGTCGCGCAGGGCCGGCGCCAGCACGAGGATGCCCCAGATGCCCAGCACCACGCTGGGGATGGCAGCAAGCAGGTCGACGATGTAGTCGATGGCGGTGGCCAACCACTTCGGCGCGTACTCGGCGCTGAGGATGGCCAGGCCCAGGGCGGGCAGGAACGAGAGCGCCAGTGCCGCCACGGAGGTGATGAGCGTGCCGAGCAGGAAGGGCCACGCTCCGAAGGTGCCGCTGACCGGGTCCCAGCGTGTGCCGGTGAGGAAGCCGAAGAAGCCGAAGCGCTCCAGCGGGCCCAAGGCGTCGCGCCCCAGGGTCCAGGCCATGAGGACGGCGATGGCCACCACGGAAAGGCCGAAGATGGTGAGGATGGTCAGGAACGCCCGGTCGCCCCAGCGGCTTCCTGTTCGCGTGGTTATCCGCAACTCCCGCTCCCTAACATGTCCGGGCGGTGGCCTGAGCCCATTCTCCAGGCCCAGGCCACCGCTCCTGGTTTCTGCAGTCTAGAGTCTAGCGAACTTCGTCCACTATGGCTTGGCCGATGTTCTCGCCATCCCACTTGACCTGGGCCAGGCGCTGCAGGTTCAGGTCCACGGCTGCCTGCGGCAGGCGGGCGAAGTCCAGCAGTTCGCTGTACTCCTGGCCCTCCGTCATGGTCCAGACCAGGAAGCGCACGGTCTCCTCGGCTTGGGTGCGGCTGGTGAAGGCCTGGTTCTCGGAGGCGTTCTCGTAGAACAGGGCCCAGGTGAAGCCGGAGATGGGGTAGCCCTCGGGGTGCTCGCTGTTGACGATCAGCACGCGGGTGTCCTCGGGCAGCGTGACGTCCCCGGCGGCGGAGGTGGAGGCCAGGCTCGGCTCGATGACGTTGCCGGCTGCGTTCACCACGTAGCCGTAGCTGATGTCGTTGAGGGTGGCGTATACGAGGCTGTTGTAGCCGATGGTCCCGGGGGTGTTGGAGATGAGGCCGGCCACGCCCTCGTTACCGCTGGCGCCCACGCCCGTGGGCCACTCGACGGCCGTGCCCGCTCCCACGTTGGCCGCCCAGTCGTCCGAGACGGCGGAGAGGTAGCTGGTGAAGATGTTGGTGGTACCGGAGCCGTCCGCGCGGTGCACCACGTTGATCAGCTGGTCGGGCAGCGCCACGCCTTCGTTGAGGGCCTGGATGGCGGGATCGTTCCACTTGAGGATCTGTCCGGAGAAGATGCCGGCCAGGGTGGGGCCGTCGAACACGAGGCCAGTGTCCACGCCGGGGAGGTTGTAGGTGATGACCACGTCGGCGAGGGTGATGGGCAGGTTGTAGGCCTCTCCGCCGGTGCCTTGGCGGGCAGCCTCGAGCTGCTCCTCGTTGAGGAACGCTTCGGTGGCGCCGAAGTGCACGGTCTGATCGATGAAGTTGCGGATGCCGCCGCCGGAGCCGATGGACTGGTAGTTGACCACCACGGCGCCGCGCGTCACGTCGCGGTAGAGGTCGGCCCAGGTGGCCATGAGGGGAGCGGGGAAGGAGGCGCCGGCGCCGGTGATGTCGGCTTCTGCCTGCGCGGAGCCGACGGTGCCGACCGCTAGGGCGGCAGCGAGAGCGACTTTCAGTAAGTTCTTGAACATGTGACTTCCCTCCGGGTCCGCCGACGCGTTGCGCCTGGCGGGAGGACCTGCCCGCGCCGTCCGGGCGGGCGGGGTTGACCTGACCGGAATGTAGAACGCCGCTGTCAGGGGTCTGTCAGCGGCGCGGGAATGGCGTTGGTGAAGGGGGTCAGGCCGCCGGTGCGGCGTCTTCGTCCTTGGAACCGGCCATCATCAGGCCGAGCTTCTCCGGCGTGGCTTCGGCCTGGCTCAGCTCGCCCATGACGCGGCCCTGGAACATGACGATTATGCGGTCGGAAAGTGAGAGGATCTCGTTCAGATCCGCTGAGACCAGCAGGACCGGTATACCGGCGTCGCGCGCGTCGACTATCTGGCGGTGGATGAACTCGATGGCGCCGATGTCGACCCCGCGGGTGGGCTGGGCCATGACCAGCACGCTGGGGTTGCGCTCCAGCTCGCGCGCCACGATGAGCTTCTGGGCGTTACCGCCGGAGTAGTGCGACACGGTGATGTTGGGGTCGCGTGGGCGCACGTCGTAATCCTCGATTAGCCGGCGCGCGTGCTCGTCGATAACGGTCTCGTCCAGGATGCCGAAGCGGTTGGAGAAGGGCTGGTGGTAGTGGTCGCCCAGTATGGAGTTCATGGCCGCCGTGTACTGCGTCACCAGCCCGCGGCCGTTACGGTCCTCGGGCACGTGGCTGAGGCCCAGTTCGCGGCGGTAGCGCGCGCTGTCGTTCGTAACGTCGTTGAGGCCGGTGCTGACGTTGCGCTTCAGTTGCACGGCGTCGTGCCCGTCTATGAGGATGGTGCCGGAATCCGCCTGACGGAGTCCGGTGATGACCTCCACCAGCTCGGACTGACCGTTGCCCTCGATGCCGGCTATGCCCAAGATCTCGCCCTTACGCAGGGTGAAAGACACGTCATCGATGATGTTCCACGGCTTGATGGGGTGCTTGAGGCTCAGGTTCTCCACCTTGAGCGCGCCCTCGGTGGGGTTGCCCGGCTTCTTGTCCACGCGCAGCAGCACATCGCGGCCCACCATCATGTTGGCCAGGCGGCGCTGGTCGGTCTCCTCGCGTTTGACGGTGCCGATCATCTGGCCGTCGCGCATGACGCTCATGCGGTCGCAGATCTCCATCACCTCATCCAGCTTGTGGGAGATGAAGATGGCGGCGTTGCCCTTGGCGGCGAAGTCGCGCAGGAAGCGGAAGAGGCCCACCGTCTCCTGCGGCGTGAGCACCGCTGTGGGCTCGTCCATGATGAGCACCTTCGCGTCGCGGTAGAGCGCTTTGAGGATCTCCACCTGCTGCTGCAGGCCTACGGGCAGATCCTCGATGGCCGTCTCGGCCTCGATGTCGAAACCGAACTCCTTGATGAGTTCACGGGTGCGCCGCTTGGCCGAGCCGTAGTCGAGCACCGGGCCCTTCCGCGGCTCGGAGCCCAGCACCAGGTTCTCGGCCACGCTGAGCGGCTCGACCAGCATGAAGTGCTGGTGCACCATGCCTATCCCCAGGTCTATGGCGTCGCGGGCGGAGTGGATGGTGACGGGCTTGCCGTCGACCTCGATGCTGCCCTCATCAGGCTGCTGCATACCGTAGAGGATCTTCATGAGGGTGCTCTTGCCGGCGCCGTTCTCCCCGATTAGAGCGTGGACCTCGCCCCACTCGACCTCGAAGTCGACGTTGTCGTTGGCTAGCACCAGGGGGAAGCGTTTGGTGATGCCCTGCATCTTCACGGCAAGTGCCATGGGAGTCAGTATATATGGCTCCGGTCTGCTAAACTAACGGACGCCCGGCACGAGCGTAGCGTGCTGGTCGGTTCTCCACGGGGGCGACACGGTTTCGACGGTACCGGTCCAAGGGAGAGGCCGCGCGTCGCGGATGCAGTTGGCCGCGTCAACAAACTGCAAAAGCCATAACTGGCAACAACAACTACGCACTAGCTGCTTAATCGCGGTTAGCGTTCCCCGGAAGCCCCGCCCATGGCTCGCCGGATCGAACGTCCTGAAGTGGGCTGGCCGTAAGGTTCGGGCGTTGACCCCAAGGCGAGACTTATGACGTCTAAGCGCTGACCAGGCCGGCCGCCGAGCCAGGCCAGCGACGAAAACCAATCGACGGCTACACGCGTAGAAGCCCTTCCGAGGCGGTTTCGGACGCGGGTTCGACTCCCGCCGCCTCCACCAAAGGGTCATAGGTCCGCCTTCCATCAGCGTTCGGGAGGCGGACCTTGCCAATGGGCGGCCTGGCCAGCGGGTGTGCCTTAACGCATTCCGCCGGGAGTTGGGAGGGCCGCTACGTGGTGCGGATTTGTTCGTTCCGAGCCATCGTGAGTCGGGGTCATCGTGGATCGGAGCGATCATGGATCGGAGCCGTCGCGATCAGGTTGGGAACCGATCGCGCGCTGGGAACGAACGCACCTCGGGAGATAGTGCACCTAGGCAGGTATGCACCTAGGCAGAAAGCTGGAGCGTGAGCGGTAGCTCCCACGGAACCCTCGGGATTTTCGCGTCCATACGAGCGTTTCGGACGGAAATCGCTCGTATGGACCTTAATAAACCCTAGGGTTCCGGAGGGGTACCTCGATCCCCCTCGGCTGACTTCTGCCGAGATGATGTTGGTTCTTATGCTGCCAAGCGCCGACCGCAGCCTCTTTCCCGGCAATCATCCGTGGCAGATGCTGCGACTACCGCACGGAACCCGGCACCGGGTCTTCTACAACGGCGCAACCGCATGGACTTTCTTGCCGGCCCGGTTGCCTCCCGATCCGCCCGTCGCCTGGTCGCGGCGGACGGCCAGGAGCTTCGATGCTGCCATGCTGGCCCTGGGAAGGCTCGAGTCGGTCGAGACTAGGTACCTACCTTTCGATCTAAAGCAGGCTCTGATCCAACGCGAGGCCATCGTGAGCCTAGCCATCGAGGGCTCTGACCTCTCGCTCGAGCAGTTGATCATGCACCAGTCCGGACATCCGACCGCCCCGCATGTGCCCAACATCGTGAACCGCGCCCGGAACGCCGTTGCCGCCGTCGAGTCCGGACTTCAGGCGGTGGACGAGGGACAGGAGTCTTCCACCGAACTACTGAAACGCTTCCACAAGCTGCTGGTTGCGGAGCCGCGCCTAAGGGAGTACGGCATCAGGAAACATCAGGGCGTGCCGGGCGAGCTGCGGGAGGAGTGGCTCTGGCCCGGTGGACTGATCCGCGAGAGCCGACCCAACATGCGAACGCTGCCCGAGGACCTGCCCGCCTGCATGGCCGAGCTGGACGCGTTCCTCAGGGACGACCCCAGTGGCACACCGGGGCTGCTGAAGGCCGCGCTGGCGCATGCTCAGCTCGATTTCCTACATCCGTTCGTGGACGAGTTCCCTCGCACCAACTTACTGTTCACGTCCGTGCTGATGAAGCACTCGGGTTTGGCGGAAGGGCCACCGCTCCAGTTCAGCGAGCACGTGAGGGACAACCTCATGGCGTACCGCGCCGCCCTCGACGAGGTCCGGCTCACGGGGGACTGGCACGCGTGGCTGGAGTTCTTCTTCGGGGCGGTGGGCTCGGCGGCCGGAAGGACGGCCGCTCTATACGAGGAAGTGAAGGACCGCTTAGACCGAGATCAGTCGCCGGACACACCCACAGGGCGCTACGCAACCACGACCGAAGCCGTGCTGCGCGTCATGCAACGGGAGATGCTCTCGCGTCCCGTGCTCAGCGTGGCCGAGCTCGAGGCCGGAACCGGAGCGGCTGCCAGCTCGGTGCGCAGGGCACTAAGCGAACTTCGGGCTTACGGGATCGTAAGGGAGCTGACGGGACTCTCGCGCAACCGCCTCTACCGCTACGAGCCGGTCATCCATGTGCTGACGCGGGGCACGGCACGGTCGGCGTCCGGGTTGCTCAAGTGGCCGACCACCGCCAGGGGACCATGACAAGGAGCTCGGTCGAGGGACCCGGTTGAAGGACCCAGACGTAGGACACGGATGAGCGCCCGGGCGAGTAGCGCCTGACGGGAACATGAGCAGCCTGTGATATTCTCGCCTCAATAGGTTGCCCTATCCCAAGCGCCTTAGGAGGGCCAGTCAGTGGCAGAAGTAATCCTGGACAACGTTTATAAGCGGTTCGGTAACGTCACCGCTGTCAGCGACTTCTCGCTCCACATCAAGGATGAGGAGTTCATGGTCTTCGTCGGCCCGTCCGGTTGCGGGAAGACGACCACCCTGCGCATGATCGCGGGACTGGAAGAGATCAGCGAGGGAACCATCCGCATCGGCGACCGCGTCGTGAACGACGTGCCGCCCAAGGACCGCGACATCGCCATGGTCTTCCAGAACTACGCGCTGTACCCGCACATGAACGTCTACCAGAACATGTCGTTCGGGCTGCGGCTGCGCAACACCCCCAAACCCGAGATCGACCGTCGGGTGAGGGAAGCCGCGGAAGTGCTGCAGATCGAGCACCTGCTCGAGCGCCGCCCGCGCGAGCTCTCCGGTGGTCAGCGTCAGCGCGTGGCCCTCGGCCGCGCCATCGTGCGTGAGCCCAAGGTGTTCCTCATGGACGAGCCGCTCTCCAACCTGGACGCCAAGCTCCGGGTGGAGATGCGCGCCAGCATCACCAAGCTGCACCAGCGCCTGGGCGTCACCACCGTGTACGTGACCCACGACCAGGTGGAGGCCATGACCATGGGCACCCGCATCGTGGTCATGAAGGACGGCTTCATCCAGCAGGTCGACAGCCCCATCAACCTCTACGACCGACCGGTCAACAAGTTCGTGGCCGGCTTCATCGGATCGCCCGCCATGAACTTCATGGTCGGCACCGTGCAGGACGGTCACCTGCGCAGCCCGCAGTTCGACCTCAAGCCCAGCGACGAGCTCCTGGGCAAGCTGCAGAACCACAACGGCAAGAAGGTCTACGTGGGCATCCGCCCCGAGGACATCGACCTGAAGGGCTACACGGACATCCCCGAAGGCGACAACATCATCAAGGCCACCGTGGAAGTGGTCGAGCCCCTCGGAGCCGAGACGCACGTCATCGCCACCGTCGGCGGCGATCAGACCATCGTGGCCCGGGTCGATGCGCACGCTCAGGTGCAGGCGGGCGACCAGGTGGAGTTCCTCGCCCGGCTGGATAAGCTGCACGCCTTCGACATGGAGAGCGAGGCCAACCTCCGCTTCTCGTAAGCGGCGGCGCCCAGGCGCCAGGAACGGACCAAACGGTCCGGACCTTCACAAGGAAGACCGCAGGCCGGGACGTAAGCGCGTCCCGGCCTCGTCATGATGGCGCTGGGTAGACTTGAGAACATGTTGCTGGCCGCGTTACACGCAGTGGAGAAGGTCTACGGGGAGCAAGTGGTGCTGCAGGACGCCACGCTCGAGCTCCGCGACGGCGACCGCGTGGCCCTCATCGGCCGTAACGGCTCCGGCAAGTCCACCATCCTCAAGCTCCTGGCGCGCCTGGAAGAGCCGGACGCCGGGCGCGTGTTCACGGCCGAGGACGTGACCCTCGCGCACCTGGAGCAGGACCCGCAGTTCGACGAAGTGCAGACCGTGGTGGACGTGGCCCAAAGGGCCTTCCAGGAACTGGACGTGCTGGAGGAGCGCCTCAAGGAGCTGGAAACCGCCGGCCTGGACGACCCGGAGCTCTTCCGGCGCTGGGAGGCGCTGCACGCCACCTTCGAGCGGCGCGGGGGTTACGCCCGGCGGGCACGGCGGGACGCCGTGCTCAGCGCGCTCGGCTTCGCGCACAGGCACGACCAGCCCGTCCGGCAGCTGTCGGGCGGCGAGCGCACCAGGCTCGGGCTGGCCCAGCTCCTCATGGCCCAACCCGACGTGCTCCTTCTGGACGAACCCACCAACCACCTGGACATCGAGATGCGCGGCTGGCTCGAGGCGCACCTCAGCCGGTATCCGGGCGCCGCGCTTATCGTGTCGCACGACCGCGCCTTCCTGGACGGCGCCGCCAGCCGTACCGCCGAGGTCAGCCGCGGGAAGCTGCGCCACGGTCCGGGCAACCCCACCACCTACCGCACGGCCCGGGCGGAGTCCGAACGTCTGCAGGCCCTGCAGCACGCCGATCAGGTGAAGGAGCGGGAGAGGCTGCAGGCCGCCACGGACCAGATGAAGAAGTGGGCAGGGCAGAACGCCAAGCTGCACCGGCGCGCCAAGGCCATGCAGAAGCGCGTGGAGCGCTTCGAAGCCGACATGGTGGACGAGGTGGAACGGGGTGAGCGCGTGACCCGCTTCACCTTCGATGCCGACGAGAGCGGCTCGATCGTCCTCACGGGCGAGCACCTGAGTAAGTCCTTCGGGCAGCGCAGCCTCTTCGACGACGTGTCGTTCGAGCTCCGGCAGGGCGACCGGGTGGGCCTGGTGGGGCGCAACGGCATGGGGAAGAGCACGCTGCTCAAGATGATCGTGGGCCAGTTGCCGTCGGACGACCCGCGGGGCTACGTGCGCACCGGCTCGCGGGTGCGGCTCGGTTACTACGATCAGGAGCTGCGCGGGGTCAACCCGGAGAACACCCTGTTCGAGGAGCTGCTGCAGCGCATGGGCGACGTCGAGGCGCACAACGCCCTGGGCCGCTTCCTCTTCCCGTACGACGCGCAGTTCAAGAAGGTGGCCGACCTCTCCGGCGGTGAACGGGCGCGGCTGGCCCTGCTCATACTCACGCTGGGGCGCTACAACCTGCTGGTCCTGGACGAACCCACCAACCACCTGGACGTGGAGATGATCACCGCCCTGGAGGACGCGCTGCAGGCGTACGAAGGCACGCTGCTCTTCGTCTCCCACGACCGGCGCTTCCTGGAGGCCCTGGCCTCCAACGTCTGGGAGGTCGAGGAGGGGCGCTTCCAGCGCTACGAGGGTGACTGGGGCTACTACCGCCGGCGGAAAGAGCGTGAGCGGCAGGATGAACCGACCGGGCAGAACGGTCGGTCTGGTACGCGATCCACGGCCCCCGCGCCCACACCTACCCGCTCCGGGCCCAGCAAGTGGCAGCTGGAACGGCGACTCGAGTCCTTGGAGGCTCAGATAGCCGAGGCCGAGGCTAGCTTGGATGTCGTCAC
Organism: uncultured bacterium; assembly: GCA_964467885.1. GTDB lineage: Bacteria > Deinococcota > Deinococci > Deinococcales > Trueperaceae > JAAYYF01. Next base: position 13,364 of record CAYXUE010000035.1, on the reverse strand, counting down.
CCGGCAGCTGGCCGCGCCCGAGGAGGTCACCCCGGAGATGTTGCAGGGGCCCACGGCGCGAGCAGCCACCGGCGCGGCCGGCTCAGCGGTCCCTCAGCCGTCCGGCCCGCCCCCTACACAGGGCGAGATCCTGGCCCAGCTGGGCGTTCTACATGCGAAGCTCGAGGGAGAACTGCTCGAGTTGATGGAAGAGTGGCACGACATCACCGACCGCCTCAGCGCCGCCTGAGCGCCGAGCGGGTGTCTGAACCGGGGTTCAGCCGAACCTTGGACTTGGAGGCTGAAGATGCAGAGGGTCCGCTACCGTAGTTTCGACGGAGTGCATTGGGGCGAGCTGGAGGGAGGCATGGTCCATCAGTTGACGGGCATGCTGGGCCGCGCCGGGGGGCACCGCGTGCCGCTTAGTGACGTGGCCCTGCTGCCCCCGTGCGAGCCCTCGGTCATCGTCTGCGTGGGGCGCAACTACGCCGACCACATCCGCGAGATGGGCAACGACCAGGCCGGCCTGCCCACCGAGCCCGGGCTGTTCCTCAAGGGCCTGAACACGCTCTCGGGCGCGGGTGACGACGTGCCGTACCCGCACTGGACCAACGACCTGCAGTACGAGGGCGAGCTGGCCGTGGTGATCGCCCGCGAGATGCGCAACGTCAGCGCCGCGGACGCCCTCGACCACGTGTTGGGCTACACCTGCGCCCTCGACGTCACGGCCCGGGACAAGCAGCGCACCGACCTGCAGTGGGTGCGCGGCAAGTCCGCCGACGGCTTCTGCCCGGTGGGGCCGTGGCTGGAGACGGACCTCGACGTCTCGGACCTCCGCCTGCAGACGCGCGTGAACGGTGAACTGAAGCAATCGGGCAGCACGGCGGACATGATCTTCCCGGTGCCCGAGCTACTCGCCTACATCAGCGAGATCGTAACGCTACAGCCCGGCGACGTGGTACTCACCGGCACTCCCGAGGGCGTAGGGCCGCTGCGGCCCGGCGACACGGTCGAGGTGGAGATCGACGGTATAGGCACGCTCACCAACCGGGTGGCCGAGAAGGCCAAGCCGTGAGCAAGGGGGTCGTACCGCCCGACTACCCGCGCGTGCGGGACCTGGGTGGCGGTGTGCTGCAGATAGACACGGGCCACGTGGGCAACCCCGGCACCATCGCCGTGTTCGCCTTCCGCCTGCCGCGAGGCGGCTTAGCACTGGTGGAGAGCGGACCCGGCTCCACTCAAGCGGCAGTGGAACGGGGCCTAGAGGAGGCCGGCCTCGATCCCGCCGAGCTGCGCTACCTCCTGCTGACCCACATACACTTGGATCACGCCGCCGCCGCCGGTGGGCTGCTGGCCAACTCGTCCGACGCGGAGCTCATAGTGCACCAGGTGGGAGCGCGGCACATGGTGGACCCGAGCCGGCTCATGGCCAGCGCCGAGCGCGTGTACGGCAACATGCTAGAGCCCCTCTGGGGACGTATGCAGCCGGTGGACGACCACCGCGTGACTGCCGTGCAGGGAGAGGAGAGTATCGACCTGGGCGGTCGCCGGGTCACGGTGCTGGCCACGCCGGGGCACGCGTCGCACCACGTGTCGTACCTGCTGGACGATGGCACGCTCTTCACCGGCGACAGCGCCGGCGTGCGCCTGAGCGGCGCGCCCGTGGTGCGGCCGGCCCTGCCGCCCCCGGACCTGGACCTCGACGTGTGGGAGGACAGCATCGCGCGCATGCTCGAGGCCGAGCCCGAGCGCCTGGTTCTCACCCACTTCGGCCCGGTGGAGGGCCGGGAGGCGGCTGACACGCACCTGAACGACGTGCTGGACCGCAACCGCCAGTGGAGCCAGCACATCCTGGAAGGCCTCAGGGCGGGCGAGAGCGACGAGGAACTCGTGGAGCGCATGCAGCGGCTGGAGGACGAGGAGCTGGCAGCGGCCGACGTGCTGCCCGGCATCCGCCAGCGCTACAAGGTGACCTCCGACGCCGCCATGACCGTTACCGGCGTCAAGCGCTACTTCACCAAGCGGGGTGACGTCTGACCCCCCGGGCGGCCCGCGACCCGGAGGCGGCTGCTCAGGACGGGCCACCCGGCTAGCGGCCGAGCGTTGTAGGAACCGTCAGCGGAGATGCCAACGCCCTGCGGTACACTTGGCGGCATGCGCCGCACTAACCTCGCTGCACAGCGTGTGCCAGCCGCCGTTAACCCGGGTACCGGCCAGTTCAGCCGTAGACCCGCCGCGTCGTTCCGTAGGCAGTTCCCCTCGCTGTTCGCAGCCGCGCTACTGGCGCTGCTGGCAGCCTGCGCCCCCACCTCGGAGGCACCACGCGTGGACGTGGAGCAGCTCTCCGAACCCATCAGCTACTACCCGTTCCAGGCGGGAGCGCGCTGGGAGTACCTGCCCGACGGCGCCCGCCTGAGCGACCCCTCCACCGTGGTGCGCGTGGAAGGCCCCACCGTGGTGGCCGGCGACGTCTGGATAGCCTGGCACACCCGCGGCCGCGGGCTGGATCAGATGAGCTACCGCGTCAGCCGCCCCAACGGCGTCTTCCTGCTACGCGAGGAGCGTCTGGGCACCACCTTCACCTTCAACCCGCCCCTGCAGGAGTACCCGCCGGCCAGCCAACTACGGGTAGGGGCCAACTGGTCCGGCAACACCACCGTTCAGCTCAGCGCGGACAACGGCCGCCAGCAGCGCACCATGGAGGTGGATTACGTGTACACCGTGGTCGACAGGCGGCCCGTCACCACCCCAGCGGGCGAGTTCGACGTCTTCGTCATCGACTTCACCAGCCGTACCTTCGACGAGGAAGGCAACATCACCGATCAACTCACCCAGCAGACCTGGTTCTCGCCTTACGTGGGCGAGGTGCGCACGCGTAACGGTCATCTGCTGGTGAGCAGCAACGTCATCGACTCCGAGACGTCCGAAGCGCCATGACGCCCGCCACCAGCCTCCTGCAAGGCATCAACCAGCCCGAAGACCTGAAGCGTCTGGACAGACGGCAACTGAACGACCTGGCGGAGGAACTGCGCAGCGAGATCGTGCGCGCCTGTTCCGTGGCCGGCGGGCACCTAGCCTCCAGCCTGGGTGCCGTGGAGCTGACGGTGGCGCTGCACTACCTGTTCGACTCGCGCCGCGACCGCATCGTGTGGGACGTAGGCCACCAGACGTACGGCCACAAGATCCTCACCGGCCGCAAGGACCGCATAGACACCATCCGCAAGGGTGGCGGGCTGGCGGGCTTCACGGCCACCAGCGAGTCCGAGCACGACGCGCTGACGGTGGGGCACGCGTCCACCAGCCTGGCGGCCGCGCTGGGCATGGCCCTCGCCCGCGACGCGCGCCAGGCGGACTACGACGTGATGGCCGTGATAGGCGACGGTGCGCTCACGGGTGGCATGGCCCTGGCGGCCCTCAACCAGATCGGCAGCCTCAAGCCGCGCATGACCATCATCCTCAACGACAACGAGATGTCGATCAGCGAGAACGTGGGCGCCATCAACCACTACATGCGCACCCTGCAGGTGCAGCCGTGGTTCCAGCGGGCGGAGGACCGCGGCAAGGCGGCGCTGAGCACCGTGTGGCGCCCCCTGGCCGACTTCGCCAGCCGCGGCATGAAGGCCACCCGCCGCTTCTTCGACCCGGCCAGCGCCAACCCGTTCCACGCCATGGGCGTGCGTTACGTGGGGCCCATCGACGGTCACGACATCGAGCAACTGCTGTACTACCTGGACCACATCAGGCGTCTGGACGGCCCCACCATGCTGCACGTGGTGACCCGCAAGGGCAAAGGTTACAAGGTGGCCGAGAGCGACCCCATCACCTGGCACGGCGCCTCGACCTTCGACCCCGACAAGCCGGTGGCCGCAGGTAAGAGCTACACCTGGGCCAACGCCTTCGGGGACGCCGCCCAGCAGTTGGCCACGGCCGACGACCGCGTGTGGGTCATCACCCCGGCCATGCGCGAGGGCAGCGGCCTGGTGGAGTACAGCCGCACGCACGCGGACCGCTACGTGGACGTGGGTATAGCCGAGGACGTGGCCGTGACGGTGGGCGCCGGCCTGGCGCTGCGCGGCGAGAAGCCGGTAGTTGCCATCTACTCCACCTTCCTGCAGCGCGGCTTCGATCAGGTGATCCACGACGTGGCGCTGGAGAACTTAGACGTGCTCTTCGCCATCGACCGCGCCGGCTTGGTGGGCGGCGACGGCGCCACGCACCAGGGCGTCTACGACCTGGCCTACCTGCGCTCCATCCCCAACCTCAGTGTGGCCATGCCCCGCAGCGCGGTGGAGATGCGCTCCATGCTCAAGGAGGCGCTGCGCCTGGGCGGACCTAAGGCAGTGCGTTGGCCGCGCGGCGGGGTAGAGGCCGCTCCGGAGCAGCCCTTGGAAGAGTGGCCCAGCATCGAGTGGGGCACCTGGGAGATCGTCAAGGAGCCGGCCCAGCGCGACGGTGCCGTGTGGCTACTGGGCCTGGGCCCCACCGTCGGCTACGCCCTGGAGGCCGCCGGCGACGACCCACGCGTGGGCGTGGTGAACGCGCGCTTCGTGAAGCCGCTCGACACGGTTCTGCTGCGGGAGATCGGGCGCACGGCCCGGGCGCTTGTGACCGCCGAGGATCACACGGTGGTAGGCGGCCTGGGCAGTGCGGTGCTGGAAGCTCTGGCGGCCGAGGGCGTCACCGTGCCCGTGGAGCGCCTGGGCATCCAGGACACCACCGTGCCCCATGGCGACCCCAAGCAGCAGCACGAGGAGCTCGGATATGGCCCGAACGCCATGCGCGCCGTTCTGCAGCAACTGGGCGTGGCGAAGGGCAGCCTGCAGGGCGTCAACTAGTACCTGGAGAGGCGCGAGTACACGCCTCATGCCTCGTTGACACACGGCGCGGAAGCCGGGTATCCTACCCTTCGCTTCCGAGCCGGGAGCGCCCACCAGAACGGCTTCCCTACAGTGGAACGACAAGGCCGTGAGGGCGTCAGCAACGGGTTGGAGCGCAGCGCGGAGCCGTAGTGTAGCGGTTAGCATATCTGCCTGTCACGCAGAAGGTCGCGGGTTCAAATCCCGTCGGCTCCGCCAATCCCCGAAGGCCGCACCGAAGGGTCGGCAGCCTCAGGCGCCGGCCCTGGCCTTCGGAGCACGGCCAGGTAGCTCAGTCGGTAGAGCATGCGACTGAAAATCGCAGTGTCGGCGGTTCAATTCCGCCCCTGGCCACCAACGTCGAGGCGCCGCCTGCACCCGAACGGGCGGGCGGCGTTCGAGATGAAGGGACCCGGCAGGGCCAAGGTAAGCACCAGCCCGCCAACGTAGCTCAGAGGTAGAGCAGCCGATTCGTAATCGGCAGGTCGTCGGTTCAAATCCGACCGTTGGCTCCAACAAGGAACCCCGTCCAGGAAGTACTATCCGGACGGGGTTCCCTCGTTCAGGAAGACCTTCAGACCAGACGTTCCTCGGGACCGCGCGTGGTGCCCGGGATGACGAGCTTCTGCCCCACACGGATCAGGTTGGCGTCCTCGATGCCGTTGGCTTCTGCGATCTTCATGTAGCTGGAGCGCCCGGCGCTGCCGTAGTAGTGCAGCGCTATGGCGGAGAGCGTGTCGCCCGGCTCGACCGTGTACACCACGTTACCTTCGTCGTCCGTGACGTTGAGTTCAGCGGCGTGGGCGATGACCTGCAGGCCGCTCACGTCCACGTCGGTCACACCCTGCACGGAAGCAGCGAGCTCCTGCGCCCGCTTGTGCTCCTCCTCGGAGTCGACGGCACCCCGCAGGACGATGGTGGTGCCCTTCTGGAGGACGTCGATGGGGTTGTCCGCCAAGCTCGGTTCGGCCTTGATGAGGCCGTGAGCGGCCTTGGCCCTGCCGGACGGGGCGTCGAGTTCGGCGCCGCCAGCGGCGTCCATCATGCCCCCAGCGGTGCCAGCCGCGGCGCTGTCGTCGGCCACCGTGATACCGCTCAGGTCGACCCCTTCGATGCCGTTGATGCCGTTGGCGATGGCGGTGATCAGGTTCTTGTAGCGTTCGTTGGGAACTTCGCCCGAGACCTTCGCGACCTTCTTGGCCACGCTTACGTCCAGAGCGAGCTGAGCGGTGAGGTCCTGATCGTTCAGGGCCTCGATCAAGCGATCCTTGGCGGACTTACCGAATGGCCACATGTGGGTTCCCTTCCCTAACGTCGTCTCTTCCGTTGCCGCGCAGCTTCCTGTCGCGGATGCACACCATGATAACTAGCAGGCGGCAGAACCGCTGGCGTACTGGCACTTGCCCGGCGGTCGTGACCGTACAGCGGGTCCGGCCTCGTGGAAGCGCCAACTGCCGGAGCGGATGAACTAACATCAGCGGGTGCGCATACTCCTCCGCCGTGCTCTGGGCTTCCTGCTGATCCTGGCCGCCCTGGCAGTTTTAGGTAGCAAACTATGGCTCGAGTACGACGGACCTTACCTGGAGGCCTTGGAGCCCTACCCCTTCTGCCAGGAAGCGCAAACGGCCCTGGACGAGGACCGTATCCCCGACGCGCTCGAACTGGCGGAGGCCGCCGACTGCCCGGAACAACTGGCCACGGCCCGATCCCGCTGGAACGAACTCAGCGCCGTGTTCCAACGCTGCGTGGACGGCGTGTGGACGGGCAGGGGAGAGGACGGCGCCGGCATCACCTGCGCCATCGCCAGCGACCTGATCGTGTTCGGCGACGTCAGGGACCTCACGCGCCAGGGCGTTGCTTGGATGAGAGGCGAGGAGACCGACATGTTGCTCGTGGCCCTGTCCGCCACGGGCTTGGTGCTTACCTTCGCGCCACAGTTGGGCGCGGGGGCCTCCCTCCTGAAGGGGGCGCGCAGGGCAGGAGCCGTTTCGGAGAGTCTCGCGAAGAGCACGGCCAAACTGGTGCAGCAGCGGGCCTGGCGGCCGCTGGCCAACGTGCTCACCGACGCGGGCCGCATCAGTACCAAGCTGGGGCCGGCCAAGGCCACGAGGATCCTCAAGTACGCGGACGACGCGGACGAGGTGGCGGCGCTCGCCAAGTTCGCGGAGCGTGCCCCCACCCCGCTGCTGGGCCTGAAGTGGGGCGGTAAGGGCGCGGCGCGCATGAGCGACGACGTGCTCTACCGCGAGGCCCTGAAGCGCGGGCCCGAAGGCGTGCAGCTTGCCATGCAGCGCGGTGGCAAGGCGCTGCTGGCCCGGCAGCCGCTGGTGGTGTTCGCAGCCAAGACCATCTACAAGAACCCGGAGGCGGTGCTGGCGGCCATCCTGGCCATAGTGACGTTCCTGCTGCGGTGGTTCGACTGGCAGTTCGTGCTGCTTCTAGTGCTGGCGTTGACCCTGGTCGGCGCGTTCCTCAACCGGCCACGCTCCCGGCGCCGGTCGTTGCGTTACCGTAGCGCCTGATGTCGACCTCGCTTCGTACGCTCTTCATCGGGATCATCGGCGGTTTCTTCGGCAGCTTGGTAGGGCTCGGCGGTGCGGTCGTGATCATCCCGCTGCTCACGGGCTGGGCGCGCGTGACGCAGCACAAGGCTCACGTCACCAGCCTCGTCGCCGTGGTGTTCACGGGCATCGTGGGCGCCGCGGCCTACGCGCGTGGCGGGGCGCTCGACCTGCAGCTGGCCCTGGTGGTCGCCGCGGCCGCCATGATCTCGTCCATGGTCGCCGCCGCCTACTCCGAGAGGGTGCCGGCGGCGGTGCTCCGGAAGATATTCGGCGGCCTCGTGGTGCTCACCTCGCTGGTGCTGCTCTTCGGCATCGAGATCCCGGGCAGCGGCTTCGAGGGGGCCGCCCGCTACGTTGCCGGCGTGGTTCTCGGGCTCTTCTCAGGTGTTCTCTCCGGCCTGCTGGGCATCGGCGGCGGGGCGTTCGTGGTGCCGATCCTGGTGCTGGCGTTCGGCCTGGACCAGCACCTGGCCCAGGGCACCAGTCTGGCGGTGATGATCCCCGCCGGTCTGGCCGGCACCTTCGTGCATTGGCGCGCCAAGCGGCTCGACTTCAGCCTTATCTGGGGTCTGGTGGCAGGGGTGGTCATCGGCGCGTTCCTGGGTGGCCGGTTCGCGCTCGGCATCCCGGAGAGACCCCTGCAGGTGGTGTTCGGTGTCATCCTGATCTGGATGGGGCTCCGCTACTTGGGTGTGCGCCTGCGCAGGCCCGCACCGGCGGCCGACAAGCAGGCATGAGCGGACGGGGCCCAAGGCGACAGCGCCGTGCGGACCGAGGTCCAGCGGACGGGGGAGAGCCACCCCGAGGAGGCCATGACAAGGTGGGTGGGCTAGATAGCACGCCAGCTACGGAAGAGCACCACGAAGCCAACGACGCCAGCAACGTCTCCAGCCGTGGGCCCTTCAAGGAGCCGGTCAACTCCATAACGCACCTCCTGGGCGCAGTTCTGGCCCTGGTGGCCACGGTGGGGCTGCTTCTCGTCAGTGACGGCAGCCCGAGGGTCATGATCAGCCTGGCGATATTCGGCCTGGCCTCCGTCCTGCTCTTCAGTGCCAGCACGGCGCTCCACGCCATCAGGGCGGGGCCGCGGCTGGAGCGTTGGCTCAGGCGGCTCGACCATGCCGCCATCTTCGTGCTGATCGCGGGCTCCTACACGCCCATCGCGCTCATCGCCATGCAGCCGGACTTCTCCGGTTGGGGCTGGACACTGTTCGGCATCGTGTGGGGCATCGCCATCGCCGGGCTCGTCTTCAAGCTCCTGTGGATCGGCGCCCCCCGGTGGCTCTCCACGGCGCTGTACCTGGCCATGGGTTGGCTGGTGGTCATCGCCATCGTGCCCGTGGCCCGGTCGCTGGGCCTGGCCAACATGACGTGGCTGGTGCTGGGCGGACTCTTCTACACGGTGGGGGCGGTGATCTACGCTCTGAAGAAGCCGAACATCTGGCCCGGGGTCATAGGCTTCCACGAGCTGTGGCACGTGTTCGTCCTGGCTGGATGGGGGAGCCACCTGGTGATCATGTTCCGGTTGGCCACGTTGAGTTCTTGAGGACAGGATATTTGATAATACCGGTACGGTCTCCCCTGCGACCGGGTACGCCACTTAGATCCACCCGCACCATCAAAGAGCGCGTGCGCCGACCAACGTCGACGCACGCAGCTTGAGCAGCTTGAGTTATCTGGAACGCTCAACCGAGGCGCACCCAGGCCTACCGCCTAGGAAGGTCGCCTCATAAGTCCGCCTCAGAACCTCTCGGTGACGCTCTTCATCTCCATGAAGTTCTTGAGGTACTCGGGGCCGCCGGCCTTGGTGTTGGAACCGGACAGCTTGAAGCCGCCGAAGGGCTGCACGCCGACGAGGGCGCCCGTGATCTTGCGGTTGAGGTAGAGGTTGCCGGCCTGGAACTCACGGCGGGCGCGCTCGAGGCGCTCGCGGCTGTTGCTGATGACGCCGCCGGTCAGGGCGTACATGGTGCCGTTGGCGATCTCGAGGGCGTGGTCGAAGTCGCGCGCGCGCATGACGGCCACCACGGGCCCGAAGATCTCCTCGCAGGCGATGGTGGCGCTGACGGGCACGTCCTTGAAGATGGTGGGCTTGATGTACCAGCCGTCCCCGTCGGCCTTCTCGCCGCCCAGCACCAGCTCGCCCTCGCTCTTACCCGCCTCGATGTAACCCAGGATCTTCTCGAACTGCCGCTCGTTGATGACGGCGGACACGTCGGAGTTCTCGTCGGCGGGGCCCACCGTCAGGTTCTCGGCGCGCTGCTTGAACTTCTCGACGAACTCGTCGTACACCTCGTCCACTACGATGGCGCGGCTCATGGCCGAGCACTTCTGGCCCTGGAAGCCGAAGGCGCTGGCTACGGCGGCGTCGGCCGCCAGGTCGATGTCGGCAGTCTCGTCCACGATGAGAGCGTCCTTGCCGCCCATCTCGAGGAACGTGCGCTTCAACCAGAACTGGCCCGGCTGCACCTTGGCGGCGCGCTCGTAGATGCGCATGCCGGTGGCCACCGAGCCGGTGAAGTTGATGAAGCGCGTACGGGAGTGGTCCACCAGCGCGTCGCCCAGGTCGGCGTCGTCGCCGGTGAGGAGGTTGATGACACCCGGCGGGAAGCCCGCTTCCTCGACCAGTTCCATGAACTTCGAGGCGATTATCGGCGTGTTGGGGGAGGGCTTGAGGATGACGGTGTTGCCCACCACCACGGGGCCCACGGTGGTGCCCACCATGATGGCCAGGAGGAAGTTCCAGGGCGGGATGACCACGCCCACGCCCATCGGCTGCCAGGTCGTGGTGTTCTCTTCACCCGGGAAGTCGTAGGTCTTGAGGGGCTCGGCGAGGGGAAGGGCCTGCCGCGCGTAGTACTCGCAGAAGTCGATGGCCTCGGCCACGTCCGCGATGGCCTCCAGGTAGTTCTTGGAGGCCTCGTAGACCAGCCAGGCCGCCAGCTCCACACGGCGGCGCCTCATGATGGCCGCTAGGCGCATGAGCGCGCGGGCGCGGTGCTCCATGGGCAGGACCGACCAGCCTTCGTACGCCTTCTCGGCGGCTTCGAAGGCCTTCTCTATCTCGGCCCCCTTGCCCTTGGCGGCGCGGCCCACCAGGCGGCTCTTACGCGATGGGTCGTACGACTCCAGCCAGTCGCCGGTGGTCACCTTCTCGCCACCGATGACCAGGGGATGATCCTGCCCCAGTTCCTGCTCCACCTTCTTGAGGGTGGCCTGGAACTCCGCCAGCGTCTCGGGATCGGAGTAGTCAGCGAACGGTTCGTTCTTGTACGGTTCGAAGAGCATCCGCACCTTCCTTTCAAGCGGCCCGGCAGGAGCCGGATCCGCGCATGGACGTGAACACGCCCTCGATGAATCCTCGGGGCGCAACTGCCCCTACCCGGCGCCGGAGCGCCGCGACTTGCCTCAACCGAACAGGCCCCGCACCACGAACGCCAGGTTGCCGGGGCGCTCGGCTATGCGCCGGCTGTAGTAGCCGTACCAGTCCTCGCCGAACGGCACGTAGACGCGCATAGGGTGGCCGGCCGCCACCAGTTCCTCCTGCAAGCCGTTGCGCACACCGTAGAGCATCTGGACCTCGTAGTCGTCGGCCCCCTTAGCGGCCCCGCGGACGTAAGCCAGCAACTCGCGCAGCAGCGCCTCGTCATGCGTGGCGATGTTGAGCTTGAGTCCCGCCTCCAGCGCACGGTAGGCCAGTTCGCGGTACGCGTCCACTATCTTGCCCCGCTCCTGGAATGCCACCTCCGGCGCCTCGCGGTAGGCGCCCTTCACCAGTCGCAGCTCCGTCTTACCCTGACCCGGCTCCGCCGCCAACGCGATGACGCTCTCCAGATCTTCGGGCGTGCGGTGCAGGTACGACTGCAGAACGGTCGACACATGCTGATGGCCGTCGCGGCGGAGGCGCTGGTACAGCTCCAGCGTGCGGTCGATGTAGGGCAGGTTCTCGATGTCGAGACAGAGCTTGCCGTTCACCGAGGCGAGGGTGGTGGCCAAGCCACTGGCGAGTTCGTAGGCCAGCTCCGTGCTGACGCCGAGACCTAGCTGCGTGGGCTTGACGCTGAAGTAACAGGAGGTGCCGGCCGCAGCCGCTTCCCTGACCGACGCCTCGATGCGGTCGGCCGTGGCGCGCGCCTCCGCCTCGGTGGAGACGAACTCCCCCAGGACGTCCAGCAGGATGAGCCGGCCGCTCTCCTCCAACTTGCGCAGGGCCGGGAGGGCGGACTGTAGGTCCTGGCCCGCCACGAAACGGCCAACGCCTAACCGCCAGCCGTAACGGGTCAGGAAGTTGCGGACCGGTGGTGCGTCGGCGGTGGTGAGCATCAGGTTGCGGTAAACGGTAGGGAAGTCCATCAGCAGGCAACATCTTACCCCCGGATGCGCGGTGACCCCCGTCGGGAGGGAGGCCAAGTAAACATTCGAACAGCCTCCGTTCCGGGCTGTTGCTAGCCTGTTCCCAGCGCGCTCGCCGGGTAGTGTAGGGGCACCAAGGTACGGGGGCTACCGGGGGAAAGGCGCCAGCGGAGGACAAGACCGAATGCGAACACCCCTCTTCTGCCCCGGCCCGCTGTCTGCACCGGAACGGGCTGACAAGTGAAGCTCTTCTTCGTTAGGCATGGGGAAACCGATTGGGAGTCGGTCGAGGCGCGAGGAGCTCGTGGCTGGGCCAAGGACTTCGCTCCCCTCACGCCTCTAGGGCGCCTGCAGATAGACACCATAGCTCGCGACTTCCGCCTGCAGGAGGCGGAGGCCATCCTCTGCTCCACGTTCACCCGAGCGCTGGAGTCAGCGGCGCTGCTGAGCCGCGCCATGAACAAGCCGCTCTACGTCGAGCACGACCTGCACGAATGGCTGCCGCAGAAGGACCCCACGCTCGAACTGGACCCCAACGTCATCGAGCGCGCCAGCCGCAGCTTCGACGGCCGCGCGCCGGCGGCGGAAGGTGAGCCATGGGAGTCCCTCGAGGAGGTGCGCAACCGCGTGCTGGGGGTCCTCAAGCGCTACCGGCACTTCGGCACCTTGGTGGTCGTCACACACGGCGTGGTGATCGGCAGCATAGCCGGCGTACAGCGACTGGTGGACCATGCGGAGATCGTGCCCTACGAACTGGACTTCGAGAAACCGGAACAGCACGCTTCGGAACACGCCTTCCACAGGCGGGGATGACGCAAGCGGGGAAGACCCCGGCTGCGGGCGCACAGGGCGCGTCGCTTCCCAGCGACGACACCCTGCCGGGCGTGCTAGTGCGCCTGGAGCCCCTGCGGCGTGAGCACGTCGCCCCCCTGACCGAGCTGGCCCTGCAGCACACGGAGGAGTTCCGGCTCACGTCCACGCCCACGGACGAATCACAGGCGCACGCCTACTTCTCGAAGGCGCTGCGTCAGCGCGCCGACGGCACCGGCCATCCGGTAGCAGTGGTGCTGCTGGAGTCAGGGAGGGTGGTGGGCATGACCCGCCTGAGCGAGGTCGACTTCGGTCATAGGCGCTGCGAGCTCGGCTTCACCTGGTACGACCCGAAGCTCTTCCGCAGCGGCATCAACCTGGACTGCAAGTTCCTGCTGCTGCGCTTCGCCTTCGAGAGCCTCCAGCTGCACCGAGTGCAGCTCCACACGGACACGCGCAACCTGCGCTCGCAGCGCGCCATAGAGGCGCTGGGGGCCAGGCTGGAGGGGATCCTCAGACGCCATCAGGTGGCGGGCGACGGCTACGTACGCGACACCGTCGTCTACTCCGTAACGGACCTGGACTGGCCCCTGGTGAAGCTGCGGTTGACGGAGAGGCTCAGCCGCAAACTGGGCCGCGCGCCCGAGTGGAACGCGGCAGCGCCCCGAACTGCTTAGCTGTCAGCGGATGCCGTGCAGGATCTCCTCCAGGCCTTGGGGATCGGTGATGAACACTTCCTTCGGCCGGGTCTCTATGACGCCTTCGCCCTCCAGCGCCTTCAGTGCGCGCGTGACGGTCTCGC
>CAYXUE010000034.1:0-27110 GCA_964467885.1 uncultured bacterium | reverse complement strand
TAACCGGTTGGTCGTAGGTTCGAATCCTACCCGCCGAGCCACGAGAAAGCCCGTCCTAGACGCAAGCAGCATCGGCGCTAGGGCGGGCTCTCCTTATCCATACCCCCTGAAGTTACCCCCGCGCCGGGCAGCGAACGAGTTCCCCCGGCGCCTGGTCCTCAGTCCGCCCTCGCCGGCGCCTGCCCGTTCGGCAGCAGCATCTTCATCTCCTTGGGGTCGAAGCCGAAGCCGCGGGGCAGCACGTGCACCTTCACGCCGGAAACGGCCAATACTTCGTCATCCGCCGCGTCGGCGGCGTTGGTGTAATCGATGCGGCCGTCGAAGATCGTCACCGCGCCCGAGCCCAGCACGCGGTACTCACCGCCCAAGCGGATGTCTACCGCCGTGTCCTCGTCGATGCCCAGCGCCAGCGTCTGCGAGTTCATGGCGAACACGGTGAGGAAGCGGTACGAGCGGCCTCGCTCGTTGAAGTGCGTGTCTATCATCACGTCCCGCAGGTAGCCCAGGCCCAGTCCCACGCGCACATCCGAACGGCGCACGCTGCCGCCGCCCGGGCCGCTCAGGATCATGGCGGTGCCCATGGCCGTGGCACCCGCGCTGGTGCCCGCTATCAGGAAGTTGCCGCTGTTGTGCCGTTCGCGGATGAGTTCGCCGAACGGCGTGCCGGAGATCAGGGTGGTGAGCCGGAACTGATCGCCGCCCGTGAAGAAGAGCGCCGTAGCGCCCTCCAGGGCCTCCATCTCGTCCTTGGCGTAGTGGCGGTCGTCCAGCGTGGCGGTGGCCACGTCCGCGGCGCCCAGGGCCTCGAACACCTTCTTGTACTGCGGCAGGGCGCGCTGCGGCTCGCGGGTGGCGGCGGCGCAGACGAGTATGCGGGCCTGCTCGCCGCCCGCCTCCTTGACGAAATGCCGGAGGATCTCGCTGTCTTCGCTCCGGCGCTCCGCCCCGCCGATGAGAAGGAGTTGGCCGCGTTTCGGCTTTTCGCCGCTTGCCATCAAGGCCCCTTTCCGCATGAGGGACGAGAAGTCTAGGGCGCGCCCCGGACGTGCTCGGGGCCCCTGGCTGCCTTAGTACGCGATTCTGTCACGCGCTACTAATCAGGCCGTGGGTAATGTGCACACTCCTCATGCCCTCTCTCCCTATAAGAAATAGGTAAGGCAAGGCGCGTGGGTCCGCTCCGCGGACCGGAAAGGCATCCAGATGCGGATCTACGACATACGCACGCTCGGTGGCCCCAACGTCTACCACCACAAACCCATGCTCCTGATGGAGCTTGATCTAGAAGACCTGGCCTCCACCACGACCGCCGAGCACCCGCGCTTCATCGAACGGCTGCTTCAGCTCCTGCCTGGGCTGCAGGAGCACCACTGCTCCTTGGGCCGGCCCGGCGGGTTCGTGGACCGGATGATGGAAGGCACATACTTCGGCCATGTAGTGGAGCACGTGGCAGTCGAGCTGGAAAGCATGATGGGCAGCACGGCTACGCACGGCAAGACTCGCGCCGCGGGCAGGCACGGCGTCTACAACGTGGCCGTCCGGTTCCGTTCGGAGCACGGCATGGCGTACCTCCTACGTCAAGCGGTGGATCTGGTGGAGCACCTGCTAAGTGGGCGGCAGTTCGACGTTCAGCCGGTGCTGCAGCGCTACCGGACCATCAGTGCCGACAAGGACATGGGTCCCAGCACCGCCGCCATCGTGAAGGCAGCGCAGAACCGGGGCATCCCCTGGCGCCGGCTGGATGATGGCAACCTGCTGCAGCTGGGCTACGGCAAGAGGCGTCGGCTGGTCGAAGCGGCCGTGACGGACAGGACGAGCATCATCGCGGTGGACACGGTGGGTGACAAGGCGCGCACCAAGTCCGTGCTGCACGAGGCGGGTGTGCCGGTGCCTTACGGCGGCGCTGCCCGGTCCCTGGAGGAGGCGCTCGAGCTCTTCCGCGAGATCGGCGCCACCGTGGTGGTCAAACCGCTGGACGGCAACAAGGGCAAGGACATCACCCTCGGCGTGACGAGCGAGGACGAGCTCAAGGCCGCCTTCGAGAAGGCCGTGTCCCGCTGCGGCGTGGTCGTCATCGAGGAGGAAATGAAGGGACGCGATTACCGGCTCCTCGTGGTGAACGGCAGGATGGTTGCCGCCAGCGAACGCCGGCCCAGCACGGTGCAGGGGGACGGCAAGAGGACCATCTCGGAGCTGATAGACGAGCTGAACGGAGACCCGCTGCGCGGGGAAGACCACGAGCTGCCCCTCACCAAGGTGAAGAAGAACGACGCCCTCCGGGAGTTCCTGGGACGCTCCGGCCTGAACCTCGAGAGCGTGCCCGAGCAGGGCGAGAGCGTCGTGCTAACCGCCAACGCCAACCTCTCGGCGGGCGCCACCGCCGTCGACGTGACCGACGTGGTTCATCCCGCCACGCAGCGCGTGTGCGAGCGGGCCGCGGCGCTGGTTGGTCTCGACATCTGCGGCGTGGACCTGGTCACCAGCGACATCAGCCAGCCGCTCGACGGGGGGATCCTGGAGCTCAACGCCTCGCCTGGCTTGCGCATGCACGTGGCGCCCAGCGAGGGGCAGCCGCGCGACGTGGGCGGCGCGATAGTCGACGGCCTCTTCCCGCCGGGCACGCAGTCGCGTATCCCGATCTGCGCCATCACCGGCACCAACGGTAAGACCACGGTGGCCCGGCTGGTGGGGCACCTGGCCGGCGTGGGCGGCAAGAAGGTGGGGCTGACCAGCACGGACGGCATACAGATAGGCGCGGACCTGGTGCGCAAGGGCGACCTTACGGGGGCGGCCTCCGCCAGGAGCGTGCTCTCCGACCCCACCGTGGAAGTGGCCGTGCTGGAGACGGCGCGCGGCGGCATCCTGCGCCGCGGCCTCGGATTCGACTGGGCCGACGTGGGCGTGATCACCAACGTCAGCGCCGACCACCTGGGCCAGGACGGCCTGGAGTCGGTGGAGGACCTGCTCTGGATCAAGTCGCTGGTGGCGGAGCGCGTGAAGGACGGCGGGGTGCTGGTGCTGAACGCGGAGGACGAGGGCAGCCTCAAGGTCCGCGACTTAGAGCGCGTGGACGTCAGCCGCCTGCAGTTGGTCCTCTTCGCTGAGGACCCGTCCTCCGCACCGCTGGCCGCCCACCTCTACGGCGGTGGCCGCGGTTACTTCGTGCGCGACGGCTGGATCGTGGAGATGGAGAACGGCCTGGAGCACTCACTGGTGCGGGTGGTGGACGTGCCCCTCACCATGAAGGGCCACGCCCGCTTCCAGGTGCAGAACGTGCTGGCCGCCGCGGCCGCTGCCCGCGCGCTGGGCGCGACGCGCGAGGAGGTGGCCACCGGCCTGACCACCTTCAGGAGCCACCAGAACTCCGGGCGCGGCAACGTGTACGCCCACGGGCGCGGCTACGTGTTCGTGGACTACGGGCACAACGAGGCGGCCGTGCGCGCGGCCGGCCAGTTGCTGGCGGGCTGGAACGGCCCGCTCACGGGCATCGTCGGTGTACCGGGCGACCGCTCCGACGACCTGATCAGGAACCTGGGTAGGGCCGCCGGCGCCGCCTTCCCCCACGTGGTTCTGCGGGAGGACGATGACCTGAGGGGCCGCCAGCCGGGCGAGGTGGCGCGCATGATGCGCGAGGCCATAGAGGCGAGCGCGCCCGCCACCCGGGTGGACATTGAGCCCAGCGCCCGCCAGGCCCTGGAGCGCCTACTGGACCAGGTGGCCGAGGGCGCCCTGGTGGCCATCTTCTACGAGAAGCTGGAGGAGATCGTGGAGCTGCTGGGCTCCGTGGGGGCGCTGCAGGTGGACTCCATACCGCTCGAGTCGGCCAGCGTGGCGCCTTCGCGCTTCACGCGGAGCGGGAGCCTGGCGTCCTGGAAGAACCAGGCTGGGCCGGGCTGAGGGTCCGCCTCAGGCGCTCTGCGCGCGCTTGCGCGCCGCGCCCAGCGGGTTGCTGACGGCGTGCCGGGCGGCGGCCCAGGCCCGCTTAAGTTCCAGTTCCTCGGGGTCGAGGGTGGCGTCCGGCGCCTCGGCGAAGCGCGCCACCTCCTCGCTCTTGGCGTTGAGCACGGTGTTCAACACGGCGTGGAGCGAGGCCCTCACCGCCAGGCCCTCGCGCAGCATCTCCTGCAGTTCCAGCACGCGGCTAACGAGGTCGTCGTGGCTCATCGCTTCGAGTTCGGCCTTGGTGCGCTGCATGCCCTGAGTCTACTACCGGGCGGCGTTACAGCGGCGACCCGCGGTAGCATGCTCCATGTCTGACAAGTCGACCTCCTTGACGCTGCTGGAAATGGCGGAGGGGTACAGGAGCGGGGAACTCGATCCTGTACAGGTGACAGAAGCGCACCTCACCGCCGTACGTGCACATACGGACGGAGAGAAGATCTACCGGGTTCTCATGGAGGAGCGCGCCCTGCGCCAGGCGCGCTCGGCACGCCGCCAGTTCCAGGCTGGCGTCCACCTGGGGCCGCTACAGGGCGTGCCCATAGCCATCAAGGACCTGGTGGACACCGCCGGTGAGGTCAGCGCCGCGGGCTCCAAGGTGCTGGCGGAGCGACAGCCGGCCGAGGCCGATAGTCCGGTGGCTGCCCGCCTGGACGCGGCCGGCGCCGTCTTCCTGGGCCGCACCAACATGACGGAGCTGGCCTACTCGGGCCTGGGCCTGAACCCGCACTTCGGCACCCCGGGCTCCGCGCTGGACGCGCGCCGCGTGCCGGGCGGTTCGTCCTCGGGTTCGGGCGTGGCCGTGGCGGCCGGCCTGGCCGTGGCCGCCGTGGGCTCCGACACGGGCGGCAGCGTGCGCATACCGGCCGCCGCCAACGGCATCGTGGGTCTCAAGACCACCGACGGGCGGTTGCCCACCGAGGGCACCACCGCACTCTCCACCACGCTCGACACGCTGGGACCCATGGCGCGCACGGTGGACGACACCTGGGCGCTCTACCTGGCCATGGCGGCCGAGCCGTACCGGGCGCTGCAGCGGCCCAGCGGCAAGCTCAGGCTGCTGGTCCCCACCACACTGCTGCAGGACGACCTGGACGAGCCCACGGCGGCAGGCTTCCGCGCGGCGCTCGAGCTCTTCGAGCGGCTGGGTCACGAGGTGCGCCAGGCACCGCTGCCGCTACTCACCGAGGTCAACGAGCTCTACGGCCGCTACGGCAGCTTCTCCAGCCACGAGGCGTGGGCGCAGTACGAGCGGGAGTTCACCGCCCGGGAGGCCGACTTCGACCCGCGTGTGCTGGGCCGGGTTAAGGAGTTCGGCGATCGGCCTTCAGCCGACTACATCCGCCTTCGCTACGCCCGGGCGGACCTCAGACGCCGCTTCTGGCCGGAACTGGCCGGCGTGGACGCCATCCTGGCCCCCACCATCCCGCAGCTGCCGCCGTTCATCGAGGAACTTGCCGAGGACGCCGCCTACTTCGAGGCCAACCGCCTCATACTGCGCAACACGGCGGCCTTCAACATCCTCGCCAGCCCCGCCGCCAGCGTGCCCGTGTGGGGCGCCCCCGGTGAGCTCCCCACCAGTTGCATGATCGTCACGCGCCCGGGCGAGGAGGAGCTGGCGCTCGGCATAGCCCGGCTGGTGGAGGAGGGGACGGCCGCTCCGGTTCAGGCGATCACGAGGTAGAGCACCTGCGCTACCAGTGCCGGTGTTCCGCTGCCCTCCACCTCGACCGTGCAGGCGAGGGTCAGGAGCAGACGGCCCTCGCCCTTGGGTTCGGCTCCCTTCACCTCGGCGCGGCACCGCACGCGTGAGCCGGAGGGCACAGGGGCCGGATAGCGCACCTTGTCCAGGCCGTAGTTGACGACGAGCTGAGCGCTCTCCGGCAGGATGCCCAGGTTCTGCACCATGTGCACCAGCAGGGACAGGGTGAGGTAGCCGTGGGCCACGGTGGTGCCGAAAGGCCCTGCGGCGGCGCGCTCGGGGTCCACGTGGATCCACTGCGGGTCCAGCGTGGCGTCGGCGAAGTGGTCGATGCGCTCCTGGTCGACGGTGATCCAGTCGGAGGGGCCGAACGTGCGGCCTACGGCGGCGGGCAACTCATCGAACGTCATGGTTCACCTTTCAATAGGGGCGGCCCGGAACGGGCGCCTGGAACTGCCGTCAGGGTATCAGGCGCGCCTCGGCCCCTCGCCTGTGCTGCTGGCGGGGTCGGCCAACGGCGGCACGTCGCCCATGCGCGCCTGCGGCCACACGGAGCGCAGCAGCGCCAGCATGCCGAACGCCGCCAGCATGCCGGCCAGGTACTTCACCAGCACGTCGGTGACTATCACCTGCGTCATCCAGCCCGCGGTGGCGTACGACTGCCCCCAGAAGGCCAGCAGCGTGAAGAGCACGGTGTCGAGGGGCGCGCTGACCGCGTTGGAGGACGCCACCCGCACCAGCCAGCGCCGCTCCAGCAGCCGCTGGTAAACCTCGGTGTCGGCCGCTTCGGCCAGCAGGATGGTCACGAAGCTCACCACCACGAAGCGCAGGGGCGTGCCGAGCGACGCGGCCAGGAGCACGTTGGCCGTGGCCGCTAAGAGGATCATGCCGTACACGACGCGGCGACCGTAACGGTGCAGGCGGTCGCGCTGCGTGAAGGTCATGCCGAAGAAGAGGGTGCCCACGTTCACCAGGAAGAAGTCGCCCAGCGGTATGAAGCTGTCCAGCGTGAAGTTGGCCAGCAGCGTCGCTGCCACGTACACGAGCCCCGCCGCCAGCAGCCCTGCCCGGCGGCCGGCGTAACGCAGCAGCCCGAGGCTGAGCACCACCGCCACCAACGGCGCCAGCAGGTAACGCCACTCACCGAGGGGGAAGAGGGTGGCCACCGCTGCACTGAGCAGCGCCAC
The DNA here is from genome assembly GCA_964467885.1 of uncultured bacterium. Classification (GTDB taxonomy): domain Bacteria; phylum Deinococcota; class Deinococci; order Deinococcales; family Trueperaceae; genus JAAYYF01. The sequence goes on along the minus strand of CAYXUE010000034.1, from coordinate 20,285 downwards.
GAGCCCCAGGAGAGAGATGCGCCGGCGGCGCTGGCGGGCGCCGTAAGGCGCCGTTACGTCGTAGATACCGCCTACGAACAGCAGGCCGAATAGCGCCACCGCGAGGAGCGGGATGCTCTCCACCGGGGTGGGCCCGAAGCGCGAGAGCAGCGCCAGTACGCTGGGGCCTGCGCCCAGCAGCACGCCAAGTATCACGGCGCTGAACCAGCCCACTGCGGCGGCAGGGGGCCGCGGGGCGCTGGTCGCAGCGCGTGTCTCCACTTGGGGTCGGTTCGGTACGTCCGGGTGTTCGCTCACGCCGTTCTCGATGTTACGCGAGGGGCGTATCGTGGTGCCATGAACGGAAGCGAAGGTGAAGCCGGTGGCGCCCCGCTGGAGAGAGCGGCGGCCCGCAGGGGCGGTGTGGACGCGGAACTCTTCCTGGGCACCATGGAGGGTACGTTACTCGAGGCCCTGCAGATCGAGGTGAGGGAGGCCCGGCCCGGCCACGTTGTGGCCAGTATGCCGGTGGGCCCAGCGCAGCTGCAGCCTTACGGACTCCTCCACGGGGGCGCCTCCGTGGCGCTGGCCGAGACGGTCGCCTCCATCGGCGCTTGCCTGCTGCCTGACGGCAAGGTGCAGAGGGTGGTGGGTCTCGAGATAAACGCCAACCACGTGCGTGCCGTGCGTAGCGGCGTCGTGACGGCGGTGGGTCAGCCCCTCCACCGCGGCCGCAGCACCGAGGTGTGGTCCGTGGAGATCAGGGACGAGGACCAGCGTCTGGTCTGCGTGTCGCGCTGCACGCTGGCGGTGCTGGACTGAAGCCTGGGTCGCGAGAGGGTGCCCGGTAAGAGAGGGGCGGGGCCCCGTAGGGCCCCGCCTCTGTGGTCGGGGCGAGAGGATTTGAACCTCCGACCCCATCGTCCCGAACGATGTGCGCTACCAGGCTGCGCTACGCCCCGACGCAACTAGTCACTTTAGCCGAGTAAGGCCCCCATAATCAAGGCGGCTGCGGAGATCAGGGCGGCACGCCGTCGCGGCACTTGACGCAGGCTAGCTGCGCCCCGAGCCGCGTGGCGCGCCCCTCGGGCGTCAGCACCCAGGTGCGCTCCACCAGCGGCGGGTCGTGGCGCACGTGCTGCGTGTGGCCGCACTCCAGTTCCGCTACCCAGTGACCCTCCTCGTCCCGCCGGAAGCCGACGATGGCCCGCAGCGGGGCGGCGTCCGACGGGTCGCTGGGCCACTCAGTCGTCATCGTCGAACCAGCCCACGCGCTCCAGCGCCGCCGAGGCCGCGTCGGCGGCGAAGCCCCGCCGGGCTAGGAAGCCGAAGGCCTTGGCCCGCGCCTTGTAGACCAGCTCGCGCCGAGCGAAGCGTGCCGCGTCGTCCTCACTCCGGGCCGCGTCATCCTCTGTGGCGTCCGGCGGGCGGTAGCGCCACGCGTTCTTCTCCAGCAGGGCCGTGGCGGCGTCCGCCTGCTGCTGGGGCGTCAGTTCCTCCACCTCGCTGTCCACCAGCTCGGGTTCCACCCCCTTGCGGCGCAGTTCCTGGCGGATGAGGATCCGGCCGCGCGCTTCCTTGCGCGAGCTCACGTACTGTTCGGCGTAAAGCGCGTCGTCGACCAGCCGCAGCTCCGCCAGTCGCTCGAGCAAAGGTTCGGCTTCCTCTTCCGGTAGTCCGCGGCGCAGCAGCCGCTCGCGCAGTTCCGCCACCGTGTACGAACGCCGGCTGAGCAGGAAGAGCAGGTAGTTCCAGGCGCGTTCCTTGGTGAACGGCTTGGGCTTGCGCTCCCTGCGGCCGCCGTAAGCCATCAGCGCAGCACTGCCACCGGGTCGAGCCGCGCGGCGCGCCTGGCGGGGATGAGTCCCGCTATGACGCTGGTCGCCAGCGACACGCCGCAGACCCACAGCACGTCGAACGCCTGAACCTCCACGGGCAGCTGCGTGATGAAGTAGAGGTCGCCGGGTAGGGGGAAGGGCTGCAGCCTGAAGTACGTACTGACCAGGAGGCCCAGCAGCGCGCCGAGAATGGTGCCGCTGCCCCCGAGGATCAGGCCCTCCAGCGTGAACACGGAGAGCACCTGCTTCTCGGTGGCGCCCAGGGCGCGGATTATGGCTATCTCCTCGGTCTTCTCGGCCACCGTGAGCACCAGGATGTTGGTGATGCCCAGGGCGGCCACCAGCACGATGAGGAACACCACCACGCTGATGACGGCTTTCTGCAACCTGAGTTGGCTGACCAGGCTGCCGAACATGCCCTCCCAGGACACGGGCCTCAGCGAGTAACGGTCGGCCAGATCGAGCCCTACCTCGTGGGCGCGGGTGGGGTCCTCCAGGCGCACGTGGTAGCCGGTTATGGCGTTCTCCTGTCCCAGGTACGTCTGCAGGTTGGCCAGCGACATGTAGGAGGTCACGGCGTCGATCAGCTCGTTGCCCACCCGGAACGTGCCCACCACCTCGAACTGGGAGGTTGCGCCGCTGATGTCGCGCAGCATGATGGTGTCGCCACGGAACACGCCCAGTTGCTGCGCGAGGGAGGCACCGAGGATGATGCCGCCCTCCTGCGCCAGCGCCTCGGCCTGCTCCGCGATGACCTCGAGGTCGAGGACCTCGGTCTCCAGGTGCGGTTCGATACCCAGGATCTGCGTGTAACCCTGCCGGCCAGAGACGCCCAGCGAGGCGCTCGCGCGCCTGGCGATGAGCGCCTGGCCGGTCAGCATCGGAGCGGCGGCCACCACCTCGGGTTGACGCCCTAAGTCGGCCAGTAGTTCGCGGTCGTCGGGCAGGACGTCGCCCGCGATGTAACTCTGCAGGGTCACCATCGGAGTGGCGCGGAGGGTGCTGCTGATGAGTTCGTCTATGAAGCCGTTGGTGAGGGACAGCGCCACGATGAGCACCATGACGCCCACGGCCACGCCCAGTACGGTGATGCCGGACTGCAAGCCGCGGCGCCTGACGTGCCGCCAGGCTAGGTAGGGTACGAGGGAGCGCACCCGGCTAGGTTATCGCGTCAGCGTGATGCTACGAGCACGGGCGTGGCGTCGAAGTCCGAGGCCACCGAAGGGAGCAGCTCGGGACCGTCGCGCCCGTAGCGCACCAGTTCCACTTCGACCTTGCGAACGCCCCAGTTGACCGCCGTGTCGTAACGCTCGAACCAGACGTCGAGCTGGCGGCTCTTGCGCGGGTGCATGGTGTCCTCGACCACGAAGATCTGCTGCCCGTCCAGCAGCGACTGGAAGGCGCCCACGCCGTTGCCGGTGTGGTACGCGCCCAGGTCACGGATGCGCACCAGCGAGCCGTAAGGCAGGTCGGTGCCGAGCAGGTCGCGGCTCACTGCCACTACGCCGAAACGCGTGCGCGCGCCCGTGGCCGTGATGAACGGCGTGGAGTCGGTCTGGCTCTCCAGGGAGTTGTAGCCGGTCGCGCGGAGAACGTACCGCGGGTTGGCTTCGGGACCCTGGAAGGCGGCGTGGTAGTCGGGGAGAACTCGGGTGCTGTTCGTCACGACAGCGGTGGGGTTGATCTGCAGAGGTACCTCGACCGCCGGTTCGCTCCTGGGAGCACTGAAAGCTGTGATGAGAGCGGCTAGTACCAGCCCGAGGGTCGCTACCTTGCCGCTGATGTGCAGGATCATCTGCACCTCCGGACCGACGTACTTTAGCAGAGGAACTGTGCACTACGGCACACAGCGGACACACCTTCCATGGTGGGTTCGTTAATCGATCGTTCACTAGTCTCACGAGTGCCGCAAGCACCTAGTTGTGCGTGGCCTGACGTCCAGCATGGTGTTCACGGCCGTCCGGCATGTACACTTATGCGGGAGAGCGGCATCGAAACGGGAGAAATCTGGATGCCGACGGAACGGTAGAACCTTGCCTGTGATCCCTGGCCTGCTGGCCATGCCCACGGTTCTCGCCAACGCGCTACTCAGCTTCGTACCGGACAGGAGCCTACCGGTACGCGGTAGCGACAGGGTGGCTGTGGCTTCTCCCATGTTCAACGAGGCGGCCAGTGCCGGAGCCGCGCTGGACTCGCTTCTAAGACAGTCCGAACCCCCTGACGAGCTGGCCGTGAGCGTGAACGGCGGCACGGACGACACAGGGGCGGTGGTGCGCGCCAAGCTGACGGAGCACGGCTTCACCCGGGTCTACTCGGGTCCCGCTGCCGACTTCGGAGGCAGCGTCCAGCGCTGGTACCGAGAGGCCGGCCCGGCCGTGGTGATCCTGGAGCACGCGCAGCCCATCTCGAAAGCGGACAGCATCAACCTCATCACGGGCGGCCGTTACGTGTCTTCGGAGCGGGTGCTCGTCGTGGACGGCGACACCATCTTCGCGCCCACCTTCCTGGAGCGACTTAAGGACGAGTTCTACCGCCTGCGGCGTGAGAAGCACCAAGGACGCTGGCGTTACGTCATCGAGGACAGCGCCCTGCAGTCCGGGGCCGTCATGTCGCTGCCCGCGGAGGGGTCGGTTGCCTCTCACATCTCACGCGCCCGCTCAGGCGAGTACGCCGTGGCAGCGCTGCTGCGCTCAGGCCAGACGGCGCGCGTGGGCCGCAGCGCCATGCTGGGCAACTCCCGCCTCTACACCGTGGTGGGCTGCGGCTTCGCCGCTCGGCGAAGCAGCTTCCCCATGCCGGCCGACACCCTCACCGAGGACCACGACTTCACCCTGCAGGTGCAGAACGGTGAGACCACGGAGGAGCGCCTCACGGTGGCCGACCTGCGTAGCCGCGGGTTCAAACTGCGGACGGCCGAGGGCCTGGTCGACTTCTCGGAGAGCTTGGACGCGCAGGACCAGATCGTGCTGCGCCGCGGTCCCACCGCCCGCTTCGTGCCCGGCGCCCAGATGTACACGGAGGACCCCGTCAGCGTGCCGGGCTACATGCGGCAGGTGGAGCGCTGGAACGGCGGTGGGGTCGAGAACGCCGTCAAGCGACTGCGGGGTGCGGGGGAGGGGGCAGGTACGCGTAACGGTCAGGGGCGCAAGGGCCTGAGGGCGAACGTGTCTTTCGCTGCCTTCAGCGCTCAGTTCGAGAACCTCTTCGGCATCGCCTTGGTTCTGCTGCTACTGCCCGTGGCCTTGGGCATCTCTACCGCTCTGCCCGGTTACGGCACCGCGCTCACCGGCCTCGGAGCTTGGGTGGGCTTCGATCTCATCGTCACCATCATGTTGGTGGCGCTGGGCTTCAGGCGCTTGGCCCGCAGCCGGGGCGAACGGGGCTGGCGGCTGGTTCGGACCACGCTAGGCGGGGTGTTCAGGTCCGCCGTGCCGCTCCTCACGCTGCGACCGTTCAACGTCGTGGCCTACGTGGTGGGCTTCACGCGTGTGGCGCCCAAGGCGTTCGGGCCGCGCGAGGTGGATCCGCGGGTGACCATCACCTGGGAGAGGCCGCGCGCCGTGGCGTCCCAGGCGGTGGGCCGGCGCGTCGCGGCCGTGAGCACCGTCCTGACGCTCAGCGCCGTGAGCTTCTTCATGGGCGCCGTGCTGGTGGCCAACGCCGTGCGGCCCGGTTACAAGGAGACATGGCAGCTGATCCACGCGGCGCCGGCGCTGGTGGCCGAGGAGTTCGTGGATCTGCCCGTCGTGCCGGTGCTCCGGATGGTGGAGCCCGGCGAGCTTAGTGCAGACCTGGCCGGTGAACTCGCAGGCGGCGCGGGGGACCTGGAGCTTTCCTCCCACCACCGGCGGGCGGACGGTGCCCCCGGCGGCGAGCCCGTAACGGGGGCCGGGCCGGCGCCGGAGGAGGAGTCGACCACGGGTGCCCCTGTGGTGGGCGAGCTTGGCGAGGCGGACTCGCGTCACCTCTCCGCGTACTGCAGTGTGGGCTTCACCGCCACGCCGGCCGCGGAGCGCCGCCTGCTCAGCGGTGACGCCGCCCTGTACCAGCCGTTGACCTACTGGCAGCGCTTGGTGCTCGCCCGCCTGGTTCCTCTTGCTGCGCACCTGGAGGAGGCCGCCACCGCTTACGACGTACCGCCCCGCCTGCTGCTGCAGGTGCTGATAAACGAGTCGTACCTGGATCCGCTGGCGGTGGGGCCCACGGAGGACCTGGGCCTGTCTCAAGTCACGGGCGACGCGCTGACGCTGCTGCGCAGCATCTCCACCGATCCGCGCTCGCGCTTCGCCAACCCCCGCATGTTCGCCGAGCGGTTCAGCGTGTTCGATCCGGACTTCTCCATCTGCGCCGGCGCCGCCAAGCTGGCCTGGGCCCGCGCCCAACCCAAAGGCGAGGACGACCGCTACGCCTACGCCCGCTACATCAACCCGCTCGAGGGCGTGCAGCGCGCAGGGTTGAACCCCGTGCATGCGGAGCTGGTCACCGCCCTGGACGGGCTGGTCGAGACGGTGGACGCCCTGCGCCACGCCTTCGCGGCCTACCACCAGGATCCGTCCGCTCTCACCGACCAGGAACGCGCGCTACTCGACGTCTACAGCCTGGTGAAGGCCGGCGAGCTCGGCCTGGGGCCGGCCTACCTGATGACCGGCACCCTGATCGAGAGCTTCGGCATCGACGATGGCGACTTCTACTCCGACATCACGGAGAAGCTGTACGACATGGGCAACAACACCGTGTCGTTGCCCGCCGTGCGGTAAGGACCCCGCGGCACCCGGTTCGCCGGCCCGGCCGCGGGCGGGCCGCCCTTACGCTCAGTCGGCGTGCACCACCCTGCTCAGGCTGCCGCCTATGCCCAGCACCAGGAGCTCGCCGTTCGCCCCGCTGCTAATGTCGCTGATGGCTACCCCCGTCTCCAGAAGCAACTCCACGCGCCGCAGCTGCGGGTCGTAGGACCATACGCGGCCCGTCACGAAGTCGCCGTAGACGTAGCGTCCCTCAAGTTCCGGCAGTGCCGGATCGGCCACCACGGTGCCGCCGGTGACGGCCTGGCCGCCCTGCGGGTCGAGGCGCAGGTGCGCGTAGGCCACGAGCGGATCCTCGAAGACGTCCGACAGGCAGTTGGGGTCCACGTAGGCGGCCATGTCCGGGAAGATGAAGCACTCGCTGCCCTCCCGTGCGGGCCAGCCGTAGTTGCCGCCCTTCTCCACGAGGTTCACCTCCTCCCAGCGGTCCGCGCCCACGTCCGCCAGGTAGAGCTCGCCGGCCGGGCCGAAGGTGAACTTCCAGGGGTTGCGGAAACCGCTGGCCCAGATCTCCGGGCGCGCCCCGGCGCTGGCCGCAGCGGGGTCGCTGCTGGCCGTGAGCGGGTTGTCCGGCGGCACGTCGTAGGGCTGGCGGTCGAGGTCCAGGCGCAACAGTTTGCCGAGCAGGCTGGTGGGGTCCTGTGACGGAGCCGGTGTGTGGTGGAGGCGCTCCGTGCTGATCTCGCCCGAGCCCACGCTCACGTACAGCATGCCGTCCGGCCCGAACGCCACCTGCCCACCGTGGTGGAACGGCTCGGGCATCTCCACGCGCAGGATCTCGTCTTCCGCGGTCCAGTCGGCCCCGCTCAGGTCCGGGGCCAAGGGGTAGGCGGCCACCAGCAGGTCGCCGCTGCCCGCTTCCGTGAAGGCGGCCACTATCCTCCGGCTGGTGGAGACGGAGCCGGACGAGCCGGCGGGCTCCAGGGTCACGCTGAATAGCCCCTGCTCGCCCTGCAGGCCCGTGACCCGGGCGGCCAGGTCCAGGAAAGGCTCCGGCCGCATCTCGTACCCTTCCAGCAGCCATACGCGGCCCAGCAAGGACACGAGCAGGAGGCGGCCGCTGCCGTCGTCCAGGGGGGTGACAGCTACGGGCACCGGCAGTTCGTCCGCCAGGACCTCCAGTCGGTAGGCCACCTCGCTGGGGAAGACCGGGGGTATCTCCGTTTCCGCCGGATACGGGGCGTAGGTGGCGGTCTGGGCGGCGGCCGGACCCATGAGGGCCAGCACGGTGAGCCAGACCAGCGTCACGAAGGCGGGCGCGCTGCGTGGCGGGACGCCCGGGTGCAGCGCGCTGCCGGCGCCCCTCATCCGGAGGTGAGGCTGGCCGTCCGGGTCGTGTCCTCGGCAGGGCCGTGTGGTCCTCCGGCGTCGGGCTCCTCTGCGGTCCGTCCGTCGCGCCACTCGAACCACTGGCGGAACGCCTCGGCGGAGGCTAGGGAGCTCTCGATGCGCCAGTCGGTCTCCTTGTTCTCGTTGAACCAGATGATGGCCTCCAGGCGCCCGAACCTGGTGGAGCTGAGCATGTCGCGGATCCACGCGGCCTTGTCGCCGCCATGTTCGGTGGAGGCCACCTCGGCTATCCACACGGGCTGAGGGCCCAGGGCGGCCACCCGCCCGTAGCCGCTGGCGAAGACCTCTTCGAAGGTCCGCCAGCCGATGTAAGGCCGGGTATCGCCCCAGTTGTAGCCGTCGAGGGCCAGCACGTCCACGTACTCCCGGCCCGGGTAGTAGTTCTCCATGCGGTTCTCGGCGGTGCGCGGCTCGTCCGTCACGTTGGGGCTGAAGACCCAGCGGACGTTGTGAGCGCCCTCCTCCCGGAACAGCTCCACCAGCCGGCGCCAGGCCAGCCTGAGGTTGTCCGGGTCGCCGTGCCAGGGCACCCAGTCTCCGTTCATCTCGGGGAAGGGTCGCACGTACAGCGTCCCTGGCACGCTGGCCGCCTGCCGGGCCCACTCACGCACGTAGTCGTCGTAGCGGCCGGCGGCGATGTCGGCTACCTCCCGCCCCTGGGACTGCCAGCTCACCAGCGGGATACGGCCGTGCTCCAGCAGGTCGTTCACGGGTACGGGGTCGTAAGGGTGATCCCAGGAGGTGTACCAGTGGCCCACGTCGAACTCGCCGCCCACCATGCTCTCCAGCTCTTTCAGCTCCGCCAGGTCGCTCCACACGCCGGACGGCACGAAGGCGCCCAGCAGGGGACGGGTGAAGGTCTCGTCATCCTCGAGGTCGGTGGTGATGGGGGAGGCGCACGACGCGAGCAGCAGTAGGAAGGCTGTGCAGGTGAGCAGCTGAGTGCGGCGCCGGGCGCCCGAGGGCCACGGCCAGCCGTACCGCCCCGCCGGGGCGTTGCCGCGCTCGAAGATGCGATGCAAGTCGGCCTCCCAAGGCGACGAACCGCCTCCCTAGGAGACGTTCCGCCCGCTCAACTGTGAGAAATGTAACCCGGGGGCAGGTTGCCGAGCAACAGAGCCCGCCGGACGTCAGTCGACGCTGCTGGCCTGACCCTGGTCGTTGCTGGCCACCACCGGACCGCTGGTCAGCGCGGCCTGGAAGGCGTGCAGAACGTCGGCGCCGGAGGTTATGCGCCAGTCGGCTTCCTTGTCCTCGTCGAACCAAACCAGCGCTTCGATGCGGTCGAAGCCAGGGGTGGCGAACATCTCCCTCACCCATTCGGCCTTGTCGCCGCCCTCGTCGGAGGAGGCGAACTCGGCGATCCACACGGGCTGCTCTCCCAGGGCGGTGATGCGCTCGTAGCCGACCTCGAAGACCTCGGTGAAGCTGCGCCAGGCGGGGTAGTGCACGTTGGCGTCGCCCCAGTTGTAGCCGTCCAGAGCCAGCACGTCCACGTACTCGTGGCCCGGGTAGTAATGCTCCATCCGGTTGGCTTCCGTGCGGGGCTCGTCCGTGACGTTGGGGCTGAAGACCCAGCGGACGTTGACGGCGCCGGCCTCCTCGAAGATGTTCACCATCCTGCGCCAGGCGGCGCGGAAGGTGGAGGTGTCACCGTTCCAGGAGGTCCAGTTGCCGTTCATCTCGGGGAACGGCCGTACGTAGACCAGGCCGGGGGCGGTGGCCGCGCCCAGCGCCCAGTCGCGCATGTAAGCGTCGTAGCGGCCCGCGGCGATGTCGGCCACGCTCTGCCGGTGCGGCTGCCACGAGATCATGGGCAGCCGGCCGCCCTGCGAGGCGGCTTCGACGAGCTCGGGGAAGTAGGGGTTCTCCCAGTTGGTGAACCAGTGGACGATGTCCAGGCGCCGGCCGAGCTTCGTCTCGAGCTCCAGCACGGGCTCCATGCCCTGCCAGACGCCGCCGTAAGTGAACGCTCCGAACATGGCCGTGCTGCCCAGCGTCTGCTGGGTCAGAGGGCTTTCCGGGGCTTGAGGGGTTCGGTCCTGCATGGCTACGAGTTCGGCGTCGTTGGCTGAGCAGGCGCTCAGCAGCATGATGCTCAAGATGAGAGCAACCGTTGCCAGGCCGCACCGACCGCGCTTCGCCCTGCCACTCTGAACGTACGACTCGCCGAACATCTGAACCTCGAACCCTGGAGGGTTCCGAGGCGCTTAGCCGGTTATGCCGATGAGCGAGGTTTCCCGCTACTTCGCTGTCCCGCTGGCCGGTTGCGCTACTAGCTCCACTTGTTCCAAGCGCCCAGATGCAGAACAAGCTTCATCGCTTCCAACGCCCAGGTATCACCCGGGTGCCCGAACCGTTCGGGCGGAAGGACCTCCGTGGGAAGATCCAGGCTTGGAAACCGCGGCTTTATGGGGAAGAGGGGACAGTCTCGTCCTTGGCCGGTTGCGCTACTAGCTCCGCCTGCCTAAAGCGCCCACGTACAAGGCAGGTTTCACAGCTTCCAAGCTCGGGAGCCTGTGCTCCCAGATGAGAGGATTCTAGCACGCGGATGAGGGCCGAGTGTGAACCACCCGACTCACGTAGCCTTAATGCAGTGAGGTAGTGGAAGGCGCGATGAGAGGGTGGTCCGCCGAGCTCCTGCCCAGCGTCTCCCGGCAGCCCGACACTCCAAGGTGCCAACGTGCGATGTAGCATGCCCCTGCGATACGGGAGTCGCAGCTATGGCAGAAACGACCCCTACACCTACCGGAGAGGCGCGAGCCGCGGACGCTGCGCCCTTGAGCGCGGAGCGCCCCCTGGCCTTCGAGGTCCACGCTCGTGAGGGCAGCGCCCGGTCGGGCGTGCTGCACACCCCCCACGGTGCGGTGCGGACCCCGGCGTTCGTGGCCGTGGGCACGCAGGCCAGCGTCAAGGGCGCGGCCCCTCACGCCGTGGCCGACAGCGGCACACAGCTCCTCTTCGCCAACACCTACCACCTCTACCTGCGCCCCGGCCCCGACCTGGTGGCCGAGCACGGCGGGTTACACCGCTTCATGGGCTGGGACGCGCCCATCCTCACGGACTCCGGCGGCTTCCAGGTCTTCTCTCTGGGCGCCTCCATCGATCACGGCGTGGGCAAGGTGGCCTCGATCTTCCCCGGTGAGGAGCCCAGCAGCCACATGCGCAGGCCCACCGGTAGCGGCATGGTCAAGGTGCGCGAGGAGGGCGTGGAGTTCAAGAGCCACATCGACGGTTCCACGCACTGGTTCACGCCCGAGAAGTCGATCCAGATCCAGCGGGCTCTGGGCGCCGACATCGTGCTGGCCTTCGATGAGTGCACCAGCCCCTTGCACGACGAGGCCTACACGCGGGCGTCGCTGGACCGTACGCACCGCTGGGCGCGGCGCAGCCTGGACGAGTTCATGGCCGGCCGGGCGCTGCACGGCTACCCGCAGGCGCTCTACGGCATCGTGCAGGGCGGCGCCTACCGCGATCAACGGGAGGAGAGCGCCGCTGTCATCAGCGGAATGCCGTTCCACGGTGTGGCCGTGGGCGGTAACCTCGGCTCCACCCATCAGGAGATGTACGACATCCTGGACTGGACCGTGCCGCTGCTGCCGGACGAGCGGCCGCGGCACCTGCTGGGCATAGGCGACGTGCCGGGGGTGCTGCAGGCGGTGGCGCGAGGGATAGACACCTTCGACTGCGTGGCGCCCACCCGCAACGCACGGACCGCCACCATCATGATCCGGCGCGGCGACGACGGCGCGCCCGCGCGCCGCTTCAGGCTGAACATCAGGGGCAAGGCGTACGAGACGGACATGCGGCCGCTGGAGGAAGGTTGCGACTGCTACACCTGCACCCACTTCACGCGGGCGTACGTCAGGCACCTGTTCCGCTCCGGCGAGACGCTGGGCCCCCAGCTGGCCACCATCCACAACCTGCGCTTCATGGCGCGCCTGATGGACGACGTGCGTGACGCCATCAGGGAGAACCGCTACCGGGAGTTCATGAGGGAGACGCTGGGCGGCGAGGGCTGAGCGGGCAGGACGGTAGCGCGGCGGCCAGGGTCCCCGGCTCCGGAACGTCCCGCCGCGAGGCTACGCCTATCTCCCTCTCAGAAGCTGCGCTCTATGAGGTCGATGATGGTGCCGTCCTGCGTCACGAAGCGCACCACGCCCACACCGGGCACGAAGTAGAGGTCGAGCACCGTCTGGCCACCCGTGCTGGTGAGGCTGGTCTGCCTCACCAGGAGCGCGTTGAAGCGTCCCGCCGGCGTGGCCACGCCGCGCAGGCCCAGGACCTCGGAGTCGAGCGTGAGGCTGAAGCCGGGCAGGTTGGTGGTGCTCGTCCACTTCTGACCGGGTGTGAGGGGCTCCGGCGGGTAGACCTGCAGGGGCGGCTGATAGGGGAACGTCTGGCCGCCGGCGGCGGTGCCGTGGCTGATGACGCCCGCTTCGGAGTAGTGCAGGTAATCCTCGGAGATGGGCACCCCCTCGAAGTAGTGCACCAGCACCCACACGTTAACGCCGTTGACCTCGCGCGGGCCGGAGAGCGTCTGCGTCTCGCCCGACGAGTACGTCCAGCTGTAACCCTGGCCCGCGGGGTAGTAACCCTGCGCCGTGGCTGCAGGAGCCACCAGCGCCAGGATCAGGAGCGCGGTTCGGATGCCTCTTCTCACGTGCCCTCCCGACTGAGTTCGCTCGCGCGGCGCGTGGCTTCCTCCACGGCGTCGATGAGCGCGAAGCGCAGGCGGTGCCGCTCGAGCGTTCGCACGCCCGCGATGGCTGTGCCCCCCGCGCTGGATACTTCGTCCTTCAGTTCGCTGGGATGCTTGGTCTCAAGCAGGCGGGCGCTGGCCAGGAGCACCTGCCGCGCCAGGTCGCGCGCCAGGCGCCGGTCGAGTCCCATGCGCACGCCGCCGTCCGCCAGCCCCTCGGCCACCAGGGCGGTGAAGGCCGGGCCGGAGCCCGCCATGCCCGTGAAGGCGTCGAACTGCTCCTCGCGGACGTCGTAGACGCTCCCCACGGCGCTGAATAGGCTGCGAGCCAGGCCGATGTCGTCCGGGCCCACTTCGGGCAGCCAGGCGAGCGCGGTGGCGCTGAGGCCCAGCGCTGCACCCAGGTTGGGCATGGCGCGGATGACCCTGCTCGAGCCCACACGCCGGCTGATGTTCTCGGCCGACACGCCCGCCATCAGCGAGATGAACAGCGAGTGGCGGCCGGCCACCAGGGGTGCCACGCTGGGGAAGGTCTGCGGCTTGACGGCCAGCAGCACGCGCTCGGCGGAGTGCAGCTCGGCGTCGCTCACGCCGTGCACGCCGTAGCGTTCCGCCAGCTCCGCCAGGCGCCTGGTGTTGGGGTGGAATATGCCGACCTCGTCGGCCGCCAGTACGCCGGCGCCCAGAGCGCCCTGCAGCACGGCGCCGCCCATGCGGCCCGCGCCCACGATGACCATGCGGAGAGGAGTGGTGGAGGTACCGGTCACATCGGCCATTCTACGGGCGCCGGTCCAGGGCCCGCGATAGGAAAGCCACGCCGAGAGCGCCTATCAGCGCGCCGACGGCGTCGGCCACCACGTCGAAGACGTCCGCCATGCGGCCCGGCACGAAGTACTGGTGGATCTCGTCCGAGATGCCGAAGAGGGTGCCCAGCAGCACGGCCAGCCATACGCGGCCGGTGGCCAGCCTGAGCAGCCCGCCCAGCACCGCGTAGGCCGCAGCGTGGCCCACCTTGTCCGCTCCCACCGGGAACTGCTCCAGGATGCGCGACAGGAACCCGCCCACGGAGGGCGAGCCGGACTGGACCACGAGCAGTACGGCCCAGGTGACCGAGGCGAGCCAGCCGACCACGTTGGGCCAGCGGGCCCAGCGCCGTGGCCGCGGGCGACCACCACCGCGGCCCCCGCGCTCACGCATCGAGCACGGTGAGTTCCCCACGCAGGTCACGCTGCATGAGCTCGCGCACGATCTCGGGGGCGTGACCCCTGCCCAGCAGGTAGATCAGCTTGCTGAGCGCCGCTTCCGGCGTCATGTCCGCTCCGCCAACCACACCGGCGTCCTGCAGCGCAGCTCCGGTGGCGTAGCCGCCCATGTCCACCCGGCCGCGCAGGCACTGGGTGATGTTCACGATCACCACCCCGCGCGCGGCCGCCTCCTCCAGCGCCGCCAGCAGCTCGGGGTCGCGGCTCGGCGCGTTGCCCGTACCGAACGTCTCCAGCACGAGCCCCTGCAGCGGCTCCTGCAGCACGTGACGCACGAACCGGGCGTCTATGCCAGGGAAGAGCCTGAGGGAGGCCACCGTGACGTCCTCTATGTGCGGCACTATCAGGGGTCCGGGTTGCGGTGGCCGCAGGGCCTCCGCTCGCAGGCTGATGTCCACGCCGACCTGCCCCAGCGGCGCCTCGTTGGGCGACTCGAAGGCGTCGAAGCCGCTGGCCGACACCTTGGTGGCGCGGCAGCCGCGCAGCACGTGCCCGGAGAAGTAGACGCACACCTCGTAGAGGTCCGTGCGGGCGGCCAGCTGGAGTGACGCCACCAGGTTCTCCCGCGCGTCCGAGCGGACCTCCGCCAGGGGCACCTGCGAGCCCGTGATGATTACGGGCTTGCCGAGGCCCTCGAGCAGGAACGAGAGGGCGGAAGAGGTGTAAGCCATGGTGTCCGTGCCGTGCAGGAGTACCACGCCGTCTATGTCGTCGTAGTGCGCGCCTATCTCGTGCGCCATGCGCTGCCAGTCCGCCGGGCGGTTGTCGGCCGAGTCCAGCAGAGGCCCCCACTCCACCAGCGTTATCTCCGGCATGCTCGGATCCGCGAGCTCGGGCATGCGGCTCAGCAGCTCCGCCAGGTAGCCTTGGCGCGGCTCGAAGCCGCGGGGGCCGCGGTGCATGCCGATGGTGCCACCCGTGTGAGCTAGAAGTACCTTGCGTGACACGCCGGATTGTAACCGGGCGGCTCAGGTGCGTCGTGACGCACTCCGCGGCGCCCCTTACCGGATGCCGGGCGGTACCTGGGCCGGTGGCGGTTCCGGCAGGTTGGCGGGCATGGGCACGCCGTCCATGCGCTTCACCATGCCGTTCTCGTTGCAACCCACGTAGAAGGGGCAGCGCAGGCACTCGGACCACACGCGCGGGTGCAGGTCGCGGCTCTTGTCTATCAGCTCGAAGCCGCAGCGCTCGAAGAAACCCACCTCGTAGGTCCAGGCGAAGAGCACCGGGATGCCCAGGCGCCTGGCCTCCTCCTCGCAGGCGGCCACCAGGGCGCGGCCCACGCCTTGTGCGCGCACGTTGGGCGCCACGGCCAAGCCGCGCACCTCCGCGATGTCACCCCAGAGGATGTGCAGGGCGCCGTTGCCGGCGAAGACCGGTCCGTTACCCTCGTCCAGTTCGGCAACGAAGAAGTCGCGCAGGTTCTCGAAGATGTTCTGCATGGGCCGCACCAGCATGCGCCCCTGGCTGGCCCAGTAGCCGATGTTCTCGAAGATGAGGGGCACGTCCTCGGAGCGGGCCGGGCGCACGCGCAGGGCGGGCGCCGCGTCCGGGCTGAAGTCGCTGGTTCCCGGGCGGACGTGGGCTTCGGGGATCCGCTGCTGTTCGCTCACTGCTCTCCACCCGCCCTCGACCCGGGGTCGCGGTCCTGCTCCTGGCGCTGCTCGGCCAGCTCCCGGCGCGCGGCCTCCACCTGCTCCAGCACCCGCTGGCGGGCCGTACCGCCGTAGCTGGCGCGGGCGTCGACCACCTGCTCCAGTTCCAGCGCCCGGTAGACGTCGGCCTCTATGCGCGGCTCGGCCGCCTGCAGGCGCTCCAAGGGCAGTTCCTCCAGTGGCACGCCCAGGCCGAGGGCCTCGCCCACCAGCCGGCCCACCACGTGATGCGCCTCGCGGAACGGCACGCCCTTGCGCGCCAGGTAGTCCGCCAGGTCCGTGGCGTTGGAGTAGGCGGCGCCCGCGGCGCGGCGCATGGCGTCCGCGTTCACGCGCATACCCGGCAGCATGCCCAGGTAGAGGCGCAGGGAGTCCTCGGCCGTGTCCAGTGCGTCGAAGAGGCCCTCCTTGTCCTCCTGCATGTCCTTGTTGTAAGCCAGCGGCAGGCCCTTCATGACCGTCAGCAGGCCCATGAGGGCGCCGTACACGCGGCCCGTCTTGCCGCGCACCAGCTCGGCGGCGTCCGGGTTCTTCTTCTGCGGCATGATCGAGCTGCCGGTGGTGTAGGCGTCCGACAGCGTGATGAAGCCGAACTCCTGCGACGACCAGAGGATCAGCTCCTCGCTGAGGCGCGACAGGTGCATCATCAGTATGGAGAGCGCCGAGAGCGTCTCGAGCGCGAAGTCGCGGTCGCTCACGGCATCGAGCGAGTTGGCCGCCACCTCACGGAAGCCGAGCAGCTCGGCCGTGCGCCGGCGGTCGATGGGGAAGGTGGTGCCGGCCAGGGCGCCGGCGCCGAGCGGCAGCACGTCGGCGCGCTCGAGCGCGTCCTCCAAGCGGCCCTGGTCGCGGCGGAACATCTCCTGGTACGCCAGCAGATGGTGGCCCAGGCGCACGGGCTGCGCCACCTGCAGGTGGGTGTAGCCGGGTAGGAGCACGTCCACGTGCTTCTCGGCCAGGTCGGTCAGCACGGCGCGCAGCTGCAGCAGCAGGCCTCGCAACACGGCGCCGCGGCGCTTCACGTAGAGGCGCATGTCGGTGGCCACCTGGTCGTTACGGCTTCTCGCCGTGTGCAGCTTGCCGCCCACGGGCCCGATGCGGTCCGTCAGCAGCTGCTCCAGGTTCATGTGGATGTCCTCGAGCTCCTCCGTGAAGGTCAGCTGGCCGGCGTGTAACTCCTCCAGGAGCCCCTGGAGGCCCGCGAGGATGGCGTTGCCCTCCTCCTCGGTCAGCACGCCCTGCTCGGTGAGCATGCGGGCGTGCGCCATGGAGCCGCGCAGGTCGTCCTCGGCCATGGCCTGATCTACGCCGATGGAGGCGTTCACGCGTTGCACCAGCGAGTCGGTGGGCTCCTCGAAGCGCCCGCCCCACATGCGCGTGTCGCGCCCGCGCGTGGGGCGGCCGTCAGCCGCGGTCTTCGGCTCGTCGTTCCTTGCGCTGCTCACTCAGTCCAGCTCCTGCCTCTGCCACATGCCGCCTACGCGCTTGCGCAGCTTCATCTCGTCTGCGGTGTGCGGCCGGTAGCCCAAGCGGCGGTAGTAGGGGAGGGTGGTGGCCGCCTGCACGTCCAGCGCCAGGAAGGCCACGTTCTCGCGGATTGCGCTGGCTTCCAGGGTGGTCATGAGCCAGCGGCCGAAGCCCTGGCCGCGCTGCCCGGGGTCGGTGACTATGGGCTCCACCCGCCAGCCGCCCTCCTCCTCCCGGTAGCGCACCGCGGCCAGCGCCTGGCCGGCGGCGTCCTCCAGCATGAGCGTACGCCCAGTGGCCAGCCACTCCCTGAAGTCCGCCTCCTTCAGGCCCGCCTCGGGCCTGGCCTTGGCCCACAGGCGAGCCAGGCAGGCGGCGTCCGCGCTGGTGGCGTCCCGCATCCGGGGCGAGGTGAAGCCGTCCGGCCTCTTGGGTAGGACCGAGCTCTGTGGCACCCTACCGGCCTCTCCTACCCGACCTTCTCGGCTGTGGCGGCCAACTGCTGCCTGATGCGCAGGCGCAGGGCGTTGAGCTTGATGAAGCCGTCCGCGTCGGCCTGGTCGTACACGTGGTCCTCCTCGAAGGTCACCACGTCCTCGCGGTAGAGCGAGTTGGGCGAGCGGCGCCCCAGCACGGTGACATTGCCCTTGTACAGCTTCAGGCGCGCCTCGCCGGTCACGGGTTGCTGGATGTCGTCCAGCATGCGCTGCATGACCTCGCGTTCGGGCGCGTACCAGAAGCCGTTGTAGACGGCCGCGGCGTAGCGCGGGGCCAGCTCGTCGCGCAGCTGCAGAACCTGGCGGTCGAGGGTGAGGGACTCCACGGCCTTGTGGGCGTGGAAGAGCAGGGTTCCGCCCGGCGTCTCGTAGCAGCCGCGCGACTTCATGCCCACGAAGCGGTTCTCGACTATGTCCACCCGGCCCACGCCGTGCTTGCCAGCGATCCGGTTGGCCTTCTCCAACAGCTCCACCGCGCCCAGGCGCTGACCGTCGATGGCCACGGGGTTGCCGTGCTCGAACTCGATGGTCACCTCCTGAGGCTCGTCGGGCGCGTTCTCGGGGTCCACCGTCATGCGCCACATGCCGGCGGGTGGGGCCACCCAGGGGTCCTCCAGCACGCCGCCCTCGTACGAGATGTGGAAGAGGTTGGCGTCCATGGAGTAGGGCTTCTCCTTGGTCACGGGTACGTCGATGCCGTGCAGCGCGGCGTAGTCGATGCAGTCCTCGCGGCCCTTGAGGTCCCATTCGCGCCAGGGAGCTATGACCTTGATGTCGGGCTCCAGCGCGTAGGCGGAGAGCTCGAAGCGCACCTGGTCGTTGCCCTTGCCGGTGGCGCCGTGCGAGATGGCGTCGGCGCCTTCCTCGCGGGCGATCTCCACCATCTTCTTGGCGATGAGCGGACGCGCGAAGGAGGTGCCCAGCAGGTAGTAGCCCTCGTACAGGGCGCCGGAGCGCAGTACGGGGAAGACGAACTCCTCCACGAACTCCTTGCGCAGGTCCACGGCGTGGGCGCTGACGGCGCCGGTAGCGAGCGCCTTCACGCGCGCCTCCTCCACCTCCTCGCCTTGGCCGATGTCGGCGGTGAACGCCACCACTTCCGCGCCGTACGTCTGCTTGATCCAGTGGAGGATCACCGAGGTGTCCAGTCCGCCCGAGTAGGCGAGAACCACTTTTTCGACCTGTTTGCCGTCCTGCTGCATCTGTTCCTCCGGGTCCTGCGTAGGGGTCACGAGACCATGTAAGCTGCGCGGCCTCCGCGTCGTCGTCACACGTGACGGGGGACGGAGCCGAGCGGCAGCTTCAGCGCCGCGCGCGCTGGAACTCGGTTCGTGAGGGGTGGGTTGGTAGTTGGACGCTCTGCATCTTCTCTAGCCGTGCCGTGCTGCTTCAGCGTCTCGCGGCTGGAAGGTTATGCATCCAGCTCGATAACGATGCAACCATAGCACCGGCCCCGGGCACCGTCAAGCAGCGTTGGCCACGGGCCGGAGGCGCATAGCGCCGCGGCTGCATAAGTTCTCGTTCAGGACGCTCGGTGCGCCGCCTCGCGGGGCAGGATGGAGGTGATGACGGCCGCTGCCAGCACCAGTATCGCGCCGACGACGCCCCACGTGCCCAGCCGCTCGCCGAAGAGCGCCGCGGCCAGGATGGCGGCCACCACAGGCTCTATGGTGGCTACCAGCACGGCCCTGGAAGCCTCCACCTGGCGCAGGCCCAGGTAGTAGACGAGGTAGGCCAGGTAGGTGGAGAGGCCGGCCATGAGGAAGATGTCGAGCCACATGGCAGGCGTCGCTGTCCGCACCGCGTCGAAGGGCACGAACGGCAGAAGGCCCAGGGCGCCGACCGGCAGCACCACGGCGTAGATGGTGGCCGGCCGGTAGCGTTGCAGCACCCACTTGCCGAACAGGTAGTAGGACGAGTAAGACAGCCCCGCCACCAGGCCCCAGATGATGGCGGTCGCCCCGACCTCGATCCCGCCACCGCCGCTGCGGGCAACCAGGAATACGCCCAGGATGGCGGTGGCGATGAGGAGCACGTTCACGCCCCGCAGGCGCTCGCCCAGGAAGATGGCCGCCAGCACGGCCACGAAGGCCGGCGCCGTGTACAGCAGAATGAAGGCCAGACTGACGCCGCCCGCCTCGATGGCCAGGTTGAGGGCGGTGAAGAAGAGGGTCACACCCACCAGCGCGAAGCCCACGAACGCCCAGGCGTCCGAGCGGCGCTGCAGGCGCAGCTGGCCGGTCACGCCGGCGTGCACCACGAAGAAGAGCCCACCGATCGCGGCGCGGTAGAAGGCTATCTCGGTGGCGCCCACCCCGGCGTCCAGCAGACGTTTGGAGAAGACGCCCAACAGCGCCCAGAGGACCGCCGCCAGCGCCACCAGCAGGTAACCGCCTGTGAGGTTCCCGGCCGCTGAACCGCTGCGGCCGGCGGCGTTTCCTGCTGCTGAACCCGCCCGCGCCTGCGTGCTCAAACCGTTTCGGGCGCCGGCACGCGCAGGCCGTACTCGCGGGCGGTCTGCGGGTCGTCGTGCTTGAGGGCCACCATGCGGCGCCTGTACGAGCCGAACTCCACGAAGAACGCCACGAGGTTGAGGGCGTAGATGACGATGAGCGCGATACTGTCCGTGCGCAGCGTCATGGTGGGATCCGGGCCGCCGGGCACGTAGTGAAGCAGGAAGTCGACGCCGAAGATGGCCCACGGCACCATGAGGAACACGCCCCAGAACTCGTC
>CAYXUE010000033.1:0-27921 GCA_964467885.1 uncultured bacterium | reverse complement strand
TGACCAGCGTGAAGAAGAAGTAGGTGACGGGGATGGCCACCAGGGCGCTGTCGATGCGGTCGAGCACGCCGCCGTGGCCGGGCAGGAAGACGCCCGTGTCCTTCACCCCGGCCCAGCGCTTGAGGAGCGACTCGAAGAGATCGCCTAGCTGCGCCGCGCTGGAGACGAGCAGGCTGAACAGCAGCGCGTCGTACACGGGCACCATGAGGTTGGCCAGGCGCTCGAGCAGGAAGAGCGCCGCGAAGACCACCACGGCCGCCAGCAGTAGGCCGCCCAGCGAGCCCTCCACCGTCTTGTTGGGGCTAAGTTCGGGCGCCAGCTTGCGCCGGCCGAACAGGTTACCGAAGATGTAGGCGCCCGCGTCCGTGGCGACGACGGCCAGCAGGGGCAGCGTGAGGTACCAGAAGCCCAGCACGCCGTCGGGGGTGTAGCGCAGGGTGATGATGAAGCCGAAGAGCCACGGGATGTAGAGGTAGCCGAACAGCGTGAAGACCACGGCGTTCAGCGAGTTGCGGTTGGGGTTGGCTATCTCCAGGCCCATCAGGTAAACCACGAAGAGCCCGATGAGCGCCTCGCGCCAGCTGACACCCGCGATGAGCGGCTGCATGCCGGGGTAGGAGACCGGCAGCGACGCGGGCAGGGTCAGCACCGCCGCCACGTAGAGGCTGCGCGTGCGGATGGGTATGCCGCGCAGGTTCATCATGTAGGTGTACTCGCGCAGGGCCACCAGCGTGAGTCCCACGTAGGCCGGCGCGAGCAGGGGCAGGCCCACCCAGAGGGTCACCAGCGCTACGGCCAGCGCCACCAGCGCGGAGATGACGCGCTGCAGGTGGCGCCCCCTCTTCGGTGGTTGCTGTGAGTGGGGCGGCTCGGCCGCCCCACCGGCGGAGCGTGCCGTGGGCCCGCTGGGCGGGCCGACGTTCACACCGCCAGGATGTCGGTCTCTTTGGACTTGATGCGTTCGTCTATGCGCGCCACGAAGTCGTCCGTGAGCTTCTGGACGTCGGCCTCCGCGCGCCTGAGGTCGTCCTCGCTGATCTCACCCTCTTTCTGCAGGTCCTTGAGGTCGCTGATGGCGTCGCGCCGGATGTTGCGCACGCCCACCTTGGCCTCCTCGGCCATGCCGTGGGCGGCCCGCACCAGGTCGCGCCGACGGTCGTCGTTGAGGGCCGGCACGGCCACGAAGATGCTGTCGCCCTGGTTGTTGGGGTTGAAGCCGAGGTCGGCTTCCTGGATGGCGCGCTCGATGGCCGGAGCGGCGCTCTTGTCGAACGGGGTGATCAGCAGCGTGCGTGGGTCCGGCGTGGAGATGTTGGCCAGCTGCGGCAGGGGAGTGGAGGAGCCGTAGTAGTCCACCATGACCCGGCCGAGGATGGCCGGGTTGGCGCGGCCGGTGCGCACGGTGGCCAGGTTGGTCTCTAGGGCGTCCAGCGTCTTCTGCATGCGCGCCTTGGCGTCGTCGATAACGATTTTCATGCCCTTACCTCCGGTTTAGTGGCGGCTACAACGCAGTTTAGCGCGTTGCGGGGGCGAGGCCCAAAGCCTCGGAGTCGTGGCGCAGCCTCAGTCGGCGTAGGAGGTCTCGAGCCCGGGACCGATGAGGGTGCCCACCTGCTCGCCTGCGAACAGCCTACCGAGGTTGCCCTCCGCGAACATGTCGAACACGGTGACGGGCATCTCGCGCTGCATGCAGAGCGAGACGGCAGTGGCGTCCATTACGGCCAGCCCCTTGTTCAGCACGTCCATGTAGGAGAGAGTCCGGAAGCGCCTGGCGGCCGAGTTGCGGTTGGGGTCGTCGTCGTAGACGCCGTCCACCTTGTTCTTGGCCATCAGCACCATGTCGGCGTCGATCTCCAGCGCCCGGAGGGCTGCGGTGGTGTCCGTGGTGAAGAACGGATTGCCGATGCCGCCACCGAAGATGACCACACGGCCCTTCTCCAGGTGCCTGAGCGCGCGCCGCCTGATGTACGGCTCGGCCACCTCCTGCATGGTGATGGCCGTCTGCACGCGGGTGTCGACGTCCTTGTGCTCCAAGGCGTCCTGCAGCGCAATGGCGTTCATGACGGTGCCCAGCATGCCCACGTAGTCGGCGGTGGCCGGGTCCATGTGCTTGCCGTGCTGGTGGCCACGCCAGAAGTTGCCGCCGCCCACCACGATGGCTAGTTGAACGCCGCGGCTCTGGGCCGCGGCGATCTCTCCAGCCAAAGCTTCTGTGGCTTCGGGTGACACCCCGAAACCTTCCGGTCCGGCGAGGAACTCCCCGGAGAGCTTCAGCAGGACTCGGTTCATGCTCTTACTCGCCGATGGCGATGCGCGAGAAGCGGCCGATCTGGATGTTCTCACCCAGGGTGGCCGTGGCCTCCTTGACCAGCTCGTCGATGGTCTTCTTGTCGTCCTTCACGTAAGGCTGCTCCAGCAGGACGATCTCCGAGAACCACTTCTGGATGCGGCCGTTCGCGATCTTGTCGGCCACGTTCTCGGGCTTGCCCTCTTCCTTGGCCTGCCGTAGCAGAGCGGTGCGCTCCTCCTCGACGGCGTCGGCGGGGACTTCCTCCACGCGCGTGTAGGTGGGCGCCGCCATGGCGATGTGCATGGCGATGTTGCGGGCCAGCTCCTGGAAGCTGGCTTCCCGCGCCACGAAGTCGGTCTCGCAGTTCACTTCCACGATCACGGCGATCTTGCCGTTGTGGTGGATGTAGGAGCCGATGAGGCCCTCCTTGGCTTCGCGGTCGGCCTTCTTGTCGGCTTTGGCGATGCCGCGCTCGCGCAGGAGCTCGGCGGCCTTCTCCAGGTCGCCGTTGGTGTCGTCCAGCGCGCGTTTCACGTCCATCATGCCCGCGCCGGTCATGGCGCGTAGTTTCTTGACCATCTCGGTTGTTACTGCCATTCGCCTTGTTCCCTTCAGGCCCAGGTGGGCCGTACTCTCTCGTTCAGGTAGTTCCGTTATCGCTCGTCCGCGTGGTTGCGGGGGTGATCCTTACTCGTCGCTGGCCTCGGCGGCCGCTTCCGACTCCTCGGTGGCCTCGGGCTCGACGGCGTCCTCGGACTCGGCCACCGCCGCGGTCTCCGTGGCTTGGGCGGCCGCCGTGGGCTCACCGGTCTTCATGGGCTGGGACACCGGATCGGCGCTCTCCTCGGACTCCGCGGCGGCCGCGGCTTCCTGGATGGCGCGCTCGGGGCCGGACATCGGCATCTCGAGGGTCTCCGTCGTCGGCTCGGCCGCGGCCGGCTGGGCCTCTTCGACCTTCTCGTCGGCGCCGCCCCGCACCTCGATGATCACGTCGGCAAGGCGGGCGGTCACCAGCTGGATGGAGCGGATGGCGTCGTCGTTGCCGGGGACGATGTAGTCCAGCACGTCCGGATCGGAGTCGGTGTCGGCCAGGGCCACGACGGGGATGTCGAGCTTGTTGGCCTCCTTGACGGCGATGGCCTCCTTGGCCGGGTCGATGATGAAGAGGGCGTCCGGCAGACGGTTCAGGTCACGGATGCCACCCAGGTAACGCTGCAGGCGGTGCAGTTCCTTGCCGAGGTCGATCTGCTCCTTCTTGCTGAAGCGCAGGATGGACTCGTCCTCGAACATGGCTTCCAGCTCGCGCAGGCGCTCCACGCGCGTGCGGATGGTCTTGAAGTTGGTGAGAAGACCGCCGAGCCAGCGCTCGTTGATGTAGGGCATGCCGCAGCGCTTGGCTTCGGCGGCCAGGATCTCCTGGGCCTGCTTCTTGGCGCCCACGAAGAGGATGGTGCCGCCGCGGCCGGCTACGTCCTTGAGGAAGTCGAAAGCCTTCTCGCTCTCGACCAGGGTCTTCTGAAGATCGATGATGAAGATGCCGTTGCGCTCGGCGAAGATGTAACGCTTCATCTTCGGGTTGGCGCGCTTGGTCTCGTGACCGAAGTGCACGCCGGCTTCCAGCAGTTGCTTCATTCCCAGGTACGACATTCTGTTCCTCCGTGGCGGGATGTTGAGGTTGGATTCGGTGCCGGCACCGCCCTGAGCAGGGCTTGGACGCGGTCACCCGAACACGTTCGCCGCTCGACGGACATCCCGCTGCCGTCAGGCAAACCTACCGAGTATAGCCGGAAAGGCCCCGCCGAGTAAAGCTGCGGCGGGGCCCTCATCGGTTCCGGTTGTTCACGACTACTGGACTAGCGTTACTGGCCGAGCGCCTCCCGGGCCGGAGCGTAGTCGGCATCGAGCTCGAGGGCTCGGCGGTACGCCTGCGTGGCGTTCTGCTGGTCGGACGGGCCGCCGCGCTGCGCGTAGGCGCGCCCTAACCAGTAGTAGGCGTCCGCGCTCTCCGGGTCGGAGAGAAGCGCGCCCTGCTGGGCCACGAACACGGCGTCGTCCACGCGGCCTACTTCCAGGTAGGCGCGTGCCAGGTAGGTGAAGAGCGGGGGCAGGAAGACCGCGCCCGGCATCTTGGTGGCAGCCTCCAGACGCGGCACGCTGGCGGCCACCTCACCGCACTCGAAGAGCGAGATGCCGAGCTGCGACGCGGCGGAGAGGGAGTTGGGGTCCAAGTTGACCGCCTGCGAGAGCTCGTACTCGGCCGTCTCGCAGTCGCCCAGCCGGAACGCCACGTTGCCCAGGTTGTTGTGGGCGGTGGCGCTGGAGGGGTCGAGGACCACCGCGCGGCGGAACGCCTGCAGGGCCAGCTCCAGGTCGTCCATGTCGCGGTAGGCGCGGCCCAGGTTGACCTGCACGGTGCTCTTCTCGGTGTTGCTCAGGCTGGAGTCCTCCCTGGTGGCCAGCGTCACCGCGCGCTCCAGGGTAGTGCGGGCCTGCTGCAGATCGCCCAGTTGGTAGAGGATGATGCCCTTGGTGTTCTGCACGCGGGCGTCGTCCGCGTCGATGCGCTCAGCGCGCTGGATGACGTCCAGCGCGTCGGCCAGACGGCCCTGGTAGGCCGCCGGGTCGTTCTGGTACTGGTTCTGGTAGGCGATGGCCAGGTGGATCAGCGCGTCGAGGTGGTTGGCGTCTATGGCCAGCGCGGCCTGATAGGCCTCGATGGCGGTGGGGTAGGCGCCCTGGCACGCCAGGGCGCGGCCCTTGCCCACGTGGGCGTCCACGTTGTTGGGCTCGACCCGCAGGGCGTCCTGGAAGTAGAACTGCGCCAGTGCGCAGCCGCCGGACTGCAGGTAGAAGTGGCCGTCCTCGATAAGCGACGCGGCGCTCTCGGGCTCCGCCTCCGCTCCTTCGGTGCCTTGGGCGAACGAAACCGTGACGGCTCCGAAGAGTAACAGGGCGGCGAGAAGATGCCTCGCAAGCGAGAGGTTCTTGTGTCTGGACGTGATCAACGTATCCTCCGAAGACCGATTGTGTGGCGAGTCTAACATCAGCGCTTCCGGCCGCGATTCGCGCCGTGGCCCTCGTCAACGCTGGTGGGAACGACTTCCCCAATCATGGCCACGCTGTGTGAGAGCGCCGTGTGGCGACGGCGAAGGCCGGACCAGCCTCCGCCAGATTAACCCCGGAGGGCGTTAGGTCCGTGCGCGCGCCGTGACACGCGCCTACTTTGATAGCATGCCTCAGCGCGGCCATTGCCTCCCCGAGCGGGAAGGCCACCGGCCACCTCCGCGACCCGGCCCGCCTACGCCTCGACGTGAGGCGCCGGCTAGCCGGTCCAAGCGGAGAGATACGGGAACTGTAAGTGAAGCGAATCTCCATCTACACTCTGGCTCTCACCGCTCTGGTGGCCAACGTGGTGGTCATCCTGCAGGGCGCGGTGGTGCGCGCCACGGGTTCTGGCGCAGGATGCGGCAGCCACTGGCCCACCTGCAACGGCACCATCGTTCCGCTGAACCCCACGCTCGAGACGGGCATAGAGTTCAGTCACCGCCTCCTCTCGCTGGTGGTGCTGGCGCTAGGCGTTTGGCTCCTCGTTCGCGCCCGCCGGTTGCGCGCCGAGCGGCCCGGCCTAGCCGTCTTCGCCACCATCTCGTTCGCCTTCCTCGTGGTGGAGGCGCTCATCGGTGGCGCCACCGTCATCCTGGGCATGACGGGGGACAACACCACGGTCGCCCGCGGAATCTGGGTGGCCTCGCACCTGGTCAACTCCCTCCTGCTCATCGGAGCGCTGGCCGGTACCGTGGCCTACGCCCGCAAGGAACCGCCGGCCTGGCCGCTGCGCATGGGTCAGCAGGGCGCGGTGGCCGCGCTCTGGATCGTCGGCATCGTCGGCATGCTGGTGCTGAGCTTCACCGGCGGCATCGCCGCCATGGGCAACACTATCTTCCCGGCCGAGTCGTTGGCGGATGGCCTCAGGGCCGACTTCGACCCCACCTCGCATCCGCTCATCAGACTGCGTGCCCTGCACCCGCTCATCGCCATCAGTGTCGGGGTGTACCTCTTCGTCTCGCTGGCGTTCGCCTGGAGCCTCAAGCCGGTCCCTGCCGCCAAGCGACTGGCGCAAGCGTTGCTGGGCGTCTACGTACTGCAGGTTCTCATCGGTGTGGTCAACCTGGCGTTCCTCGCGCCCATCCCCCTTCAACTGCTGCATCTCGGAGTGGCCGTGGCGTCGTTCGCGCTTCTCAGCGCGCTCGGCGTGACGCTGCTCGGAGGAACGGCCGCGGCCCGGGAGCGCACGCCGCAGGCCGCCGAAGCTCAAGCAGGCGCCCAACTGGAGAAGATCTGAAAGTGACAGAGCCCGTTACCAGCCCTGTTCCCGCCGCCGACACCGTCGCCAGCCCGCCCCGGGCGGCCACCTGGCGCGATTACCTGGTGCTGACCAAGCCCAAGGTCATCTCGCTCCTGCTGGTCACCACGGTGGGCGCCATGTTCGTGGCAGCCAGTGGCATGCCGGACCTGCTGGTGCTACTGGGCACCATCGTCGGGGGTTACATGTCAGCCGGCGCCGCGGGCGTGTACAACATGATCTACGACCGCGACATCGACGTGTTCATGAAGCGCACCGCCAAGAGGCCCATGGTCACGCAGGTGGTCTCCACCACCAACGCCGTCATCTTCGCCGTGGCGCTCACGCTGCTGTCCTTCGTGGTCATCTGGGCCACCAGCAACCTGCTGGCAGCGCTGCTCTCCTGGGCGGGCATCGCGTTCTACGTGCTGATCTACACCATGTGGCTCAAGCGC
This sequence comes from uncultured bacterium, assembly GCA_964467885.1. GTDB lineage: Bacteria > Deinococcota > Deinococci > Deinococcales > Trueperaceae > JAAYYF01. The sequence continues at coordinate 20,834 of CAYXUE010000033.1, read as the reverse complement.
AGCACCTGGCAGAACATCGTCATCGGCGGCGCGGCCGGCAGCATCCCGCCGCTGGTGGGCTGGGCGGCGGTCACCGGTGAGCTCAGCGTGCTGGCCTGGATCCTCTTCGGGGTCATCTTCATGTGGACGCCCGTGCACTTCTGGGCGCTGGCACTGATGGTCAAGAACCAGTACGCCAGCGTCAACGTGCCCATGGCGCCCTCGGTCATCGGTGAGCGGGCCACGGTCATGCAGATGGTCATGTACACCTTCCTGACCATCTTCCTCACCATCCTGCCGTTCTTCCTCCACGAGTTCTCGTTCGTGTACTTCGTGGCCGTGCTCCTGCTCAACCTCGTGCTGGCCGTGCGCATGTGGAACATCTACAAGCTTGCGCGGGTGGGGGAGACCATAGACCGCGTCACGGCCCTGCCCATGTACAAGTACTCCATGAGCTACCTGGCGCTGCTCTTCCTGGTCATGTCGCTCGACCGGGCGTTCTTCTGACGGGCGGCGGGCACCACCTCGCATGACCCCCAGGTCGCCACTGCTGACCCCCAAGTGGATCGCGGGGCACCTGCTGGCGCTGACGCTCATCGTGGCGTTCGTCAACTTCGGCTTCTGGCAGCTGCGGCGCCTGGACCAAGCGGAAGAGCGCAACGCCGTCATCGAGGCGCGTAGCGCCATGTCGCAGCGGAGCGTGGCCGAGGTCGTGGCGCTGGGCGAGGACATGCAGTACGTGCCGGTGGTCGCCAGTGGCGTGTACGTCCCGGAGCACGAGGTGTTGCTGCGGGGCCGCAGCACGGGCGGCGGCCCCGGTTTCCACGTGCTCACCCCCCTGGTGCTGGACGAGAGCGCCGGTGAACTGGCCGGCCAGGCCGTGCTCATCGAGCGGGGCTGGGTGCCCTACGACATGGACCAGGTGCCCGTGGAGGCGGCGCTACCGCCGGCCGGCAGAGTGCAGGTGGAGGGCGAGGCGCACCCGCCCCAGGTGCCGCCTACCGGAGCGCTGGCGGGCCTGGCGGCGCGCGACCCCGCCGAGGGGCCGTTGACGCAGTCGTTCTACGTTGATGTGGCGCGCCTGCAGCCGCAGATGCCGTTCGAGCTGGTGCCGGCTTACCTCAAGCTGCGGGCGCAGACACCGCCCACGGCGGGCGAGCTGCCAACGCCCCTCCCGCCCGAGGTGCACGACCTGGGCCCGCACCTGGGCTACGCCATCCAATGGTTCTCGTTCGCCATCATCGGCGTGGCGGGCTACTTCTTCCTGCTGCGGTCGGTGCTCAGGTCAGCGAACCGGCCCGCCGACCGGTCCACGGACGTCTAGCGGGCCGGCCGGACGTCAGTCCGCCCCGAGCGCCTCGTTCAGGGTGCCCATCAGACTGCGGAACGGCGTGATGAACTTCTCCACGCCCTCCTCCTCCAGGCGCCTCACCACTTCCTCCAGGTCCACACCCACGCCGCTGAGTGCGTCCAGCAGGGCAGGGGCATCGCTGGCGCCCTCGAGGACCGTGTCGGCCCGAGGCTGGCCGTGGTCGCGGTACGCCTCGAGCGTCTCCAGGGGCAAGGTGTTGATCGTGTCCTTGCCTATGAGGGGCTCCACGTACTTCAGGTCGGAATAGCTGGGGTCCTTGGCGCTGGTGGAGGCCCACAGCAGCCGCTGCGGCTTGGCGCCCGCAGCGGCCAGGGCGGCGAAGCGTTCGCCCTTCACGAACTCCTCCAGGTAGATCTGGTAGGCGCACTTGGCGCTGGAGATGGCCGCGGTGCCCCGCAGCTGCGCGGCGCCGCTCGCCTGCGGGCCGCCGTTCTCCGCCACCCGGTCCAGCAGCGGGTCCACCATGACGTCTATGCGGCTCAGGAAGAAACTGGCCACGGAGGCCACCCTGCTCACGTCGGCCCCGGTCTTGAAGCGCTCCTCCAGTCCCGTCAGGTAGGCGTCTATGACCTGGCGGTAGCGGTCCAGGCCGAACAGGAGCGTCACATTGACGTTCACGCCCTCGCCGATGAGGCGCCTGATGGCCTGCACTCCCGCGTCCGTGGCGGGCACCTTGATGAAGACGTTGGGCCGGTCCAGACGCTGCCAGAGGTGCATGCCCTCGGCGAACGTGCCCTCCTCGTCGTGCGCCAGCTCGGGCGAGACCTCCAGCGACACGTAGCCGTGTTCGCCGTTCGAGGCGTCGTACATGGGGCGGAACAGGTCGGCGGCGTCCTGGATGTCCGTCACCACCAGTGTCTCGTAGGTGGCGTCGGCGTCGTCACCCCGCCCGGCGTGCTCGCGGATGGCGGAGTCGTAGTCGCTACTGTTAGCGATGGCCTTCTGGAAGATGGCGGGGTTGGAGGTCACGCCGCGCAGCCCGTCCTCGTCGATGAGCTTCTGCAGCTGACCCTCGTGGATCCAGGAGCGGCGGATCTCGTCTAGGTAGATGGACTGTCCGTACTTGTGTAGCTCGGTCAGGGGGTTCATGCGTGCCTCCTTGGTGGCTCGGGGGCTCAGGCGCGGCTGCGCTCGAGGCCGGTGGCGAAGAGTTGACCGCTGCGCGCCTCCAAGCGTACGCGCGGAAGGGGGATCACGGCCGGACCGCTGACGGCCCGGCCGCCGAGTTGCGGATCGAAGACGCTCAGGTGGCAGGCGCAGGTCAGCGCCGGCTGGCGGGTCTGGTAGTTGAAACCGATGTTGATGGCGTCCACGTCCCTGTTGAGGTCGACGATGCACTGCTGGTGGGTGCAGATGCGACTGAAGGCGGCCAGGTAAGCGCTGGCCACGTTGAGGCCGGTATCCAGCTCGATGCCGCCCGGGATGGGGCCCGGCAGCCTCAGCGCCACCGCGGGCTCCGGCCTGCCGCCGGGGTCGGCCGCCGGCAGCTCGAAGTTCACGGAGTCCCACACCTCGGGGAAGGCAGCCAGGTCGCTGATCAGCTGCTCGGGACGCTCCTCGAACTCCGGGTCGTCGTCAACGTCGAACTTGAGGAAGTGCACGCGGATGGCCTCGTAGAGACCGTAGCCGCCACCGGCGGCGGCGGCGATGACGGGCAGCCGCCAGAGCCACTGCACCAGCCGGCGGCGGTCCTCGTCGACCTCGCCGCGCTCGCCTGGCGCCTTGGGGGCGCCAAGCGGCGCGTCCTGCTGCGGCTCGTGATCTCCGTTAGCCATGGACCTCGATGATAAGAGGGCGCACCGTTCCTAGCGCGGCGCCAGGACCTGCGTGACGTACTCCACCACGGCCTCGATCTGCGCTGGGTCCAGCTCCGCCTGGAACGCGGGCATGAAGCCGCGGCCGAAGCGTACGGCGTCGGTCACGTTCCTAGCGTCCTCGGCGCGCGGGTTGCCGGCCAGTCTCGTGCCCATGCCGCCCTCGCCCGCGGGACCATGGCACTCCGCGCAGGTGGTCGCGAACACCTGCTGGCCCGATAGCTGAGCGGTGGCGTCGGCGCCGCTCTCCTGCTCGGTAGTCTCGCCGCTGCTGCGGGCGATGGCCGAGTTCATCAGCTCCACCGCGTCGGCGGCGTTCTCCTCGCCCACCAGCTCTATGAACGCGGCGTAGGTGGCGGCGGCGCCGTCCCACTCGCCGAGCTGCAGGTAGGAGTCCGCCAGGGCGCGCACGCTAGCGGGTTCCAGCTGGTTCAGCCCACCAGCGGAGACGGCGGCGCGTTCGAGCGTGCCCACCGCGTCCTCGGGCCGGCCCGCCTGGTAGAGCAGCTGACCCGTGCGCGAGAGCGCCACCGGGTCCCTGGGGTCGAAGTCGGTGAGGACCACGAAGTAGTTCTCCACCGCCCGCTGCTGCTCGCCGGCGCGCCAGTAGAGGTCGGCCAGCTGGAGATGCCCTTCCTTGGAGGGCGTTTCCTGCAGGCGTCGGCTGAGGGGCAGGGCCTCCTCCAGCAGCGCCAGGCGCCCCTCCACGTGCGGCTCCGGCACGTCGGCCAGCGCCAGGAAGTCGGTGTAGGCATCGTGGGCGGCTGGCAGGTCGTTGATGGCCCATGACACCTCGCCGAGCAGGAACAGCGTGTCGATGTCGTTGGGGTCGGCAGCGCGGGCCCGGTCGAGCCAGCCCCGCGCCTCGCCCAGGTCGCGCTGCAGGTAGATGACCGCCAGGCGCTGGTAGAGGCCGGCCGGCGCCGGTTCATCGGAGTTGACAGCGCGCATGAAGGTGGCCTCGGCCTCCTCCAGCATCTGCAGCCCCAGGTAGGTGTCGCCCAGCGCCAGGAGGTTGGTGACGCTGGGATCAGAGTCCACCGCCTGCTGCTGCGCTCGCAGCCGCGTGGCCGCTTCCATGTCCGTGGTGGTGATGGTGGCGTCCTCGCCGATGCGTGGCAACACGAAGCCGGGCACCACGGCGCCGATGCCTATCAGGAGCGCCAGGACGATGACGGCGCCGTACGGCACGCGCTTCCGGCGAGCGGCCTCGCCCGCTTCCGGCGCAGCGGCGCGTGTGGCCCGGCGGCCCTTCAGCTCGTTCTCGCGCTTCTCCAGGGCCACCAGCACCTTGGCCGCCTTGGCCTCGTAGCGCTCGTGCAGCTGCTGCCGGCGTTCCAGCGGCAGGTCCTCCCGCGCGTCCAGCTCGCGGATGGCGCGGAAGAGGGCGTCGCGCTCCTCGGCCAGATCCACCAGGACCGGATCGCGGTCGTCCGGCAGCGGGTCGGATTGGCCGGGCGCCAGTAGTGGCACGGCGACGTAGAGGAAGGCGATCAGCGCCAGCGCGCCGATCAGGATGCCGGTCAACATCAGTCGGTCCTACCTGTTCTAGGTTCGTCCACCTGGGTCGGGTCCAGGCCCAGCTCGCTTCTCACGCGCGCCAGTTCCTCCGGCGTGGCCTCCACGGGCCTACGTGAGTTGGTCAGCCAGCGCCGCGCCAGCAGCACCACCACGCTCACCGCTACCACGCCCACGATGATGGGCAGCAGCCAGGCCACGAGGTGGATGCCCCGCTTGGGTGGGTCCAGCAGGATCCAGTCGCCGTAGCGGGTCTGGAAGTAGGCCAGGATCTCGGCCTCGGAGCGGCCCTGCACCAGCTGGTCCTGGATGATCTCGCGCATCTGCTGCGCGATGGGGGCGCTCGAGTCCGACACGCTCTCCGAGACGCAGGTGGGGCAGCGCAGCTGCCGCGCTATCTCGAAGACGCGCGTCTCGAGCTGCACCTCCTGTGCCGACGCCCAGACGCCCAGAAGGGCCAGCGCCAGGGTCACCGCCAACGTCAGGAGGGCGGGCGCCCTCAGCCGCCTGGTCAGGGTCACTGGAGCATCGCCTTCAGTTGCTGGTCCATGAGCTCGGGCGTCACTGGGCCGATGTGCTTGAGGATCACGCGGCCGTCGGCGTCCACGAAGAACGTCTCCGGCACGCCGTAGAGGCCCCAGTCGATACTTATCTCGCTGCTCGGATCGTAGCCGTTGGGGAAGGAGAGGCCGAACTGCGAGAGGAAGGTGAGCCCGTCGGCGTGATGGTCGCGGTTCTGGGTGTGGATGCCCACGAACAGCACGCCCGAGTCCTGGTACTGCCGCCAGTACTCCTGCAGCACGGGCGCCTCCTGGTAGCAGGGCAGGCACCAGGAGGCCCAGAAGTTGACCACCATGGGGCGGCCCGCGTACTCCGCGAAATCGAACGTAGGACCGTACTCGGAGTGGTAGGGCTCGTAGAGCTCCATGGAGAAACCTGGCGCGCTCTGACCCAGGTAGACGGACTCGATGTCCTTGTCGGGCGCGCCGCGCAGGAGACCGAACACCAGTAGCGCGCCCAGAGCGCCCACCACCAGCAGGGGTATGAGCAGCCGCTGCAGCCTCACGCCGAGGCTCCCTCCTCGCCGCGGGCCTCGACCCCCACCGAAGCGCGCGCCGGCACCGTGCGGCTGCTGCCGCTCAGCGAGTAGAGCGTGCCGAGCGCCAGGATGAAGCCGCCGATCCAGATCCACGTGACCAGCGGGCTCTTGACCACGCGCAGCACCGCGAAGGTGGTGGTGGGCGTGACCTGGCTGTTGAGGTTCAGGTAGAGGTCGTGGGAAGGCCGGTACATGACGGCGGGCGTGGGCACGGCGCGCCTGTCGCCGAACTGGTTGAGGCGCGGGCGCATGGTGCGGATGAGGCGCCCGTCCCGGCTGACGTCGATGACCACGCCGGCGCTGATGCGCTGCGGGGTGCGCTCCACGTAGCGGTCGACCGCCGTGAGGGTGTAGCCCTCGAACTCCACGCTCTCGCCGAAGTCCACGCGCACCTGTTGGTCCACGCGGTAGCCGGCGCTGAACGCCACGCCCAGCGCGATGACCACCACGCCGAAGTGCGTGATCATGCTGCCCACGCGCCGGCGGCTCTCGTGGGCGTACGAGCGTATGACCTGCAGCGCCGGGCGGCGTGCCAGGCGCAGCCGCGGCACCAGGGCGCCCGAGAGGAGCAGGCCCAGACTGACGATGTTGTAGCCGGCCAGCGCCACCGTGAGGGCGGGGTAGACCTTGTGCACGCCGAAGAGCACGGCCAGGCCGCCCGCCACCAGGAAGCCGCCGCCCAACCAGAGCAGGTTGTGCTTCAGGCGCTGCTGCTCGGCGCGGCGCCATGGCAGCAGCGGGCCGATGCCCATGAGCAGTAGGACCAGCATCCAGAGGGGCAGGGTGACCTGGTCGAAGAAGGGCGCACCGATGGTGACCTTGTCGCCCGAGATGGCTTCCACCAGCAACGGGAAGAGCGTGCCCAGCAGCACGGCGAAGGTGAGGGCCACGAAGAGGATGTTGACGCCTAAGAAGCTGCCCTCGCGGCTGACGACCGAATCCAGGTCGGCGCGGTCACGAACGTCGTCCCAGCGGATGGCCAGCAGCCCGAACGACACCAGCGTGACCACGAGGAAGAAGACCAGGAAAGCGGGGCCGACCGGGCCCGCGCCGAAGGCGTGCACGGAGGAGACCACCCCGGAGCGCGTGAGGAACGTGCCCAGGATGGAGAGGGAGAAGGTGGTGATGACGAGGATCAGGTTCCACGGCTTGAGCATGCGCCGCCGCTCCTGCACCTGCACGCTGTGGATGAGCGCCGTGGCCGTGAGCCAAGGCATGAGGCTCACGTTCTCCACCGGATCCCACGCCCAGTAGCCGCCCCAGCCGAGCACCTCGTAGCTCCACCAGCCCCCGGCGATGATGGCGGCGCTGAGGAAGCCCCAGCCCGTGAGGGTCCAGCTGCGCGTCTGCGTCATCCACTCGGTGCCGGGCCGGCGCGTGATGAGCGCGGCCATGGCGTAACTGAAGGGCACGGTGAGGCCCACGAAGCCCAGGTACATGAGCACGGGATGCACGGCCATCATCCAGTGGTTCTGCAGCAGTTCGTTGGGGCCCGGGCCGTCCAGGGGCGGGAAGGGCACGAGCTCGAACGGGTTGGCGATGAAGGCCACCACACCGAAGAAGAAGACCTGCACCCACTGCATGATGGAGAGCGCCCAGGGTCTCAGCGGGTTGAGGGGCGCGGTGACCGCCAGCAGCGCCGTGTAGGCGCTGAGGAGCCAGGCCCACAGGAGGATGGAGCCCTCCAGGGCGGCCCACATCGTGACGACCTTGACCCAGGTGGGTGAGGCGATGCGCGAGGTGGTGGCCACGTACGAGACGCTGAAGTCGTCCGTCAGCAGCGCCACTTGCATGACTACCAGGGCGGCGGTGGCCACGATGAAGCCGGCCACGGCCGAGAGGCGGGCGGAGGTCTGAAGCCGCGCGTCGCGCCTGCTGGCGCCGACCATGCCGGCTATGGCGCCGTAGAGGGCTAGGCCGAAGGCGAGGAACGCCGCGGCGCTACCCAGGGGAGCGAGTTGCAGATCCATAGGAAACTAACCTCTCAGCGCAGCGACTCTTTGAGCTCGTCGATGTCGATGGGCTCGCCGTCAGCGGGCGGGTGGTAGTCCTCGCTGTGCTTCACGAGCAGGTTGTCGCCCACGAAGACGCCGTCATGGAAGCGGCCTTCGATCACCACGCCGCCGTTCTCCATGAACAGGTCGGGCGGCGCGCCGTCGTACTGCACGGGGTAGCCGGCGATGCCGTCGGTGATGTGGAAGGTGAGGTGCAGCTGCTCCTCGTTGAACTCCACGCTGCCAGCCTCGACCAGGCCGCCGAGGCGCACGCGGCGGTCGTCGAACGACGCGCTGTCGCGGGCGTACTCGCTGGGCAGGATGAAGTAGACGAGCGAGCTGGACAGCGCCTGCGAGATCAGGAAGCCGGCCACTCCTAGTACCGCTACGCCTAGCACGGCGTAGAGCGCCTTCTTGTTCTTCATCGCTCTTCAGCTCCTTCTTCGCCCTCTTGGATGCGGCGCTCGAGCCTCCGAAGGTAGAGGAGGTAACCGACGTAGGCGAGCGCGACCTGACCCCAAGCGAGGGCGATCCAGGTCCAATGACCAAGGTTATCGAACACGGACGACCTCCCCGGTAGTGGCAGGCGCGGACTGTTCGAAGCCGCTGCGGGCATGCGCGTCGGAAAGGGCCAGCTTGCCGATGCGGATGCGTTCGGACAGGAGGTAGAGGAACACCAGCCCCGCGGCCGCTACGTTTATGAGCAGCACGCGCAGCATCTCGGGTGCCATGGTGACCCCGCTGCCGTCTAAGTTGACGCTCTTGGCGGGGTGGAGGGTGCGGAACCACTCGGCTGCCAGGTAGTTGAACGGCAGGCTGGCCAGCACGATGATCATGATCACGGCGCTGACGCGGGCGCGGCGCTGCGGCTCGTCGATGAGCGCGCGCACTATGTAGTAGCCCACCACCAGCGCCACCATCAGCGCGGTGAGGGTGAGCTTGGCGTCCCATGTCCAGAAGGTGTTGAGGGTGGGCTTGCTGTAGGTCATGCCGCCGATGACCGTGAGTAGCGAGAAGAGCAGCGCGCTGTCGGCGGCGCTCACGGCGCGCACGTCGTCGATCGGGCGCCCGCGCCACAGGTAGAGCATGCCCCAGAGGGCGGAGATGCCGATGGCCGCGAAGCCGATCCATGCCACGGGCACGTGGGCGTACATGATGCGGATCAGGTCGCGCTGGTTCACGTCGGGTGGGCTGGCGAAGAGCGCCAGGTACGCGCCCACGATGGTGAGAACCAGGGCGGCCAGGCCGAGCAGCGTGAGCCACAGCGGCCGCCTGTTGCCTTGTTCGGATTGGATCATGCGTTCACTCCTCCGGAGTCGAACTCCCTTGTGGATAGTTTACGTCCTGTAGCCCGCGAGTCGGGTCTCGGCGTGCGGGCGGGAAGGCTCGGTGGCAAGGTGCCCGTGGGCTGACGGTGCCGGCGCATCACTCGTCCACCACGAAGTGGAATAGCGCCGTGCAGACCACGAAGTAGACGAGGTCGAAGCCGGCCAGCATCTGCAGCCAGCCGCCCGCCAGGTCCAGTTCGGAACGGCCCAGCACCGCCTCGGTGGTCCTGACCGCGCCTAGCAGTACCGGCACGATGATGGGGAACATGAGCACGGGCAGGAGCGCCTCGCGCGCCTGCAGATTGGCCGTCAGCCCTGCGTAGAAGGTGGCGATGGTGGCCAGTCCCAGAGTGCCCAGCACCAGCGCCGCAGGGATGACGTACCAGGCGCCCGTGCCCGCCTGGGCGCCGTAGAGCATGATGGCCACGGGCGTTAGCAGGAGCCCCAGCACGGTGAGGTAGAGCCAGTTGGCCAGCAGCTTCCCCAGGAAGATGGCGGCGCGGGGCACGGGGTAGAGCAGCAGCTGTTCGAACGCGCCCTCCTCCAGGTCGGCCTGGAAGTTCTGGGCGGCAGCTATGACGCCCGCGAAGGTGAGTGCCACCCACAGCACGCCGGGCGCAGCCGCGGTCAGCACGTGCTGCTCGCGGCCCAGCGCGAACGCCATCATGACAAGCGTCACGGCGGAGAAGAAGAGGGTAGCCACGGTGGCGGCCCGGCTGCGCAGCTCGTGCAGCAGGTCCTTGCGCGCCACGGCCAGCACCACTCTCAGGTCGTTCATGCTGCCGCCTCCGGCGCCAGCTTCAGGCGCCCGTCGTCAAGCTGCAGCACGGCGTCCGGCCTAAGGGCGTCGCGGTCGGATTCGTGGGAGGCCATCAGTAGCGTGCGGCCCCGTTGGCGCGCGCCGCTAACCACCTCGTCCACCAGCCGCTTGCCCGCATCGTCGAGTGCGGCGTACGGCTCGTCGAGCAGCCACAGGTCCGGGTCTATCAACATGAGTCGGGCCAGGCCCAGCCGCTTCTTCATACCGCTGGAGTAGGTGCGCACGAACTTGTCGGCGGCGCTGCTGAGGCCCACCAGGTCGAGTAGGCCTTCCACTCCCTGGCGGTCCTTGCCGCTCAGGTCGGCGGCGATGTGCAGGTTCTCCCGTGCGGAGAGCACGGGGTAACTGCCGCCCATGACGCTCAGCAGGCCGATGCGGCTTCGGACCTCCGCGGCCTCCTTGAGCACGTCGTGTCCGAAAAGCTGGGCGCTGCCCCCCGTGGGCCTGAGCCGGGTGGCCAGCACCTTGAGAAGGGTCGTCTTACCCGCGCCGTTGCCGCCGCGCAGCACCACCAGCCGCCCCGCCGCCACCTCCAGGTCCACCCCGCGCAGCACCAGTTGGTTGCCCATGCGGCGCGTCAGCCCTGAGAGTCGGATGGCCGGCACGTCGTTCATGTCGGTCTTCCCTGCGGAGCCCCCTGGCTCATAGTCTGTCTATGAGCCAACTGGGCGTGATGTTGATCAGGTAGCTGTTGAGCGTCTCGTAGGTGCCGGTGAGCATGAGGACGCCCGCCACGACGAGGATGACGCCCGCAACCCGCTCCACCCAGGGGAGCCAGCGGCGGAAGCCCTTGGAGAAGCGCATGAAGGGGTCGAGGAGCAGGGCGGCCAGCAGGAACGGCACCCCCAGTCCTACAGCGTAGGCGCCCAGCAGCCCCACGCCCGCGGCCAGTGTGCCAGCGGCGCCGGCCATTGTGAGGATGGCACCGAGGATGGGGCCGATGCAGGGCGTCCAGCCAGCGGCGAACGCCATGCCGAGCAGCAGCGCTCCCCACGGGGTGCGGGTCTCGCCCTCGTAGCGCACGCGCGTATCGCGGTAGAGCCAGGGCAGCTTGATGACGCCCAGCATCACCAGGCCGAAGAAGATGACGAGCGCGCCGCCCACGACCATGAGCACCTGCTGGTTGGCGCGCAGCACCGAACCCAGCGCGCTGGCGGAGGCGCCGAGCGCCACGAAGATCAGTGAGAAGCCCAGGATGAAAGAGAGAGCGTTGAATATCAGCACGCGGCGCTTGGCCTCCGCGCTGCCCCCCACGTACGCCAGATAGGTGGGCACCAGTGGCAGCACGCAAGGTGAGAGGAACGAGAGGATGCCGCCTAAGAAGGCGGCGCCTAAGGTCGGCGTCACCATCCAGCGCCCCCAGGACGGCGTTCCGGGACCGTGCAGGTCGGCTCCTGCCTGATGGGGGACGGTTCGGGGAACATCCTGTGCATGATACCGAGGCGACCGGGATGGGCGCGTTGGACGAAAGTCCCAGGCCCGCCACGCGAGGACCGCGAGGGAGCCCGCTTCTCCGGCTAGGCGCAGCCCGTGGTGCCCCTACCGTCAGAGCTCCTCGGCGGGCTCGGCGCTCGGCCGTTGGTTCCCGAAGTGGCTGCGGACCGAGGCCAGCACGGGCGCGCCGATGATGGGCCCCACCACAATCCGCAGGTAGTAGGTGAGGAGGCGCCAGGCGAGGATGGCTGCCGCGGTGTGCTCGCCGCGGATGAGGCTGGCGGCCACCAGTTCGAGCAGACCGGCGCCGCCCGGTGTGGGGAAGAAGGACGAGGCCACCATGGGCACCTGCGCTGCGGCCATGGTGGTGAACAGCGGCACGTTGGGCCGGAGCGAGGCCACCACGACGTAGAAGGTGAGGAAGGTACCGGCGTAGATGACCACGGTGCAGAGGTGCACGAGCAGCTGCGACCCCAGGGGCGCCGTCCAGAGCGATCTACCCGCCTGCTCTATGCGTCCAATGAAGCGCACGGAGCTCTCGCGCCAGCGCCTGGCGAAGGGCAGCTTCATGATCTGGTTCACGGCCGCGGCTATCCAGCGCATGCGGTAGATGAGGATCCACACCACGGCCAGGGATGCCAGGAAGACCAGGGCGGCGATGACGCCGGGGTAGAAGCCCCTGAAGAGGCGCACCGAGCGGGCGAGGAGCATCAGGCTGAGAGGCACGGTCAGGGCCACGAATATCAGGTCCACGATCCACACGCGCACGGCCATGGACCAGGACCGCTTGGCGCTTACCCCGTCCGCCACCAGCGACACCACCTGCGCGGGCGCCTGACCCGCGCTGCCGGGCGTGATGGCCGCACTGAAGAGCCCCAGCGCGTAGCCGCGCATGGCCTTCCAGAAGGGCAGCCGTTCTCCGTCCATCCGCGAGAGGAGCATGAGGCGCCAGGCGCCCGCCAGGTAGTTGAGGAGGGCCAGCACCAGGCCGATGGCGTAGGCCCACAGGGGAACGTTCAACGCCGAGGACAGGTCCTCGCCCAGCCACCAGAGCACCAGCCCCAGGCCGGCCAGGCCGAGCGCGACCGAGAGCGCTACCGCTCGGAACATACCGGGCTCAGGCCCATGCGCGGTTCTTACCGGCGCGCTTGGCCGCGTACAGGTTGGCGTCGGCGCGAGCCACCAGAGACTCCTCGTCGTCCTCGGTCTCCAGAGTGGCCACCCCCACGCTGGCGGTCACTTCCACGCCGCGTAGCTGGCGGTTGAGCTCGTTGACGCGCTCCACGATCTTGCGGCCCACGACCAGCGCGCCCTCGACATCCGTCTCCGGCAGCAGGACCACGAACTCCTCGCCGCCGATGCGGGCGCAGAGGTCCACCTCGCGCATGCAGTCGGTCAGCGCCTGTCCGGTGGTGCGCAGCACGGCGTCGCCCACCACGTGGCTGTGGTTGTCGTTGATGAGCTTGAAGTCGTCCAGGTCGACCATCAACACGCTGATCACGGTGCTGGTGCGGTGGGCGCGCTGCAGTTCGATCTCCAGGCGCTCCTCGAAGGAGCGGCGGTTCGGCAGGCCCGTAAGGTCGTCGGTGCGTGAGAGCCGCTCCAGCCGCGCTGCCTGCTGCTCCAGCTTCTGATGCAGCTCGGCCAGCTCGGCGTAGGCGCGCGCCAGTTCCACGTTGTGCAGCCTGTCTATCTCGCGGTCCCGCTCCAGGCGCTCGACCTCCAGCTGCACCGTGAGTATCTGCGTACGCCGGTCCGACAGCTGCCGCAGGGTCCGCTCGTTCAGCTCGTGGAAGGCCTCGAAGTGCGCCAGCGCCTCCTTATGGCGGCCGAGCGTCTTCAGTGCCTGCGCCATGGTGCGGTGCGCCTGGGCCGCTTCCACCGGCGCGCCGCTGGAGACGCCGCGAGCGATCGCCTCCGTCAGCGGACTCAGGGCGCGTTCGGCTTCGCCCCGCGCCAGGTAGACCTTGCCCAGTCCCAGCATGGCCTCGCACAGCACCATCTCGCGCATCTGCGGACTGAGGAGGTCGATGCACTGCCGGTAGCGGGCTATGGCCTCGTCGTAGCGCTCCTGGTCCAGGTAGACCTCCGCCAGGCTGAGGAGCGCCAGCGAGCGGCCGTAGTCGTCGGCGTCCGCGTCTATCTCGAGGAACGCCTCCTCGGCGGCGGCCAGGTCGCCCTGCGCGTGGTGCGCCTGGCCGATGATGCGCAGCGCGGTCGAGCGATCGCGGCGCGCCTGGGGCGAGATGGCGCTGGCCTCCAGCCCGCGACGGCCGTACTCCAGCGCTTTCTTGGGCTGTCCCAGGTCGAGGTACACGCGCCCGATGCTGTTCAGCGGACCCGCCACCGCCTCGGGCCTGAGCTGCTCGAGCATGGCCAGGGCGCTGAAGGCGCTGGAGAGCCCCTGTTGGTAGAGGCCCACCGTCTGGTAGCACCAGGCCAGGCCCACCAGGGCGTTGGCGGCGCCCAGCTCGTCGCCGGCGTGGCGGCGTACCTGGTGCTCGAACTGCGAGTAACGGAGGGCGTTGAGGTAGTCGCCACTGCGGAAGGTGCTGATGGCCAGGGCCGTCAGCACGTCGCCGGCGGCATTCAACGCCGCTGGCGCCAGCTGCTCCAGCCGGGAGTCGGTGACCTCCACCTCGTCCGCTGGATCCAGCTGCAACGCCGCCAGCGCCTCACGACCCAGCGTGATGGCTTCTTCGTACCGGGCGTCCTTCAGTGCCTGGGCTGTCTCACCGGCCAGCGCGAGTACCGTAGATTCCAACTCCTGCTCCGAGTTCATGATCAGAGACCGATCCCGGCCATAGCCGACTTCCGTCTGTGACACGCATTATGACTCGCGTGGCATGGGGAACGTGTGAACCGCGGTAGTCCTCACTCCGGCGGGGAGAAGCGGTCCGTGTACTCCGGGCTGGCGGTCACCGGCAGGCGCCCCCGCAGGAAGTCGCGCTCGGACTCCAGCCACTCGGGTAGCTTGAAGGCCAGGCCCAGTTCGTCCGCCGCCTCGTCCCTGGTGAAGCCGGGCCCGTCGGTGGCCAGTTCGAAGATGGCGCCTCCAGGCTCCTTGAAGTAGACGGACCTGAAGTAGGTGCGGTCCTTGGGTTTGGTGGGACTTAGGTCGGCCTGCGCCAGGAGCTCCTGGGCCTCCGCCAGGGCGGCCTCGTCCTCGACCCTCAGCGCGATGTGGTGGATGGAGCCCGCCCCGAGCCGGCCGGGCTGGGCCTCGTCGACCTCCAGCAGGTCCACCTTCGTCTCCCCGCCGTGCTCTCCCGCGGAGAGTCTCATGCGGCGACGGCGCACGCCGTCCACGTCCGCCTCGGGCGCCTCGGCCACCAGCTGCATGCCGAGCTGCTCCAGCAGCTGGGCGGTTCCGTCCAGGGCGGGCGCCAGCACGGTGGCCGCGTGCAGGCCCTGCACGGCCATCTCGGCGGGCACGGGTGAGCCCGGCCACGTCTGCGGCACCGCGCCCTTCAGCGGGGCCTCCACCAACTCGAGCGGCACGCCGTCCGGGTCCGCGAACGCGATGATCTCCTCGCCGAAGCGCTCCTCGAAGCGGTGCCCCAGGTCGTGCTGCTCCAGGCGGTCCGCCCACAGGGCTAGTGAGCCGGGCGGCACGCGGAAGGCCACCGCCACGCTCTCGCCAGCCCCCCTCACGGCGGGTCCGGCACCGGGCCAGGGGAAGAAGCTCACGACGCTGCCGGGGCGGCCCAGAGCGTCGCCGAAGTAGAGGTGGTAGGTCTGGGGGTCGTCGTAGTTGACGGTACGCTTGACGAGCCTTAGGCCCAGGAAGCGCACGTAGAACTCGATGTTCCCCTGTGGCCGGGTGGCTATGGCCGTCATGTGGTGGAGTCCGGATGTGACGAACGACATGGGCACCAGCGTAGCGCGCCGGTATTGAACCTGGGGCGCCACATGCGCTACTATGTCAAGGCTTGACGCCCGGAGGCGGCGAGAAGTTCCCGTATGCACCTACGCTAGCGGGGCTCCGCGACTGACGAGGCGTTTCTTAGGGTGCAAGAAGCCCCACTGGAGATTTGAGATGAACTACAACAAAGGCGCGATCTTGCGCTCTATCGAGCAGCCCTTCCTACGCGACGACCACCCGGAATTCGACACGGGCGACACCATCCGCGTCGACTACAAGGTCGTCGAAGGTAACCGCAGCCGCATCCAGGCCTTCGAGGGCGTGGTCATCGCCCGCAAGAACGGCAGGGGCGCCCGCAGCACCATCACCGTGCGCAAGGTGTCGTTCGGCGAGGGCGTGGAGCGCGTGTTCCCCGTGAACTCCCCGCTGATCGACGGCATCACGGTCGTCAGGCGCGGCCGCAGCCGTCGTGCCAAGCTCTACTACCTGCGCGACCTCCGCGGCAAGGCCTCCCGCCTGAAGACCGACGTGGGCCGCCAGGAGCGCGACCGCGCCGTCGCTCGCTCCGCCAAGGAAAGCGCCAGCAAGAAGAACGAAGAGTAAACTCCCGGACCGTCAACCGGACCGTTCCGATCGAAGAGGCCGAGGCTTAGACGCCTCGGCCTTCCGTTTCACTCCACCATGACTGTTTCAGTCCACCACCACGAGGGTGGCCGGATCGAACTTGCGGGGCATCAGCAGGCTCGCCGCCGACGGGCTGGCCACGAACGCTTCCAGCGCACCTAACGCCACCGCCCACGGATCGGTTCCCTCGTCGCCCGGCAGCCAGCCCTGTTCCCGGCGGGCGTCGCGGCTCTCGTCCACGTCGCGCCGCAGCACCTCGAGGGCTTCGGTCGCGCTGAGGCCGGCGCGCTGGGGGCGGGGCGCCATGAGCGCCTCGAGCCTGTCCGCCAGGCTCACCAGCGCGGTCATCAGGCCGCTCTCCAGCTTGGGATCCATCCGGTTGGCGTCGGCGTCGTCGTGGGCCCGCACCTCCGCCACCACGAACGTCTCCGTGACCAAGGCGGCGTCCGCCAGGTCCAGTACCCGCGGCAGCACCCGCTCCGCCAGCCCCAGGTCGCCCTGCAGGGTCCTGAGTTGATGGGCCTCGAGCGCGGCTGGTTTGTCATGCAGCGCCACCGGTGTGGATACCTTGCCGATGTCGTGAAGCAGTGAAGCGCGCCCCAGGCGGCGGCGAGCCGGCACGCTGAGGCGGTAGGGCGGGGGCAGTTGCAGTGCGGCGCCCTGCGCCAGCTGCCGCACGCGCTCCGAATGGTGTACCCGCCACGAGGAGCGGGAGTCGATGAGTCGGCCCACCCCTGCCAGCAACCTGTCCACCCGGCCTGCCAGCGCCACGTGGCGGCGCTGCATGGGTTCCTGCGACAGCGCCTCCCGTTCCAGGTCCTCCACCGCCAACTGCTCCAGCAACCTGCCCCGGGTCACCAGCCTGTCGGCCAGCTTCACCACCCCGGGGTCGAACCGTCGTCCGGACTCGCTTTGCAGCCTGGCCACGGCGGCGGCCGGTTCATGCGTGGCCAGCAGCCGGTCGAGCTCGTCCGCCACAGCCACGATGCGGGCGGCCAAGGGGATGGACTCGCCCGAGAGGCCGTCGGGTCGGCCGCGTCCGTCCCAGCGCTCGCTCCTGCTTCTCAAGGCCGCGGCGGTGCCGTGCGAGAAGCCCATGTCCAGCGCCAGGCTGGCCGCCACGCGGGAGCTGGCGCGGACCACCACGGCCGGCTGACGGCGCGAGCCGATCAGCAGGTCGGTCACGTTGCGCAACCGGCGGCCCAGCGGGGCGCCGCTGGCCAGCAGGGCGCGCGCCAGCGGCAGGGACTGCGCCAGATCCGTGAGGTCGGCATTGTGTAGTAGCCGGGCGGCGTGCTCGTCCAACTCGCCGTAAGTGTGGAAGCGCTGCGCCCTGGCCGCCGCCAAGCCGATGTCCTTCAGCAGTAGTGCGTAGAAGAGGTCACCGGCGGCGAGCTGGCCCAGATCGAGCAGGCCGCCCATCTGCATGCCGATGATGGTGGTGCGGAGCGCGTGCCCGTCGTCGTTGCCACCGAGCGCGTCGAGCGCAGGAGCCAGCGCCACCACCACCTCCGAGTAGTTGGGAGAGTGGGGCGCGAGGCTCTTGGGCGTGGCGTCGACCGTCAGGGGGAGCCAGCTCACGCTGCGCGTGGGCTCCTTGGCGCCCCTCTGGCTGTACCGGCCCTCTTTAGCCAGCGTTACGGACACA
This sequence comes from uncultured bacterium, assembly GCA_964467885.1. Lineage (GTDB taxonomy): Bacteria > Deinococcota > Deinococci > Deinococcales > Trueperaceae > JAAYYF01. Next base: position 3,339 of record CAYXUE010000033.1, on the reverse strand, counting down.
TGCAGATTGTGGGCGCGTCGCTATTACGGAACTCTTACAAGGTTCTTACTTCCGACGCTCGGTCCCGACGTACGCGGCGAGATGCTGGCCCGTGAGTGTGGACTTCTCCCTGACGAGCTCAGCGGGCGTGCCCTCGAACACCACACGGCCGCCGGCATGGCCGGCACCTGGCCCCAGGTCTATGATCCAGTCTGCGTGCGCCATAACCGCCTGGTGGTGCTCTATGACGATGACGGACTTGCCCGAGTCGACCAGGGCGTCCAGCAGGGCGAGGAGCTGCTCCACGTCCGCCAGGTGCAGGCCCGTGGTGGGCTCGTCCAGCACGTAGATCTCGCCCTTCTCGCCCATCTGCGAGGCCAGCTTCAGGCGTTGGCGCTCGCCACCCGAAAGCGTGGTTAGGGGCTGACCCAGCTTCACGTAACCCAACCCCACGTCGTTGAGGCGCACGAGGATCCTGTGGGCGGCTGGCACGTTGGCGGCGTTCTTGCCGAAGAACTCGACCGCCTCCGCCGCAGGCATGTCCAGCACCTCGCTGATGTTGCGGCCCGCCAGCTCGTACTCGAGCACCGCGGGCTGGAAGCGCTTGCCCTCACACGCCTCGCAGGTGGAGGCCACGGTGGCCATGACGCCCAGCTCCGTGTAGACGACGCCGGCCCCCTTGCACTGTTCGCAGGCGCCCTCGGAGTTGGGGCTGAACAGCGCCGGCTTGACGCCGTTGGCCTTGGCGAACGCCTTGCGGATCGGATCCAGCAGCCCCGTGTAGGTGGCGGGGTTGCTGCGCCTGGAACCGCGGATGGGGGACTGGTCTATCGTCACGACCCCGTCGATGCCGGCCACCGAGCCGTCTATCAGCGAACTCTTGCCGGAGCCGGCCACGCCCGTCAGCACGCAGAGCACGCCCAGGGGTAGGTCCACGTCGACGTCCTGCAGGTTGTTGGTGTTGGCGCCACGCACCTCGAGGGCGCCAGCCGGGTCACGCGTCTGCTCCTTGATCTTGGCGCGGTATCCCAGGTGACGGCCCGTGACGGTGTCGCTGGCTCGCAAGCCCGCCAGGTCGCCCTGGTAGGTGATGGTGCCGCCCGCCGTGCCCGCGCTTGGGCCCAGGTCCACGATGTGGTCGGCTACCTCGATTGTCTCCGGTTTGTGCTCCACCACCAGCACGGTGTTGCCCTTGTCTCGCAGCTCCTGCAGCAGACGGTTCATGCGCTGCACGTCCTCGGGGTGCAGGCCGATGGTGGGCTCGTCGAACACGTAGGTCACGTCGGTCAGCGCCGAGCCTAGGTGCCGGATCATCTTGGTGCGCTGCGCCTCGCCGCCCGACAGGGTGCCGGACGACCTGTCCAGCGACAGGTAACCGAGGCCTATGCGCGTGAACGAGTCGAGCAGGTGCTGCAGGCCGGCCACCAGCGGCGCCACCGATGGCTCGTCCAGCTGCCGCGTCCACTCGGCTAAGTCGCTTATCTGCATGGCGCAGAGGTCGGCGATGTTCATGCCTCGGATCTTCGAGGAGCGCGCCTCGGGCGCCAGGCGCGTGCCGCCGCACTCGGGGCAGGCCGTGAAGGTTATGGCCCGCTCCACGAAGGCACGGATGTGCGGCTGCATCTGCTCCACGTCCTTGTTGAGGTACGACTTCTGTACCTGCGGGATGATCCCTTGGTAGGTGATGTTGGTGCCCTGCACCTTGATCTTGGTGGGCTCCTTGTAGAGCAGGTCGTGCAGCTCGCGCTTGTTGTACTTGCCGATGGGCTTGTCGGGGTCGAACCAGCCGCTGTGGCGCAGGATGCGGCCCCACCAGCCGTCCATGCTGAAGCCGGGCACGGTCAGCGCACCCTCGTTCAACGACTTCTCGGCGTCGTAGAGCGCCGTGAGGTCGAAGTCCGTGACGTTGCCCAGGCCCTCGCAGCGGGGGCACATGCCGCCCAGCACGTTGAACGACGCCTTCTCGGTCTTCGTCTTGGCGCCGCGCTCCACCGTGATGGCGCCGGCGCCCTTCACGGAGGGCACGTTGAAGGAGAAGGCGTTGGGGGGACCGATGTGCGGCTGGCCCATGCGGCTGAAGAGGATGCGCAGCATGGCGTTTGCGTCGGTGGCCGTGCCCACCGTGGAGCGGGGGTTGGCGCCCATGGGGTCCTGATCCACCACGATGGCCGTGGTCAGGCCGCCCAGCTGATCCACCTCCGGCCTAGCTAGGCTCGGCATGAAGCCCTGCAGGAAGGCGCTGTACGTCTCGTTGATGAGCCGCTGCGACTCGGCCGCGATTGTGTCGAACACCAGCGAGCTCTTGCCCGAGCCGGACACGCCCGTGAACACGGTCAGGCGGCGCTTGGGTATGTCGATGTCTATGTCCTTGAGGTTGTTGACACGGGCGCCGCGCACGCTGATGTAGTCGTGAGCGTCAGCCGGGTGGCGTGCGGCGGACGTGGCGGCGTCGGCTTCCAGCTCGGTTCCGGGTGCCATCAGCTGCGTCAGACCTCCTGGATGCGGATCATGTTGCCCGAAGGGTCGCGGATGGCGCAATCGCGCACGCCGTACGGCTGGTCGGTGGGCTCCTGCACCACCTCGACGCCGGCGGCCTCCAGGCGCTCGAACACGGCGTCCACGTCGCTGGTGGAGAGGTTCACACCGAAGAAGCTGCCCTTGGCCATCAGCCCCTCGATGACGCGGCGCTCCTCGTCCGTGAGGTCCGGCAGGGCCTCAGGCGGCTGCAGCACGATGGCCGTGTCGGGCTGGCCCGCCGGGCCCACCGTGATCCAGCGCATGCCCTGGTAGCCGACATCGTTGCGGACCTCGAAGCCGAGCACGTCCTTGTAGAACTCGATCATGGCCTCGGGGTCACTGTGCGGAAGGAAGCTGGTGTGAATCAGTAGTTTCATGCCGTCGATTCTAGGGAAGCCGGGGTCCCCTTCGCTTCTCGATTCCTGACCGGTTCCGCATCCTGCGGTCTGCGCCTGAGGGGCCGCGTGACCTGCTTGGCCACGCAGGCGGGCACGCCGCGCATGGCCTCCCCGTGCTGCTCGCGGTAGACACTGGGCGGCACGCCCACCAGTTCGGTGAAACGCGTGCTGAAGGTGCCGAGCGAGGAGCAGCCCACCTCGAAGCAGACGTCCGTGACGCTCATGTCGCCGCGCCGCAGCAAAGCCATGGCCCGCTCGATGCGGCGCGTCATGAGGTAACTGTAGGGCGAGACGCCGTAGGCGGCCCGGAACTGCCGGCTGAGGCGGCCTGCCGACATGTGCGCACTTCGGGCTAGTTCCTCCACGTTGAGGGGCAGGGCGAACTCCCGATCGATGCGGTCACGCACCCGCCTGAGTCGCGCCAGGTCGTGGCGTTCCTTGTCCG
>CAYXUE010000032.1:0-29472 GCA_964467885.1 uncultured bacterium | reverse complement strand
TGCGCATGACGGACTTCTCGCCGTACACGGTAGGGAGGGTCGAGAGTCGGAGGTCCACCTCGAGGTTGCGGTCCTTGAACCGCACGCGGCCGTCCTGCGGCAGGCGCCTCTCAGCGATGTTCAGCCCGCCCATGATCTTGATGCGCGACGCCAGCGCCGGCGCGGTGACCTTGGGCATGGTCATGTACTCGCGCAGGGTGCCGTCCTTGCGCACGCGCACCAGCACGTTGGTGGGGCGCGGCTCGATGTGGATGTCCGAGATGTCGTTGAGAACGGCCTCGCGGATGATGTTGTTGACGACCTTCACCAGCGCGTTGTCGTCGATGGCGCTGGTGTCTTCCTCCTCCTGGGCGGTGGCGCCGCCCACCTCCTCCACCACGGCGCGGGCCAGCTCGTCCATGTCCGCGCCCTCGCGGTAGAAGCGGTTGAGCAGCCGCGTGAGGCTCTCTTCGGTGGCTACCGCCGGACGGATCTCGCGCCCGGTGATGAGCTGGATGTCGTCGAGCGCGAAGACGTGGCGCGGGTCCTTCATGGCCACGACCAGCACGTTGTCGTCGATGCGCACGGGCATGGCGGTGTAGCGCCGAGCGGTGGCCTCGGGTACGAGGCTCACGGCGTAAGGGTCCACCCGTACGGTCTCCTCGATGAACTCGAAGCCCAGCTGCATGGCCAGGCTGCGGGCCAGCATGTCGGGGCTGATCTTGCCCGACTGGACCAGGGTGTCCTCCAGGCGCCCGCCGCCGGAGCGCTGCTTGTTGAGCGCTTCGTCCACGTCGCCCTGCGTCACGTAGCCCAGGTCCACCAGGATCTCGCCCAGCGGCTTGATCCGCCCGAGCTTGGCCTGCTCTTCGAGAGCGCGGCGCAGTTGCTCGCGCTTCAGTCGCTTGTTCTGCAGGAGGGTCTCACCCAACCGGCCCTGATCCTGGGCGTACATCGCTTCGATGCGTTGCTCGACCTCGACCAGGGGCGCCACCACGAAGCTCACGTTGTTCTGGACGATGGATTCTATGTCGGCCATTCGCCGCGGGTCGGCCACCGCCACGACCAGCGCGCCGTTCTCTTCGCGGAAGGGCACGGCGGAGAACTGCACGGCGTCGAGCCGCAACAGGTAGGCCGCCAGTTTCTCCGAGGGCGGCTCCACGCTCAGATCCGCCACGAAGGGCACCTGGTACTGCTCGGCCAGCAGGCGCGTGAGCTGCTCCTCCGTGAGGCGGCCGCTCTGGACCAGGACGCGACCCAGCATTACGCCGCTGGACTGATGCTCCTCGATGGCCTCCGCTAAGTCGCTGGCGGTGATCAGACCCGAGGCCACCGCCAGGTTGCCCAGGCGCTGGCTGGCGTCCACCTCCAGGTCCTGCGGCGGCTCGAGCCCCAGTTCAGGGTAGTAGGTGGCGATGCCCCAGAGCATCTCCTTGTTCAGCGCCAGATAAGGTTCCACGAGGCAGCCCGAGGCGTCCTCGACCTCCTCGATGGCCAGTGCGTCGAGCGGGTCCACGAACGCCACGCGCAGGCGGTCGTCGTCCAGTGCGAACGGCAGGGCGCGGAGCTCGTTGGCCAGTTCGGCCGGCAACTTGACCAGCGCGTCGGCCATGACGTCCACACGGGGAAGGTTCACCAGCGGCACCCCGATGGACTCCTCGATGGCGCGCGCTATGCGCTGCTCGGAGATGATGCCTAAGTCGATGAGGATGTCGGCCAGACGGCCGCCGACCTCGCTATGCCGGGCTATGGCCTGCTGCAGGCCCTCGTCGGTTACGTAGCCCCGTTCGAGTAGAACGGCGCCCAGACGCTTATCGCCGATGGAGAGTACTGCCACGCTCACCTTTCCTTCAACACCAATCTTTCGATACGCCGAGCGAGGCGCGTATGCGGGAGCTTGCCGGGCGACAGGGGCTCTACCAGGATGGTCAGCAAGCCAGCCTGACGGGCGCCCAAGACGTCCGTGAAGAGCTGATCGCCGACCATGGCGGTCTTGCTGGGATCGACATCACCCAGAAGCTTGAGGCCGCGTCTGAAAGCCAGCGGGAACGGCTTGCCGGCCAGTGACAGCGCGGGCACCCCCAGCTCCGCCGCGATCTCCGCCACCCGGGTGCGTGAACCGTTGGAGAGTATGGCAACCGGCACGCCCGCTGCTGCCAGCGTGGCGAACCATCCGGCGATGGCCGGCTCCAGTTGGGTGGCGCGCGAAGAGAGCAAGGTATCGTCGACGTCCACGAGTAGCGCTTCGATGCCCGCTTCCCTGAGCAGGGCTGGCGATACCTCGTGCACCGACGACACGCGCAGGTGAGGGTGCAGCACGCGCGAAGTCTAGCATGACCCTACCGCTGGCCCGTATGAAACTTGATTCTTGCGTCTCTCAACGTGAACTAGCTCACGGCCCACAGCCGGGTGAGCCCGTTTCACCAGCCGAGATCAGGCGCCGTCGCCCGCCACGTGCGCCAGCGCTTGGTGGAGCAGCGGGATGAAGGCCTCCGGATCGTCTATCCAAGGGTAGTGGCCCGTCTCCACGATGCTCACCAGAGCACCGGGCAGGCGCTCGAGCGCGGCCTCAGCCTGCGTGGGGAAAGCCGTGCCATCCTGCCGTCCCACCAGCACTACCACCGGCTGCTCCAGCTCGGCCAGGCGCGGCAGCTGGTCCAGCGCCCACACCCCCACGGGCTCGTCTTCCTCGGCCGGACCCAGCAGCCCCGCGGCGTCGGAATGCTCCAGGCGGAGGCGAGCGGCGGGGGAGGGGAACTGCAGCGCGTCGAACAGCACCTTGGGGTTGACCAGGCTGAAGGCTTCATCCACCAGCTGACCAGGCTCGCCCAGGACCCCTTCCGCGCCGACCGGCTGCCTCCCGTCCTCGTCATCCTCCCCGCTGGCCAGCCGCACGGCCGCCCGGTTGAGGTCCTGCGCCAGGAGCGGCATCGAGAGCCAGGGGTTGACCAGCACGGAACCCCTCACCAGGTCCGGGTAGTCGAGCGCCACCTGCACCGCCACCAGCGCACCGAAGCCGTGTGCCAGCAGCGTGGCGCGCGGTACTTCGAGCCCGTTCAGCACGGCCGCCACATCGGAGGCGAGCACCTTCAGGTCGGAGGAGCCCCTGCCGTAGCTGCGGCCGCCGCCCCGCTGGTCGGCGTAGATGACCTGGTACTTCTCCAGGTCGTCGCCGGCCAGGTCGCGGAAGGAGTGACTGTTGTAACCGGGCCCTCCGTGCAGGTAGTAGACCACTGGGGCGTCCTCGGGACCGGCTCGCTCCACGTAGAGGTCGGCGTCGGTGCGTGAGACGTTATAGGTGTCGTCCAGCCACTCGCTCATGGGTCTACTCTACGTTCCCGACGCGGCTGGCGCGGGCGGCCTGGAGCCCGAAGAGCCGCTCCGCGTTGGCGTCCAGTACCGGTTCCAGCTCCTGCAGCGTCACGCCACGCGCGTCCGCCAGGACCTCAGCCGTGTGACGCACCCAGGCGGGCAGGTTGCGTTCGCCGCGGTGCGGTACGGGAGCGAGGAAGGGCGCGTCCGTCTCGACCAGCAGCCTGTCGGCGGGGATGACCTTGGCCAGCTGGCGCAGGTTCTCGGCGCTCCTGTACGTGAGGTTGCCTGCGAACGAGACCATCCAGCCTAGGTCCAGGCCGGCTTCCAGTAGGCTCTCGTCGCCGGAGAAGCAGTGCAACACCCCGCGGCGGTGCCCAGCGGCCAGGATCGCTTCGCGTGCCGACCGGTTCGCCTCGGTCCTGCCCTGCTTGTCACGCACGTGGAGGATGAGCGCCTTGCCGGTTCGGCGGGCCAGGTCGGCCTGCCACTCGAAGGCCGCTGCTTGCGCCGCCGGGGTCTCGTCCTCCCAGTAGCGGTCGAAGCCGGTCTCGCCGATGGCGACGACAAGTGGGTGCTCCGCGAGCTCCTCCACACCCGCCCTGGTGGCCTCGTCGGCCGCGCGCGAGGCATCGTTGGGGTGTACGCCGACGGCAGCGTAGACGTTGTGGTGCCGACGCGCCGCCGCCAGGGCGGCCTTGCTGCGCTCCAGGTCGGTGCCGACCGTGACCATGGCGGCCAGCTCGGGGTCGGCTGCTTTGACGGGGTCCTCACAGCGGTCCAGATGGCAGTGGCTGTCTATCACGCATGAACCTTAGCCCGTCGGCCCGCCACGGGCCGTGTGCTGCTGTCCGCGCCTGGTCCACCTCCGGGCGTAGCGGCGAAGCTGAAGGGCTGCCCCGCCCAAGTAGATGGCCGGGGCAGCCTCCGCGTGGACAGCGGCTTCGGTCGTTCGTGCGTGCATGGGCGCTTGCGGTGGTGCCCAGTCAGAAGACCGGATCGGCTGACGGAGTCAGAAACTCGTGAGAAGAATGTGAGACTTCTGTAATAAGGCCGCTGCTACCTTGTGCCTCAAGTAAGCGGCGTGGACGCATCCGCCGACGGACCAGGGCCCCCGCTACGTGGCTCACCAACTGGAGATAGAAGATGATTCAGGAGCGAACGAACAGCGACAACATCCGCAACCTCAGCAACGAGGAGCTGAGCGAGATCATCGCCAGCTGCGAGTCCGCCATCAGCGAAGGCACGGCGGGCATCGACGACTACGAGAAGTTCGTGCTCTGCCAGAAGGAACTGGCCCACCGCACCTGGGCCTGACGGGCGGCACCAGCCCGGTACCTCACAGTAGCGGACAGCGGACAAGCGAGAGCCACCCTAACGGCGCCCACCTGATGGGCGCCGCTTCTGCTATCGCCTGGGAGACCTCCTGGCCAATCTGCGCCGTTGTCGAGTCCAGTCCGTGACGAGTAAAGGTGCGGCCGGCCGCGTTCGGTACCTCACACATCGCCGGTTCACACGGCTTTCACATGAGCGGCGTAATAACATCGGGGCATGTTCTCACGTACCGGAGGATCACGCCGCCGCGCCCCGCGGGTAAGTGGGCGCGTGGCCCGCGCGTCGGAGGGTCCGTTCCTGCAGCGCGGCGTCGCCCTGGCTCTGGCTTCCGCGCTACTGATGGCCGGCTGCGCACCAACCGCGGTCCGGGCGGACGCCACCGCCCGCAACGTCCCCCGGGCCGTGGCCGCGGTCGTGCCCGCCGATCAGCTGCACCAGACCGGCATGGCCTCCTGGTACGGACCTGGCTTCGCAGGCAGGCTGACCGCCAACGGCGAGGTGTTCGATCCCAGCCAGCTGACCGCCGCTCATAAGGAGCTGCCCTTCAACACACTGGTGCGCGTGACCAACCAGCAGAACATGCGCAGCGTGGTCGTGCGCATCAACGACCGCGGGCCGTTCAAACCGGGCCGCATCGTGGACCTCTCGCGCGCCGGTGCCGAGGCCATCGGCATGATCGGCTCGGGCGTCGCCCAGGTCACCTTGGAGGTTCTCACCCTGCCCGAGGGCGTGGTGCGCGTGGAGGCCGACGGGGGCCTCAGGGGCTTCGAGGTCGTGTCCCGCTTCCATCCCGTTGGCACCCTCCTCGCCCTAACGCCCCTGGAGGGCGGGGGGCCCTTGATCGTCCGGGTGGTCTCGCAGACGCTGCCCATCGAGAGCCCGGCCGACATCCTGGTCGGTTACGAGCTTTACGCCTCGGTAGGTTCGCAGGCGCATCTTCACACCAACTGAACGTCGGCCGGTAAGAGTCAGGCCTGCTGTGCGGCGTTCGACCTGCCTCGTCTGACGCCGGCCGCTATCTCGGCGGCCAGCTCGCCTAGGCCTTCGCCGCGCGCCAGCCGCTCTATCAGCGCGGAGCCCACCACCACACCGTCCGCCAGGGCTGCCACCCGGGCGGCGCTGTCGCCACTACCCACACCGAAGCCCACCGCGACCGGCAGGCCGGACGCCTGGCGGGCTGCCTGCACCAGCGGACCCACGGCCTGCGGCACCGACTCACGCGTGCCCGTTACGCCGGTCACCGAGACGGCGTAGACGAACCCTCGGCAGGCGCGGCCCACCAGCTCGAGGCGCTCCTGGGTGGAGGTAGGGGCAACCAGGAAGACCGTATCCAGGTCCAGTGACCGGGCGGCCTCGATCAGGGTGCCCCCCTCGTCGGGCGGCAAGTCCGGCAGGATCACGCCGTCGACGCCCGCCCGCGCGGCGGCCTCGACGAAGCCCACCTCGCCGCCCTGGAAGCAGTAGATGGGGTTGTAGTAGGTCATGAGCACCAGAGGCTTATCGGTGGCCTGGCGCAAGCGCTGCGCCAGCTCCAGTACCCGCCCCGTGGTCGTTCCCGCCGCCAGGGCGGCCTCGCCCGCGCGTTGGATGGTGGGCCCGTCGCCCAGCGGATCCGAGAACGGCACACCTATCTCCAGCACGTCCGCATGCTCGAGCACCTCCAGCGCGGCCTCCAGGAAGCGCTCCTCGCTGGGGAAGCCGGCCGTGAGGTAGGCGATGAAGGCCGCCCGCCCCTCCGCCGCCGCCTGCTCGAACGCCCGCTGCAGCCGGCCGCTCATGCCGCCGTTCCCTTCAGGCGCAGTACCTCGGCCACGTCCTTGTCGCCCCGGCCGGAGAGGTTGACCACGAGGAGCTGCTCGGGCGTCATGGTGGGTGCCAACTCCAGCGCGTGCGCCACGGCGTGGGCGCTCTCGAGGGCAGGGATGATCCCCTCGCTCCGCGCCAGCCGCTCGAACGCGGCCAGCGCCTGGTCGTCCGTCACGGCCACGTACTCCGCCACGCCGGCGTCGCGGTAGTAGGCGTGCTCGGGCCCCACGCCCGGGTAGTCCAGCCCCGCGCTGACCGAGTGCGGGGGCGAGATCTGGCCGCCCTCGTCGGACAGCAGGTACATGAGCGAGCCGTGCAGCACCCCGCGCTTGCCGGTGCTGATGCTGGCGGCGTGCTGGCCGCTGTCCAGTCCGCGGCCACCGGCCTCCACCCCCACGAGGCGCGGCCTCTCGCTGGCCGGTAGGTAGGCGTAAGGCGCGAAGATGCCGATGGCGTTGCTGCCCCCGCCCACGCAGGCCACCACCGCGTCGGGCACGCGCCTGCCCTCGGCGGCCTGCAGCTGCTCCATGGTCTCCAGGCCGATGACGCTCTGCAGGTCGCGCACCATCATGGGGTAGGGGTGGGGGCCCACCACGGAGCCCAGCACGTAGAACGTGCTCTGCACGTTGGTGACCCAATCACGGATGGCTTCGTTGGTAGCGTCCTTGAGCGTGCGCGTTCCGCTAGTCACGGAAACCACTTCGGCGCCCAGGAGCTTCATGCGGAAGACGTTGAGTTCCTGGCGCCTCACGTCCTCCTCGCCCATGTACACCACGCAGTCCAGACCGAAGAGGGCGGCGGCCGTGGCCGTGGCCACCCCGTGCTGGCCGGCGCCCGTCTCGGCTATGACGCGGCGCTTGCCCATGCGGCGGGCCAGGAGCACCTGGCCCACGGTGTTCGTGATCTTGTGCGCTCCGGTGTGGTTGAGGTCCTCGCGCTTGAGGTAGATGCGGGCCCCGCCCAGTTCCTGGCTGAGGTTGGCGGCCAGGTAGAGCCGGCTGGGCCGGCCCACGTACTCCTTGAGCACGCGGCGGTACTCGCTCATGAAGGCGTCGTCGGCCTGCGCCTGGCGATAGGCGTTCTCGAGCTCGTCGAGGGCGGGTATGAGGGTCTCCGGCACGTAACGGCCGCCGTAGGGGCCGAAACGTCCACGGACGTCGGGTAAGGGGAAGCTCATGTGATCTCCAGCTCTGCTTGTGTCAGGACCAGGGGTGGCAGGTCGGTCGGGAGGTGCGCTAGTGACGCCACCAGCGCTGATGCCGCCGCTTGAAGGCACGCTTGGTCCTCACGCGAGGTCTGGGTCGCATGTGCGCGAGTCTACGCCGCCGGGCCGGGTCGGCTCAAGGCCGCTGGCCGGCCAGGTAGTGGGTCAGGAGTTCTCTGGGCGTCAGCGGGCTCGGCTCGGGGATCAGGTCGAGGCCGTGAGCCAACGTACCCACCAGCTGCTCCGGCGCCACGCCGGCCGCCCGCAGCTCGTGCAGGGTCCGTGAGCCACGCCGCTTGGCCAGGCGCTTGCCCTCCTCGTCGAGCATCAAGGGCGCGTGCGCGAACGTCGGTGGCCGGTGGCCCAACGCCTCGTACAGCAGCAGCTGCGCGGCCGTGCTCTCCAGCAGGTCCGCGCCCCGCACCACCTCCGTGATGCCCATGGCCGCGTCGTCCACCACCACCGCCAGCTGGTAGGCGAAGAGCCCGTCCGAGCGTCTGATCACGAAATGACCGACCTGCCGCAGGACGTCCACGCTCTGGGGGCCGGCGAGGGCGTCGGTGAAGCGCAGGTTCCGGTCCGGTACGGCGAAGCGGATGCTCGGCTGTCGGCCCTCCGCCGCCTTGCCCGGAGCCAGTTGCTGGCTGGCGCGGCGCTCCGCTTCGCCGTACACGGCGCTGCTGGGACCATGGGGCGCCGAGCCCACCTCGGCCAGCTCCCTGCGCGAGAGGTAGCAGGGGAAGGTGAGGCCGGCGTCCTGCAGCTTCCGGAGGGCTGCTTCGTAGAGCTCCGTGCGCTGGCTCTGCAGGTACGGGGCGTGCGGCCCGCCCACGTCCGGGCCCTCGTCCCAGTCGAGGCCCAGCCAGCGCAGTTCGTCCAGGTTGCCCAGCAGGGCCTCGGGCTTGGTGCGGGGGCCGTCCAGGTCCTCGACCCGCATCACGAAGGTGCCGCCGGCGGCCCTGGCGCGAAGCCAGGCCAGCAGAGCCGTGCGGGCGTTGCCCAGGTGCAGCCAGCCGGAAGGGGAAGGGGCGAAGCGGCCCCTGTACGGCCGTTCGCCCCTAACCGACTCGTTGCCCGCGCTAGCGTGGGCCCCGTTCATCCGCTGTTACGCCTTGCCGGCCTTCTTCATGGCCTCCATCATGGCGCTGCCCATGTCGGAGGGGGTGACGGCCACGACCACCCCGGCCGCCTCGAGCGCGGCGATCTTCTCGGCCGCGGTGCCCTGACCGCCCGAGATGATGGCGCCGGCGTGACCCATGCGCTTGCCCGGCGGGGCGGTGGTGCCGGCGATGAAGGAAGCCACCGGCTTCTTCATGTTGGCCTTGATCCATTCGGCGGCTTCTTCCTCCGCGGTGCCACCGATCTCGCCGATCATGATGACTCCCTCGGTGGCGGGATCCTCGTTGAAGAGCTCGAGCGCGTCCACGAAGCTGGTGCCGTTGACGGGGTCGCCACCTATGCCCACCGCCGTCGTCTGGCCCAGGCCGTTGTCCGTGAGCTGCTTCACCGCCTCGTAGGTGAGGGTGCCGGAGCGGCTCACGACGCCGATGCGACCGGCCTGGTGGATGTAGCCGGGCATGATGCCGATCTTGCACTCGTGGGGCGTTATGACCCCGGGGCAGTTGGGGCCGACCAGGCGCGAACCGCGGTCCTCGATGTACTCCTTCACCTTCACCATGTCGTTGATGGGGATGCCCTCGGTGATGGTGATGATGAGGGGGATACCCGCTTCGGCGGCTTCCATGATGGCGTCGGCCGCGAAGGGGGGCGGCACGAATATGACGCTGGCGTTGGCGCCGGTGGCCTCCACCGCCTCGCGCACCGTGTCGAAGCTGGGGACGTCGACCGCGTAGGTGTCGGCTCTTCCGGGCACGCCGGAGTGATCCGTCTCGCCTTCGAACCTCACGGCCTGGCCGCCCTTGCCGGGGCGAACCGCGCCGACCACGTTGGTGCCGTAGGCGATGGCCTTGTCGGTGTGGAACTTGCCCGCGTCGCCCAGGCCCTGCACGATGAGCTTGGTGTCCTTGTTGACCAGTACGCTCACTGGGCACCTCCAGCCAGTTCGACGATCTTGCGGGCGCCGTCCTTCATGTCGGAGGCGCTGACCACGTTGAGGCCCGACTCGTCGATGATCTTGCGGCCGAGCTCCACGTTGGTGCCTTCCAGCCGCACCACCAGCGGCACCTGCAGGCCCACGTCCTGCACTGCAGCCACCACGCCGTTGGCGATGGTGTCGCACTTCATGATGCCGCCGAAGATGTTGATGAATATGCCCTTGACGTTGGGGTCGCGCGTGATGATCTTGAACGCCGCCGTGACGTTCTCGGTGGTGGCGCCGCCGCCGACGTCGAGGAAGTTGGCCGGCTCGCCGCCCACCTCCTTGATGGTGTCCATGGTGGCCATGGCCAGCCCAGCGCCGTTGACCAGGCAGCCGATGGTGCCGTCGAGCTTGATGAACGAGAGGCCGTACTTGCTGGCCTCCACCTCGGCGGGATCCTCTTCGCTGAGGTCGCGCATCTCCTGCACGTCCTTATGACGGAAGAGCGCGTTGCCGTCGAAGCTCATCTTGCCGTCCAGGGCCATGACCTGCCCGCTCTTGGTGACCACCAGCGGGTTGATCTCGACCATGTCCGTGTCCATCTCGGTGGCTAGGTCGGAGATGGCCTTGATGAAGCGCGTGCCGTTCTTGTGAGCGTCGCCCGTCAGCCCCAACTGGAAGGCCAGGCGGCGGGCCTGGAACGGCTGCAGCCCGAAGGACCTGCCCACCGTCTCGCGCAGCACCTTCTCGGGCGTTTCGGCGGCCACCTCTTCGATGTCCATGCCGCCCTCGGTGGAGGCCATGACGATGTTGTGCGAGGTGGCGCGGTCCAGCACCACCGAAAGGTAGAGCTCGCGGTCTATGTCGATGCCCTGCTCGATGTAGAGCCGGTTGACCTGCTTGCCCTCCTCGCCGGTCTGGATGGTGACCAGGGTGGAGCCCAGCATCTTGCCGGCCAGCTCGCGCACCTTGGCCTCGGCCGCCTCGATGCCGCCCTCGATGCCCTCCGTGACGACGTTGACGCCGGCCACGTCCGGATGCTCGACGAAGCGGCCCTTACCGCGACCGCCGGCGTGGATCTGCGACTTGACCACCACGACCGGGTTGCCGCTCTCCTCGACGAGAGGCTTGACGGCGGCGACCGCCTCCTCCACGCTGGTGACCATGCGGCCCAGGGGCACCGAGATGCCCCGCTGCTGCATGAGTACTTTGGCTTGATACTCGTGAATCTTCAAGACAGGAACCTCCCACGCCGCTAACGTTGGCGTGCAACCTTGCCAATGTACCGCGCATGGCGTCACTACTGGGCGAACTGGTGACCGAGGGGCCGTACACGCCGCTGGCCGGGGCCCCGCGGAGGGAAGGGGCAGAGGTGTTCCTCCACGGCCCGGGGACGCATGCCCGGCCCTTCCGGTCCACCTGTGGCCGACCTCGCGGCCGCGCCCCGCGCGCCCGCTGTAAGCTGCCGGCATGGTGAGAACCGCGCTACTGACGGTGCTCGAGACCTCCGGCGCCGACGACCGGGAGGACCTGGCTGCTCAGGCCCTGCGTCAGGTGTTGGCGGCCGGCCCCTTCGTGGAGGTGGATTACCACACGGTGCCGGACGAGCAGGCCATGATCCGCGCCCGACTGCGCCTCTGGGCCGAGTCCGGCAACGTGGACCTGGTGCTCACTTCGGGCGGCATCGGACTGGGCCTCAAGGGACGCACCCCCGAGGCTACCGCCGAGGTCGTCGAGCGCTCGGTGCCCGGGCTGGCGGAGGCCATGCGGGGTGCCCTCATCGCGCAGCATCCCGAAGCCATGCTCACGCGCGGCCTGGCCGGCATCCGCCGCTCCACGCTCATCGTGAACCTGCCCGGCCAGCCCGAGCAGGCGAGGAGCGCGCTCCGGACGGTCGTGGGAGTGCTGCCGCAAGCCGTCCGCGGTCTCGGACTGGGCGCCGCTGACGTGGGCCACTAGTACCAGCAACCCGGGTACCAGCGGGGCCTCAGGGGTCGGCCTAGCGCCGCAGCTCTGCGCTCAGTAGCCGCGAACGCACCGCGCTGCGTTTAGGATGTGGCTCGGATGACCATCTTCGCGTTCGTCGTGTTCCTGATCCTCTTCCTCGTGGCAGCAGCCGGCGTCGTGGTGCCGGTGCTGCCGGGGGTGCCCATCGCGGCGCTCGGCGCGCTGCTGGCCGCCTGGATCATGGGCTTCGAACGCTTCGGCGTCATGCCGCTCGTGTACGTGGCTGTGCTGGCGGTGCTCTCGCAGCTGGTGGACGTGGCGGGCACCTACCTGGGTTCCAGGGTCTACGGCGCCGGCCGGGCCGGCACCTGGGGCGGCGTCATCGGCTCGTTCTTCGGCCTCTTCCTCTTCCCGCCCTTCGGGTTCCTGGTGGGCGCCCTGGTGGGGGCGGTGGCAGCGGAGATGCTGACCGGTCGGAAGTTCGAGGAGGCGGTACGCTCAGGCATAGGAGCTTT
This sequence comes from uncultured bacterium, assembly GCA_964467885.1. Lineage (GTDB taxonomy): Bacteria > Deinococcota > Deinococci > Deinococcales > Trueperaceae > JAAYYF01. The sequence continues at coordinate 17,336 of CAYXUE010000032.1, read as the reverse complement.
CGTGGGTACCCTGGGGGGCACGGTTGCCAAGCTGGTGATCATGGTGGTCATCGGCTTCGTCGTGTTCCCGATATTCTTCGGCGGCTGACCTACCGAGCCGCGTAGGAGCGTGAATGGATCCGATCTTCCTGCAAATCGGCCCCTTAGCCATCCGCTGGTACGGGCTGCTCATCGCTGCCGGCGTCCTCGTCGGCTCCATCTACGCACTGCGCTACGCCGAGCGGCGCGGCCTGGACCCCGAGAAGCTGCTCGACATGGCGGTCTGGCTGGTGGTGGCCGGCGTGATAGGCGCCAGGCTGGTCTACGTGCTCACCAGTCCATCCGCGTTCTTCGGTCCGGGCGGCAACCCCGTCGACGCCTTCAAGATCTGGCAGGGCGGCGTGAGCATCCACGGCGGCGTCATCGGGGTGATGGTGGCCTGCTGGCTCTACTCTCGGGCTCACAAGCTCAACATGTGGGCCTACCTGGACGTCATGGCGCCGGTGGCCGGGTTCGGCATCATCGGCGGGCGGCTGGGCAACATCATGAACGGCACGGACACGGGCGGCCGCTTGACCAACTGGCCCATCGGCTTCACTTGGCCCGAGCCCGGCACGCAGACCTTAGGCGCCGTGGGGCGCTTCATCTTCGGGCCCGACATGTGGAGCGCCTTCCCGGGCGTCTGCTCGGACGGCTCCTACATCCCGCTCTGGCAGTGCACGGGCGAGATCGTGAGGGGTCCCGTACACTTCACCCAGCTGTACGGCGTGTTCATCGGTGTGGCGGTCCTGCTCATCACCTTCTGGGCGCTCAACCGCACCACCAGGCCCGGTTACGCCTTCTGGCAGATGGTGCTGTGGTACTCGGTGCTGCGCGCCGTGTTCGAGGAGACCTTCCGCGACAACCCCCTCATGTTCAACGTCTACCTGGCCGACGGCCTCGACCAGCCCGGCATCGGGCTCTTCACGGTCACGCACGTGGCCAGTGTGCTCATAGTGGCGGCCGCCATCTTCTTCCTGCAGCGCTCCAAGGCGCAGCCCGAGCTGCCGGTCGCGGTGGGCGCAGGCGCACCTGACCGCCCGTCCAGAGGCGCGGCCCCTGCGTCCGCCGACCCGGGTAGTGGCCGGTCCCGGAAGGGCCGCAAGTGAACCCGGTGCGCGCCGGGCGCGGAACGCCCCTGGCGGTAGTGGTGCTGGCCGCGGGCGAGGGCAAGCGCATGCGCTCCAACCTGGCCAAGACGCTGCACGAGGTGGCGGGCCGACCCATCCTGGACCACGTGCTGCGCGCCGCCGAACCCCTAGGCCCCGAACGCACGATCGTGCTCATCGGCGTCAACGGTGAGCAGGTAGCGCAGCGTTTCCAGGGCAGGCACGGGCTGGAGTTCGTGACCCAGGACTTCACCAGCGGCTACGGCACGGGCCACGCCTTGCGGGAAGCCGCCAAGGGGCTGACGGACTTCAGGGGTAACGTCATGGTGCTCAACGGCGACGGTCCGCTGCTGCGCACGGAGACCCTGGCGGCGCTGGCCGACTCGCTGGACGGGCGCAGCGGCATGGCGCTGGTGACGTGCCACTTCTCGGATCCCACCGGCCTCGGCCGCATCGTGCGGGGGGCCGACGGGCGGCTGAGCGGCATAGTGGAGGAGAAGGACGCCACCGAGGAGCAGCGAGCGCTGACCGAGGTGAACCCGGGCGTATACCTCTTCGACGCCACCGTCTTCGAACGCGCGTTGCAGCTGACGAACGACAACGCCGCCGGCGAGTACTACATCACCGACCTGCCCCGCCTCTACCTGGAGGCGGGCGAGAGTGTGAACACCGTCACTGTGGAGGACGAGACCGAGCTGCTGGGCGTGAACGACAAGGCCCAGCTGGCGCAGGCGGAGCACGTGATGCGGGAGCGCATCAGGCGTCACTGGCTGAAGCGGGGCGTGACCATGCTGGACCCGGCCAGCACCTTCATAGACGACACGGTGGAGTTGGGCCTCGACGTGGTGCTGGAGCAGGGCGTGTGCCTGCGCGGCTCCACCACCGTCGGCGACCGCGCCAGGATCGGCGCCTACAGCGTGGTCACTGACCAGCCCGTGCCTGCGGGCACTCGGGTGGCGCCCCTGAGCCGGCTGGGCGGTTAGCGCCGCGCGACCCCTAACCCCCGGCCTTAGTTGATACACTCTGCAGCGCATGTCGCTGTTACGTAAACCACCCGCACTACTGGCTCTGGAGGACGGGACCGTCTACTACGGTTACGCCTTCGGAGCCAGCGGCCAGAACGTCGGTGAGGTCGTGTTCAACACCTCCATGACCGGTTACCAGGAGATCCTCACCGACCCCAGCTACAACGGTCAGATCGTCATGATGACGTACCCTCACATCGGCAACTACGGCGTGAGCGTGTACGACATGGAGTCCAACAAGCCGTACGCCCGGGGCCTGATCGTGCGGGAGTTCAGCCGCGTGGCATCCAACCACCGCGCGAACCAGGACATCCAGGCCTTCATGGAGCAGCATGGCATCGTCGGCATAGAGGGCATAGACACCCGGGCGCTGACCCGCAGGCTCCGCACGGGCGGCGTCGTGAAGGGTGTCATCTACCACGGGGCCAAGGACGACGAGCTCGAGCAGGAACTCGTGCGGCGGGCGCGCGAGCACGAGGACATCGACGGCCGCGACATGACCCCCGAGGTCACCACGGCGTTGCCGTACGCAAGGCCCACGTTCCAGGACCACCCCCGGGTCGTGCTGGTGGACTTCGGCATCAAGCATTCGATCATGTACAAGCTGGAGCAGGCCGGCGCTGAGGTCATCGTGGTGCCGGCGCGCACCACGCCGGCCCAGATAATGGCGCTGAACCCTTACGGCCTGGTTCTCTCGAACGGTCCGGGCGACCCGGCCGGTCCCCGCTACGCCCACGACACCGTGTGGCAGATGCTGGGGCTACTGCCCACCTTCGGCATCTGCCTTGGGCACCAGCTACTAGGCCTAGCCGTGGGTGGCAGGACCTACAAGCTGGCCTTCGGGCACCACGGCGCCACCACGCCGGTGAAGAACCTGGTGACCGGCGGCGTGGAGATAACGGCTCAGAACCACAACTACGTGGTGGACCTGGACTCCATCCCCGGCGGGCAGTTCATGGCCACCCACGTGAACCTCAACGACGGCACGCTGGAGGGCATGGCGCATAGGCGCTACCCGGTGTTCAGTGTGCAGTACCACCCCGAGGCCAGCCCGGGGCCGCACGACTCGTCCTACATGTTCGACAGGTTCATAGAAGAGGTTAACGCCTTCGAAGGCGCTACCGCGTTGCCGGCGGCCCGCGTGGGCGTCTGAGGGCCTAACTCAACCGTACAGCTCGTCGCTGTCGAGCCAGATGGTGGTGGGGCCGTCGTTGACCAGCTCCACTTCCATCATGGCGCCGAAGCGTCCGGTCTCCACGTGCACGCCCAGGTTGGTCAGCGCCTGGCAGAACCGTTCGTAGAGCGGCTCGGCCAGTTCGGGGCGAGCGGCGTAGCTGAAGCCGGGCCTGTTGCCGTCCTTCACGCTGCCGTAGAGCGTGAACTGGCTGACGACCAGGCAGCTGCCCTCCACCGTCTTCAGGTCCAAGTTCATCTTGCCCGCGGCGTCCTCGAACACGCGCAGCTTGGCCACCTTCTGAGCCAGCTTATCCGCCAGCTCCTCGGTGTCGTCCGGCTTGACGCCGAGGAGGATGAGGTAACCGTGGTCGATGGCCCCCACTCGCTCGCCCTCCACACGGACCTCGGCGCGGCTCACGCGCTGCACCAGGGCTCTCATCCTAGTGCGGTGTCAGCAGACGGCAGCGCCACCGCCCCCTCGGTCGCGCCCTCCAGCTCCGCCAGGCGCTTCTCCGCTTCCTCCAGCGCCGCCCGCACGCCGCGCAGGGCGTGCCACAGTTCCTCGCGCTCGGACTCGGTCAGGTTGCCGAGTGTCTTCTCCTGCAGCATCTCCAGCAACCCAAGGCTGCGCCTGGCGGCTCTCACGCCCTCCAGGCCCTGCCGCCGCGCGTTGCGTAGAGGGCTGGAGTCATCGCCCAACGCCGTCTCGGCGGAGGAGTGCAGGGCGTGTACCAGGCCCACGAAGCGCACCGAGGCGTCGTAGCCGCTGGAGTCCGTCCTGGTGTCCGTGCTCTGTTCTTCGGGCATCAGAAGAGCCCGCCCTGTTCGGAGGTGTCGATGTGCATTGTCGGGTCCTTGGGGGGCAGTTCGTCGAACGCCCGTTTCAGTTCCTTCATGTCGTTCCACATTAGCCACTTGGGAGCCCCGCGTTCGCGGCTGGGGTTACGCAGCAGGTAGGCCGGGTGGAAGAGGGGGAAGACCTTGATGCCGTGCCACTCGTACCAGCGGCCGTGTGTATGGGTGATGCCCTCCCTGGTGCCGAGGAACCACTGGGTGGGCACGTTGCCGAGCGGCGCGATTATCTGCGGTTTGATCAGCTGGATCTGCTCCAGCAGGATGGGCTCGCTGGCCTTCACCTCCTCCGGCTTGGGGTTCCGGTTGCCGGGCGGGCGGTGCTTGACGATGTTGGTGATGTAGACGGTGTGGCGGTCCAGTCCTACGGAGGCGAGGATCTTGTCCAGCAGCTGACCAGCGCGGCCGACGAACGGCTCGCCGCTCAGGTCCTCGTCCTCGCCGGGCGCCTCGCCCACGAACATGAGGTCGGCCTCCGGGTCGCCTACGCCGAAAACCAGGTTGTCGGATAGTTCAGCGAGCGCCGCCGGCTTGTGGGCCGCACGGCGCTCGAGGTCTTCTAAGCTCACGGTGAGAGTCATACCACGCGCCCCTCGGGGGGCGGCGGGCTAGGCCGTTGCCCCGTCCTGACGCTGCGCCGTCGACGGGCGGCGGCTGCGCACCTCGCGCCTGATCTTGGGCTCCAGGCCGATCATCAGGAAGAAGTTCTCCAGCGCGTTCTCGCGGCCCTTGATCTCCGTGTGGGCCTCGTCCTGGGACCCGGTCACGAACGGCAGCTCCTCGTACGCCTTGAGCGCCTCCTTGGCCACCTCCGCCGGGCCCTTGGTCTCGGCGATCTCGGTCAGGTAGGCGTAGACGCTGCGGCGCGCCTCGGCGTGGCGCTTGAAAGCATCCGGGTTGTCGGTCTCATCGGCGCGCAGCAGGTCCTGGCGTGCGATGCGGCGGTAGTGCTTCAGTCCGCGCTTGATCTCCTCCGAGGTGAGAACGACCTTCACGTCCATATCCGCTCCTTCCGGGGCCACGAGCGGTCACTACGCTGGTGCCGCCGCTGGCCCGACCTTGGCTGGGTTGGCTGGTGCACGGCGGCCCCGCACGGGCCGACGCCGGCTGAGCCGGTCGACCCGTGCGGGGCCGTAAGGTTCACGCTTGGATGCTCCTGCGAGGGATGGGTAGTTCCTCGGTGGTGTCGTCTTCCAGCAGATCCGCGCTGTAGCGCGTGAGCGCGTCCAGTTCCTCGTCGTCCGAGCGGTAGCCGCAGTTGGGGCATTCCACTTCTTCGAAGCCTTCGCGGTACCTGAAGGTCACCGTGTCGGTGCTGCCGCAGTCGGGGCACTCGGCGCCTTCGCGAAAACCTTCGGCATCGATCTCGTACGTCACTGCCACTACTCCTGACCGGCGCCACGGGCGTCTGCTGCCTCAAGCATAGACCAGCTAGATGCGAGTTGGGTGTGTGCCGGCATGCGTTGCGCCGAGGCCGCGGGACCGACGCTCTTCACGGCCTCCCGCTCAGATGCTGACCTGCCGTGAGGCCGCCTCCAGCAGCTCGCGCGCGTGCTGCAGCGAGACCTCGGTCACGGTGCCGGAGAGCATGCGTGCCAGCTCCTCCGGGCGCTCCGACTCCTGCACGCGCCGCACGGCCGTGACGGTGCGCCCCGCTGCCTGGCGCTTCTCCACCACGAAGTGCGCGCCAGCGAACGCGGCCACCTGCGCCAGGTGGGTGACCACCAGGACCTGATGCTCCTCGGCCAACTGCGCCAGCAGGCGGGCGACGTGGTTGGCGGTGGCGCCGCCCACCCCGGCGTCGACTTCGTCGAAGGCCAAAGTGGGGACATCCGAACCGGTTACCAGGTTCAACGCCAGCATGATGCGCGACAGCTCGCCGCCCGAGGCTACGGCGCTGACCGGCTGGCTGGCTTCACCGGCGTTGGCCGAGAAGAGGAACGTGACCTGATCCGCACCGTGCCGCTGCCGCTTGGCCGTGGGCGTGACCTGCACCTCGAAGCGCGCCTGGGGCATGCCCAGCTGGTGGAGTAGCGGCAGAACAGCGGCGGCCAGAGTGCCCGCCGCCGCCTGGCGGGCCGCGCTCAGCTGCGAGCTCAGCTCCGTCAGGCGCGCCTCCAGGTCCGCCGCCTCCGCCTCCAGCTGACCGATCTCGGCATCCGCCCCCTGCAGTTCCTCCCGTTCGCGCTCGGCGCTGTCCCGGTAGGCGAGCACCGCCTCCAGATCGGGGCCGTACTTGCGCACCAGCGCCTCGAGCGCCGCCAGGCGCCCCTGCACGGCGTCGAGCCGCTGCGGGTCGGCCTCGAAGTCCGCCAGGAACGCCTCCACCTCGCTACTGACGGCACTCAGGGCGCCCAGCGCCTCCTTCAGATCCTTGGCCAGCTGCGCCAGAGGTTGCGAGTAGCGGCCCGCCTGTTCGAGCTCGCGTAGGGCGTCGGCCGTGAGGGACACCGCGCTTGGTTCGTGACCCTCGAGGGCGGCCAGGGCGGCCGCGCCGCTGTTGAGGAGACGTTCGGCGTGCTGCAGGGTGGTCAGCTCGGAGCGTAGCTCCTCCTGCTCGTCGACGCTGGGGCCGACCGCGTCTATCTCTGCGATCTGGAACTCCAGCGTGTCGAGGCGCCTGGAGCGCTCGCGCTCGGCCTCGTACAGGACGTTCAGCCGGCTCTGCACCTCCGAGGCGCGGTCGAAGGCCTGCCGGTAGTCGGCCAGGCAGGTGCGCGCGGCGGCTGGCAACAGACGGTCCAGCTGCCGACGCTGCGCCTGAGCCGACTGCAGCTCCTGCGCGGCGTGCTGACCGAACACCACGACCAGGGCGCCCGCCCGTTCCGCGAGTTCCCCGACCGTGACAAGCTCGCCGTTCACACGGGCGGTGTGTCGGCCGTTGCGGTTCAGGCGCCGAGCAGCCGACTGCACGTCCCGGTGGTCGAAGGTGGCCTGTATCAGCGCCCCCTCGGCGCCGCCCCGGATCATGCCCACCTCCGCTCTCTCGCCGGCCAACAGCTGCAGAGCGTCCACCACGATGGACTTGCCCGCACCCGTCTCACCCGTGAGGACGTTGAGGCCGGGGGAGAGCTCCAACTCCAGGACGTCGATGATGGCGAAATCGTGCAGTTCCAGCGTGAGCAGCACGGCGCCCAGTATAGGCGGGACGGGCGCGAACGGCTGCGGGCTGCGGCCGTGACGCGGTAGGCTCGGTCCCGTATGAGCCAAGGCAGGGACAGCGGCAGGAGGGCGGCCAGCGGCGACGCTGACACGCTCACGTGGGTGGAGTGCCCGCGCGACGCCTGGCAGGGCCTGCCCGGCCTGGTGCCCACTGCCGCCAAGCGCCGCCACCTGGTGAACCTGCTTGCGGCCGGCTTCCGCCACCTGGACATGGGCTCGTTCGTCTCGCCCAGAGCCGTGCCGCAGATGGCGGACACGGAGGAGGTGTTGGAGGGGTTACGCGCCCCATCCGGTGCCGACCTGCTGACCATCATCGGCAACCAGCGCGGACTGGACCGGGCCTTGGCCGCCGGGGGCGTGACCAGCGTGGGCTACCCGCTGTCCGTCAACGACACCTTCCAGCGCCGCAACGTGGGCATGAGCGTGGCGGACTCCTGGCCGCTCGTGGCTAGCCTGCTGGAGAGAGCGGCAACTGGCGGGCTCCAGCTGGTGGTCTACCTCTCCATGGGCTTCGGTAACCCGTACGGGGAGCCGTGGGAACCGGAGGATACAGCGCAGGCGGTAGCCCGACTGCGCCAGCTGGGCGTGAAGCGCGTGGTGCTGGCCGACACCGTGGGCAACGCGGACGGTCAGCGGGTCGACGCGGTGCTGTCCGCCGTGGAGGACCCCGCCACACTGGGACTGCACCTTCACTCGCAGCCCGGCGCCTGGGCGCCGCAGCTCCGCGTTGCGCTGAGGCACGGCGTTCGCTGGTTCGAGGGAGCGCTAGGTGGGATCGGGGGCTGCCCGTTCGCGGGCGACGACCTGGTGGGGAACCTGCCAACCGAGGAGGTTCTGCCCTACCTGAGTTCGGAGGGTCTGACGGTCGAGCCGGACTTGAGCCGCCTGCCCGAGCTGGCGGCCGAGGCGCGGGAGTTGGCGAACGCCGCCTCGCACGGTTAGCCGAGCCGTATCCGCTAGGGCAGGCTGAGACTGACGGGCGCCACGTTCCCCAGCTTGCCCTCCGCTCCGGTCATCTCCCTCGGTGGGCGCTGCTCAGAGATCGCCGTGGCGCCGCAGCTCGCGTTCCACCGCCGCGATGAACCTGGCCCGCGCGTCCTCCATGGGCCCCTCGAGGGTGGCGCCGGCGGCGGAGACGTGCCCGCCGCCACCCAGCTCCACGCAGATACGTTGCGCCGAGACCCCGTCGCGGGTCCGTACGCTCACCTTCACGTTCTCGCCGCGCTCCTTCAGGAGGCCCGCCACCTTGGTGCCCTCGGCGTAGCGGATCAGGCCCACGAAGTCGTCCGAATCGTCCTCTTTGGCGCCGAGCTCCTCGCGCATCTCCTCGGTGAGGTACGCCGTCACCAGCAGGTCGTTCAGGTCGTAGCGCACGGTGCGCATCACGCTACCCAGTAGCGGGAAGTAACCCCGGTCGCGCCACTGCAGCCGGTCCGTCAGGCGCGAGTAGTCGACACCGTGGTCTATCAGCACGCCCGCCATCTCCAGCGCTTCGCGGCTGGTGTTGGAGTGCCGGAAGTTGCCGGTGTCGGTGAGGATGCCTGTCAGGCAGGGGGTGGCCAGCCGGCTGTCCCACCGTACGGCGAGGATGTCGATCAGCTCCTTGATCAGCATGGCGCAGGCCGCCTTGCCGGGTTCCACGACGGCCAGTTCGCCGAAGCGCGTGTTGGTGCCGTGGTGATCGATGTTGTAGACGGCGGCCGCTTGGTCTAGGGGCACGCCCCACACGCGGTCGGCCTCGCCGGAGTCGAGGGCGAAAACCAGGGTGTGCGGCTGGAGCTCCGAGAGCTCACCGACCAGCTCTCCCTCCTCGACGAGGAACTCCAAGTAGGGGGGCGGCTCCATGACGACCACGGCGTTCTTCCCAAGTTGCCGCAGGGCGCGCATGAGCGCGAGCGAGCTGCCGAGGGCGTCGCCATCCGGGTCCACGTGGGCGGCCACTACGATGGGGCCTTGCCAGGAGCGCGTGCGGGACGCTATCTCGGCTAGGATCTCGGGGTAATTCGCGTCGCCCTTGTTGCCGGACGAGAGCGGTGAACGTTGGGGCGAAGCGTTGGACATGGCGGCTATGATACTTGCAACTCCGCCCCAACCTTCATAATGGAGTCCATGGACGATGAGCTGGGTAGAGCGCCCCGCCCTTCCGACCTCAATGCGCAGCCCGGCCCGCAAGCCGCGCAGCCTAGTGGTGGGGCGGAGGCGGCCGCGTCTGATACGTCGTTGGAACTGGTCCTTTACAGTGCGCCTAGGAAGAAGCGCGGCCGACTCCGTGTCTACACCTGGCTACTCCTCTTCCTCTTCGCCGTCACCGCGGTCCTGGGTTCGCAGGTTCGCCGCACCCCCACCTACGTCCACGTTTCGGATTCACCTCCGCCGGTGGAAGCGCCCACCGGTGCGCTGCTCTCCGCCTACGAGCTGGCGCGCGACGCCACCGTGCGTATCGAGGCGCGCCGCGGGCATTGGAACGGTCAGGTCGTCGGGGTCGGCACCGGCTTCTTCATCAGCGACGACGGCATGGTGCTCACCGCCTACCACGTGGTGGACCCCAGTAACACCTCACTCAGGTCGGTACATTACGTGGCCGTCACCTCCGATGAGCGGGTGTACCGCCTGGAGATGGTGGGCTTCGACCGCTACCTGGACCTGGCCGCTCTGCAGGCCAGGGTCGACAGGAAGGTCCCCTACCTCACCCTGGCCGAGCGCACGCCCGGCTCGGGCACGCCCGTGGTAGCCATAGGCAACTCCCGCGAAGGCTTCCTGGCGCCTCGCGCCGGGCGCATCACCAGGCTGGGCGTGCAGGCCAGCCGGGCCGACTTCGCGGACGACACCATCGAACTCACCAACTCCCTGGCGCCCGGCGACTCGGGCGGACCGGTGGTCAACAACCGCGCCGAGGTGGTGGGGGTGGTCAGCTTCATCAGCTTCAACCCTGGTGCCATGAGCACGCAGAGCTTCATCCCGCCCTTCCTGCAGGGTCTGAGTCTCACGCGCGAGTTCGCCAGCTACGCCGTGCCGCTCACCGCCGATTCCGAGGCCGTGGCGGCAGTGGTCTCGGGCGAGGCCAAGGACTGGCCCGTGATCGGCTTCTCGTGGGCGCAGAACGACTACCGCCCCGGTGTGGGGCCGCACGACTTCGGACCCCGGCCTGGACCGGTGGTCAACATGGTGGCGCCGGGCGGTCCCGCCGACCTGGCGGGCCTCAGGAGCCGCAGCCAGGAGACCGTGACCCACGCGGACGGCACCAGTTCCATAGTGCCTTCCGCGGACGTCATCGTGGCACTGGACGGCGTGGCCACCCCCACCTTCTACGACCTGCTGGCGCAGGTGAAGAGCAAGAACATCGGCGACGTGGTGGTGCTGACTGTGCAGCGGGGCGCGGCCACCTACCGGCTTGAGCTGGAGTTGGGCGCGCGCAACTCCGTCTTCGCGGGCCGCTGAGGCGCGAGCACAACCCTGGGGCGCACGACGCGGGCGCGATCATGAAAAGAAGAAGATGGATGCGAAAGGCGCACCCGCGTGGGGTGCGCCTTCTCTGGTGGGCGATAGTGGACTCGAACCACTGACCTCGTCGTTATCAGCGACGCGCTCTAACCGGCTGAGCTAATCGCCCTGGTGCGCTCCATTGTAGCCCGTGCCGTACCGAACGGCGTAGCGGCTGCTTCCAGAGCGAAAAGGAATGTATCACGGGGCCGTAGAGAGGGTCAAGCAACGTGAAGCGCCCCGCCTCACCGTTAGAATGCCGGGGATGATCGAGAAGCTCTACCTGGCCAAGCCGCGCGGTTTCTGCGCCGGAGTCGTCATGGCCATCGACGCCGTCAAGGAGGCGGCGGAGGAGGCCAAGCAAGCCGGCGAAGGCGATATCGCCGTCTACCACGACATAGTCCACAACCGCACCGTCGTCGACCGTCTGGAGGACGAACACTCCGTCACCTTCGTGGAGAGACTGGACGACCTCGAGCAGGCCAGGCGCGAGGCAGCCCGGCAGGGCCGCAACCTGGGCTCCACGGTCGTGTTCAGCGCTCACGGCGTCAGTCCCGTGGTGCGGCAGCGCGCCGCCGAGCTCGGCCTCACCACCATCGACGCCACCTGTCCCCTCGTCACCAAGGTTCACAACGAGGCCAAGCGCTACGCACAGCAGGGCTACCACATCCTGCTGGTGGGGGACTCCACCCAGCACCAGGAGGTCATCGGCACCAGGGGCGAGGCGCCGGAGCAGACCACGGTGGTCTCCGTGGTGGGCAACCGCAAGCACGACCCCGAACTGGCAGATCCCCTCACCGTCGAGGTGCCGGACCCCGACAAGGTCGTGGTGCTCACCCAGACCACGCTGTCGGTGGACGACACCATGAAGACGGTCGAGCTCCTCAGGCAGCGCTTCCCCAACCTGGTGACCCCACCGTCGGACGACCTGTGCTTCGCCACCAAGAACCGGCAGGACGCGGTGCGGCAGATGGCGCCCAACGTGGACGCCTTCCTGGTAGTCACCAGTACCGCCAGCTCCAACGGCATGCGCCTGCTGGAACTGGCTCAGGACCTTACGGGCAACGCTCATCGCATCGAATGCGCCGACGACATCGACCTCGACTGGTTCGCGGGCGCGACCAGCGTGGGGGTGACTTCCGCCGCCAGCACGCCGGACGACCTGGTGCAGCAGGTGGTGACTTACTTCCAGCAGCTCAACCCCGCCCTGCAGGTGGTGGAGGAGGGCGAGTGGGAGAACATCGTCTTCCGCAAGCCCAAGAAGGTGCCGCCGCCGGAGGCGCTGCCCGTCACATGAGCCCCGCAGTTCCTAAGGCCGGCCAGGCAGGTCGGCGCGGTTCGCGCGTGGTGCTGTCGCTGGCACCCATGATGGAACTGACGGACCGGCACTTCCGCTACCTGCTCCGCCAGATAACCGCACGCACGCTGCTCTACACCGAGATGATCACGGCGCAGGCCGTGCTGCACGGCGATCAGGAGCGGCTGCTGAGCTTCCACCCGGCGGAGGGGCCGGTGGCGCTGCAACTAGGGGGCGACGACCCCGCCGCGCTGGCCCGGGCGGCCGAGGTGGGCGCCGAGTTCGGCTACGCCGAGGTGAACCTCAACGTGGGCTGCCCCTCGGACAGGGTCAGGAGCGGCAACTTCGGAGCTTGCATGATGGCCGACCCCCCGCTGGTGGCGGAGTGCTTGGCGGCCATGCGCGAGGCCGTGTCCGTGCCGGTGACGGTGAAGCACCGTATTGGTATCGACCACAGCGACAGCTACGAGGCCATGAAGAGCTTCGTGGAGGTGGTCGCTGCCGGCGGCCAGCCGGGTGCGCGCGGCCACGCCGGCGCCGAACCGGCCGCGGACGCCTTCACGGTTCACGCCCGCAAGGCCTGGCTCAGTGGCCTGAGCCCCAAGGAGAACCGCACCGTGCCGCCCCTCAGGTACCCGGACGTGTACCGCCTGAAGCGCGAACTGCCTCACCTGACGGTGGAGCTGAACGGGGGAGTGCTCACCATCGAAGACGCCCGCGCGCACCTGCAGCACGTGGACGGCGTGATGATCGGGCGGGCCTTCTACGAGGACCCCTTCAGGTTCGCGGCCGCCGACACACTGATAGGCGAGTTCAACACGGGATCCGCCGGCGCTCCGCTCGCGGTACACCGCACCCGCAGGGCGGTGGTGGAGGCCATGCAGCCCTACATCGAGGACCGGCTGGCCGCGGGCGCGCCGCTGCAGGCCATCACCCGGCACATGCTGGGGCTCTTCCGCGGCAAGCCGGGCGGTAAGGTGTGGCGCCGGTTGCTGACCGAGAACGCTCACCGGCGCGGCGCCGGCCCGGAGGTGGTGGGCGCCGCGCTCGCGGCCCTGCCCGCCGGGGTACTGGACGCCCCGCTGGCCAGGAGCCTCGAGGAGGCGCTGGTCGCTTAGCCGCGCCGCGGTCGGCTCTTAGCCGCCCATCGCCTGCGGCCAGGCCTGGCTCGGACCTGCTCCGTCACGGGGCGCCAGATACGAGAGGTAGCCCAGGCGGGTTCAGGCCACCGTACGCGCCAGGTACTGCCGTGCGATGATCAGATGCTGGATCTCGTCCGTACCTTCACCGATGCGGGTCAGGCGTGCGTCGCGCCACATGCGCTCCACCTCGTAATCGCGGATGTAGCCGTAGCCCCCCAGGATCTGGATGGCCGCGTCACAGGCGTCGACACCCGCCACGCTGCCCTTCAGCTTGGCCATGGCGGCGGCCTCGGTGTAGTCACGACCCTGGTCGCGCAGCGTGGCCGCCTTCCGCACCAGTAGGCGAGCGGCCTCCAGCTCCGTGGCTGCGGCGGCGATCTTGAAGGCCACCGCCTGATGCCTCACGATCGGCCTGCCGAACTGCTCGCGTTCGCTGGCGTAGTTGGCGGCGATCTCGAGCGCGGCGCGGCCCAAGCCGATGCCCATGGCGCCGATGCCGATGCGCCCGCCCGCCAGCACCTGGGTCACGTCGTCGAACGCCTGTCCCCGCGTTCCGAGTAGTTGCTCGCCGGAGACGCGTACGTCCTCGAACGTGAGCGGCGTGGTGTCCGACGACGCCAGGCCGAGCTTCTTCTCGGGCTTGCCGCGCTGCAAGCCCGGAGTGTCGCCCCGCATGACGAAAGCGCTGATGCCCGCGGCGGGGCGTTGGCCCGGCTGCGGCTCGTCCGTGCGGGCCACCACCACGTAGGTGCTGCCTACGGTGCCCTGGGTGATGAACTGCTTGTTCCCGCTGATGGTGAAGCCGTCGTCGGCTTCCACGGCGCGCGTCTTCAGCGAGGCGGCGTCGGAGCCGGCACCCGGCTCGGTGAGCGCCCAGGCGCCCAGGCTCTCCGCCGTGGCCAGCGCCGGCAGCCACTCCTGTTTCTGCTGCTCGTTGCCGGCTGCCAGGATGTGCCCGGTGCAGAGCGAGTTGTGCGAGGCCACGGTGAGACAGAGCGAGCCGTCCACCGCCGCGATCTCCTCGATGATCAGCGCGCTGGTCACGGTGTCGAGGCCCGAGCCGCCGTACCGTTCGGGCACCTGCAGGCCGAAGATGCCCATGTCACCGAGCTGTCTCACGATCTGGAAGGGGAACTCACCGGACTCGTCGCGGGCCACCGCGCCGGGCGCCACTTCGTCCCGCAGGTAGTCGCGCAAGGGGCCGAGCAGGGCGCGTTGATCGGCCGTAAGGTCGAACCAGGCCGGTCCGCTCGAACTGATGGTGGTCATGAGGTCACGGTAGCGGACCGCCCGCGTCTTTATCTGTACGCCGTTCCTAACTGGTACACTCCGCGCCATGCAAGACGGTTACTGGTTAAGGGGCATCCGCGGAGCCACCACCGTGGAGAAGGACGACGCGGACCTGATCCTCTCAGCCACCAGGGAGTTGCTGCAGGAGATGCTCCGCGTCAACCAGATCGACGACTACGACGTGATAGCCTCCATCTTCTTCACCACCACCCCGGATCTGCACGCCACCTTCCCCGCGGAGGGAGCTCGGGCGCTGGGCATGACCATGGTGCCGCTGCTCTGCTTCCAGGAGATCCCCGTGGCCGGCCGCCTGCCCATGTGCATAAGGGTGATGATGCAGGTGAACACCACCAAGAGCCAGGACGAGGTGCGTCACGTATACCTACGCGAGGCGCGCGCACTGCGACCGGACCTCAGCAGCGCTCAGTGAGCTAGAACCGCAGAACCGGACTCAGTCCTCGTTGGGCATGTACCCCAGCACCAGAGCTTCGCTGAGGTCCTCCAGCATGGCCTCGATCTGCGACTCCCTGATGCGGTAGTAGGAGCGGTTGCCGCGCTTCACCACCTCCACCAGTTCCAGGTCGCGCAGCAGCCTCAGGTGGCCGCTGGCGGTGGGTTGACTGACGCCCAGTTGGCGCGCCAGGTCACCGACCGTGAGCGGGAAGCGCCGCAGGCGGCTTATCAGCACCAACAGCATCAGCCTGGTGGGGTCCGCGAACGCCTTCAGGTTGGCGGCGAGGTCCTGCACGTGCTGGCGGCGTTCGTGGAAGAGGCGCTCGGAGCGCACCCCGAAACCGAGGTAGAGCGCGTTCCCGATCTCGAACTTGAAGCCGCCGGCGGCGGCGAAGTAGAGGGGCGCCAGCACCAGTCGCACGTTCTTCCGTCGCAGGCGGATCTCGGCCACGCTGGTCTCGAGGCTGACGAAGTGATGCGGCGGCAGGCCCTCCAGTACGTCGCCCGTGGTGCGCGCCTGTTCCAACAGCGTGTTGGAGGCGTCCTCCACGGTCTGGAAGCCCTCCAGCGTCCAGTCCGGCTCCAGGTGTTCCCACAGGCCGGCCAGCGAGCACCGCAGCGTGTTCGCCAGGGCGCCGGTTGCCAGCAACTCGTAGTTGGCCAGCAGCTGCTTGCGCAGTTTGCCGGCGGCGCTGGTGGGGGCGGGCGGCGTCTCATGCCCACCGATGTTGAGCGAGTCCAGGTCGCGCACCATGACGCGCGGCAGACCCGGCATGTCCTCCAGGAAGCGGTCGGGCGAGTCGTCGAGAGCGTAGCCCAGCGCCGAAGCAGCCAGCAGAGGTTCGTAGCGCGTCCAGCTGGACGCCGAGAACACCTCGCGAGCTTCGGTGAACCAGGGCGGCGGGTCGGACTCGAGTTGGCGCAGCCACGGCAACGCAGCGCTCAGCTTGGGATTGCTGGGCCCCGCCGCGCGGTAGAAGGCGTAGGTCAGCTCCTGCACCGGCGCTGGCTTGACGTCCACGTCCAGGCGTTCGTCCACCCCCAACGCCTCGGTCATCGCGGGGCCGCCGGCTGGTCAGGGCGGAAAGGGGAGCCGTTCACGCCTCCCACTCCCTAACGGGGAGGAGGTCGCCGCCGTCCACCGTGGCGTTGGTGACCTTGTGCGCCCGCGTCAGGTTTACCTCCAGCAGGGCGTGGTCGTTGGTCTGAGGACCGATGAGGGACTTGCGCACGAAGTAACCGCTACCTTCCTGACTCATCTCGCTGGTCTTGGAGAGGCGGACCTTGATGACCTCGCCGCTCCGGTCCGTGCGCACCTGGCACAGTAGGAAGGTGCCGTCCTCGCGGAAGCGCGGGTCCTGCCGCCGGAACATGCCGAACATGAGACCATTCTACCGCCTGCTCATCGAACGGGATCCTTACGAGGAGAGGCGTTCGCCCGGTGGACGCTGTCCCCGCGGCCGTGCCGCGGGCGGTGGTTCAGGCCGGGGCGCCCGACCTACGTTCCTCGGCGCCCGCGCCGGTTATGCTCCGCCAGCCATGGCCCGCATACTGGAAGCCACCGACGCAGCCATCAAGGAGGCCGCAGCCACCCTGCGGGCCGGAGCTGTCGTGGCGTTCCCCACCGAGACGGTCTACGGGCTCGGGGCGGCTGCCCGGAACCCGGAGGCCGTGGACCTCATCTACCGTCTGAAAGGTCGGCCGCGCGGCCACCCGCTGATCGTGCACCTGCCCAGCATCGACCAGCTGGCGGAGTGGGCCGTGGGCAACGCCACCGCCATGCGTCTGGTCGAGCGCTTCTGGCCCGGGCCGCTGACCCTGGTGCTGCCACGGCAGCCCGGCGTGCCCGACGCCGTGACCGGGGGGCAGGAGACGGTAGCGCTGCGGATGCCCGCCCACCCGGTGGCGCTGGCACTGCTGAAGGAGTTCGGGGACGCAGTGGCTGCCCCCTCCGCCAACCGCTTCGGTCGCATCAGCCCCACCGCCGCCGCCCACGTTGCAGCCGAGTTCCCCGCTGCCGAGTTCCCCGAGGGGCTGCTGGTGCTGGATGCTGGTCCCAGCGAAGTGGGCCTCGAGTCGACCATCCTCGACCTGACCGGCGTGACTGCCGGTACGCCCCCGCGGTTGCTGCGGCCCGGCGGGGTGCCGTTGACTGCCATCGAGGAGTGTCTGGGTCAGGCGGTGGAGCGGCCGGGCCACCGCGCTGGCGGCTCCGAGGGGGGCGCGGCGCCAGCCCCCGGCAGCCGGGACCGCGCCGGTGGTGCGCCGATCCCCCGTGTCTCCGGCAGTCTCACGTCGCATTACGCCGCGCGAGCCCTGACGCTGCTGGTGG
>CAYXUE010000031.1:0-30171 GCA_964467885.1 uncultured bacterium | reverse complement strand
CGACGCTTCGTTCGTGACCGGTTCCGAGTTCGTGGCGGACGGCGGGTACACGGCGCGCTGAGCGTTACGCGTGATGCCGCAGGAAGGGCGCGCCCGCAGTACGGGGCGCGCCCTTACCGATGTGCCCGGGGCCGTGCGGCAGGCCGCCCCCCTCAGCTCGACTTGGTTCGCAGGGGCAGCGAGGAGGCGAACCAGGCGCAGACGACGAACAGCAGAAGCTCGAACCCGAGGAGGAGCAGTGGCCCCACGCCGCTGGCGCCGCGCAGGTTCTGCCACGACGTGGCCACAGCGGCCGGATCCAGGGAGAGGAGTGCGAGACCGATGCTGATGGGCAGGAAGGCGGTCAGGGGCAGCAGGGCCGTGCCCAGCCAGGTGCCGTAGCGGTAGTAGGCGAGGCCGATAAGCAGACCGACGAGGCCGAAGTGGAGGGAGCGGACGGCTGACTCGAGCACGACCAACGGGTACTGGCTTATGGACCCGAAGAGGTGCTCGCCGCGTAGGGTGTGCGCGAGGTCGAACCGCCTGAAGAGCTGAGCCTCGGCCAGGTAGCCGGCCGCGATCAGCACACCCACCACCAGTGCGGTGGCTGCTAGCGCCAGCCCCGCGGCCAGGACGAAGCGCCGCCGGGTGACGCCCTGCGCCACCAGCACCGGCAGGTACTGTCCGGCCATGGCGCCGAGGCCCAGCACGAACCAGGCGGGGCCCGTCGTGGCGAACGCTTCCCACAGGCTGGAATCCACCTCCGACAGGAAGCGTTGGAATACGGGCAGGGCGATCAGGAAGATGGTCGCCACGGCGATGCCCGCGAACCAGGCGAGGATGATCAGGTTGCGCGTTAGCAGCCAGCCCGCGACGGTGGTCATGGCAGCCGGCTGGGGCGTGGCGTGCGGCGCGGCGGTCCTGGGTGTGGTTGCGGTCATGCTGGCTCCTTGGCAGGCGCCTCGTCGGCTGGTGCGGGGTGCTTCCCAGCCTGGGTGCCGGTGAGATGAACGAAGAGGTCCTGGATGCTCACGTGTTCGAGTTCCAGGCCCTTGGCGGCGGCGCGTCTGGCCGCGTCGGCCCCTAGCTCCGAGAACAGCGTGGCGGCCACCGTGCGCCCTAACCGCTGGCTGCTGACCACCGCGTGGCCGGCCACGAACTCCGCCACGGCCCGCTCCTCGCCGATCACGCGCACGCCGCGCTGGCGCAGCGAGTCCGCGGGTTCGTTCAGCAGGACCTTCCCCTCGTGCAGCACGATCACGTGCTCGAACATGCGCTCTACCTCCTCGATGAGGTGGCTGGAGATGACGATGGTGCGTGGGTGGGCGGCGTAGTCGGCCAGGAGCTCGTCGTAGAAGGCGTAACGGGTGGGGGCGTCCATGCCCAGGTACACCTCGTCGAAGAGGGTGAGCGGGGCGCGGCTGGCTAGGCCGATGGCGGCTCCGAAGGCGGAGCGTTGACCGAGCGACAGGCCCTCTATCCAGCGGCGCCGCGGCACTCCGAAGCGCTGCAGCAGCTGTTCGGCGTAAGGGCGGCTGAAGGTGGATCGCAGTCTGTCGACCAGTGAAAGCGCCTCGCCTACCTTCAGGCCCGCGAAGTCGCCCGACTCGCGGATGAGGCACGTGCTGGCCATGAGGCCGGCGTTCTCGTAGGGATCCTGGCCGTCGAGGGTCACGCGGCCGCCGCTGGGTTTACGGAAGGCGGCAAGGGTGGCGAGCAGGGTGCTCTTGCCGGCGCCGTTGCGGCCGATGAGGCCGGTGATGGCGCCGGGCACGATGCGCGTGCTCACGCCGCGCAGCGCGGGCGCGCCGCCGTAGGTCACGTTCAGTTCATGGGTCACGACTTCGGGGCCGGTCATGCTTCCTTGCCCCCGTCCGCTGCCGGCTGGTTGGCTGGTTCGGTGGCGCGGGCCGTAGGTGCGGGGGAGAGCGCCTCCTGGGCGTAACGTGAGACCTCTTCCAGGGGGATGCCCAGACGGACGGCCTCCTCCAGCGCGGGCTGCAGGACCTCGGTGAAGTAGCGCTTGCGCCGGTCCGCGAGCAGCTTCCCGCGCGCGCCGGTGGCGACGAACGTCCCGAGACCGCGGCGCTGGTAGAGCACCCCTTCGGCGATGAGCTCGGCGAAGGCCTTGGCGGCCGTGGCGGGGTTGATGCGGAAGTTCGTGGCGTACTGCGTGGTGGACATGACCTGTTCCTCCTCCTGGAGGGCGCCCTCGACCACGTCCTGGCGGATCTGGTCTGCGATCTGGCGGTAGATGGGTTCTCTGCCGTCGAACATGCTCAGACCTTCCGGCCGCAGGGCGATGGGGAGGTGTGACTTAGTGGGTTCATTACTCGAGTAGTGAACCATAGAGGTCGTGGTCCGTCAAGTGCGGGTGTCGGGTGTGGGCCCATCGGCCCTGCTCCTCGTGCCAAACTCGACCTACATGACGAAGCGGATAGGTTTCCTCTCGTTCGGCCACTGGACCCCGTCGCCGCGCTCGGGCACCCGCTCGGCCGCGGACGCGTTGCTGCAGTCCATCGACCTGGCCGTGGCGGTCGAGGAGTTGGGCGGCGACGGCGCCTACTTCCGCGTGCACCACTACGCTCGCCAGCTGGCGTCGCCCTTCCCGCTCCTGGCGGCCATCGGCGCCCGCACGCAGCGCATAGAGATCGGCACGGCCGTCATCGACATGCGCTACGAGAACCCCTTCTACATGGCGGAGGACGCTGGTGCGGCCGACCTCATAGCGGGCGGCCGCCTGCAGCTGGGCATCAGCCGCGGCTCGCCGGAGCAGGTGGTGGACGGCTGGCGCTACTTCGGCTACCAGCCCGCGGAGGGGGAGACCGACGCCGACATGGCGCGCCGCCATGCCGAGGTGTTGCTGGACCTGCTGGAGGGCGAGGGCTTCGCGCAGCCCAACCCCAGGCCCATGTTCCCCAACCCGCCGGGGCTGCTGCGCCTGGAGCCGCACTCCGAGGGCCTGCGTGACCGCATCTGGTGGGGCGCCGGCTCCAACTCCACCGCGCAGTGGGCGGCCCGGCTGGGCATGCACCTGCAGAGCTCCACGCTCAAGGTGGAGGAGGGCGGCCAGCCGTTCCACGTGCAGCAGGCCGAGCAGATAAGGCTGTTCCGCGAGGCCTGGCAGGAGGCGGGTCATGAGGGCCAGCCGCGCGTTTCCGTGAGCCGCAGCATCTTCCCGCTGGTCAGCGACGAGGACCGGACCTTCTTCGGACGCGGTCAGAACGAGCAGGACCAGGTGGGCTACATCGACGAGCAGACACGCGCCATCTTCGGCCGCAGCTACGCGGCCGAGCCCGAGGTACTGGTGAAGCAGCTGGCCGATGACGAGGCGATCGCCGCGGCGGACACCCTGCTGCTGACCGTGCCCAACCAGCTGGGCGTGGATTACTGCGCGCACGTGGTGGAGGCCGTTCTGAAGCACGTGGCGCCCGAGTTGGGTTGGCGCTAGCAATGGTGGGGGAGAGGCGCGTGGAGCGGGCCCGTTCGGAGGGAACCGACCTTGACGAGGCTGCGCTTCAAGAGGCTGCCCCTCGAGAAGCCCGGTCCGCCTGGCTGGAGACTCCCGTGGGTCGCATGGTGGCCGTGGCTACGGAGAGCTCGCTCCTTCTGCTCGAGTTCGAGACGCGCCGCGGTCTGGACGCTTCCCTCGAGCGCCTGAGCCTCTCGTACAGGGTGAGTGCAGGGCGCACGACGCCCTTGGATAGCGTCGAGCGCGAGCTGCGCGCCTACTTCGCGGGCCAGCTACGGGAGTTCCGCACGCCGGTGGCGCTGCATGGAACCGAGTTCCAGGTGGCTGTCTGGCGCGCGCTGCAGAACCTCCCTGCCGGCAGCACCGTCTCCTACGGTCAGCTCGCCAGCCAGCTGGGCAACCCCCGGAGCGTGCGGGCCGTGGCCCAGGCCAACGGCGCCAACCGCCTGGCCGTGATCGTGCCCTGCCACCGTGTCATAGAAGCGAACGGCGGCCTAGGAGGTTACGGCGGTGGCGTGGAGACCAAGCGCTGGCTGCTGGAGCACGAGCGGGCCGCGTTCGGCGCGCCCGGCAGGCTTTTCTGACGACCGGTCGCGGGAGGCGCCGGAGCCCCGTGGCCCCGAAGGCTGGACGGCTGAAGGCGGGACCGAGCTTGCAGCCCCGGGCCTCAGGCCGCCACCGGCTCCTCTATGACCCGTGCTATCAGCGCCACGCAGTCGCCACGGCTGCTCACCCCTGGCGCGCGTCTGCCCAGCACGATGCCGTCCTGGCGGGAGTAGACCGTATACGGGTCGCGCTCGGCGTCGTCGAGACTGTGTATACGCCCCAGGAGCTGGCCGTTGGTGACCTCGTCGCCGATGCGGACGGTGGGTTCGAAGATGCCGGAGATGCGCGCCAGGTAGTAATGATCCGTGTCCGGCACCTCGATGAGCTGGCTCTGTTCCAGCACGGGCACGTCCACCTCGGTGGGCTCACCGGGCAGGACACCGAAGTGGCGCAGCACGTTGCGCACACCGAACTCGGCGATGCGCAGTGTGTACGGCTCGAGCGTGCCGGAGCCGCCCAGCTCCGGGCAGAGGAAGACCTTGCCGCGCGACTCCACCTCGTAGTCCAGCAGGCCCGGCCCGCTGAACTCGCGTATGAGCAGGCTGAACGGCGCGCCGAAGGCGCGCATGGCGTCGTAGGTGCGCTGGAACTGATCAGCGTCGTCCAGGTGATGCATGCTGGCGTACGGGAGCAGCTGCAGGGAGGAGCCGCCCGAGTGCAAGTCGATCACCGCGTCGGCCAGGGGCAGGATGAACTCGCTGACGAAGTGCGCCACCACCTGCGACAGCGTGCCGCGCGGGTCGCCGGGGAAGACGCGGTTGAGGTCCTTGCCGTCCGCGGGGCAGAGCCGCTCGCCCGACCGCACCGCCAGCGGGTTGAGGGTGGGCGTGATGATCACGCGCCCCTGCACGTGGTGCGGCTCCAGGTTGCGGATGAGCTTCAGCAGGCTCACCGGCCCCTCGTACTCGCCGCCGTGCGTGCCCGCGTTCAGGTACACGGTGGGGCCCTCGCCGTTCTGGATGACGGCTATGGGGATTAGCACCTTGCCCCAGGCGGAGTCGTTGCGCGAGTACGGGACGTACATGTAACCCACCTGCTTGCCGGGGGCGCCGAAGTCGACGTCGCAAACTACGGGAGATTCCGTCATGCTCACCTCACGAACAGCTCTCGCGGGAGGTCTGTGAGCAGCTCGGCGCCCGTCTCGGTGACGCGGATGGTCTCGGTGCAGCCCACGCCGCACTTGCCGGGGATCTGCACCCACGGCAGGAGGTGGAAGGTCATGTTGGCCTCCAGCGTGCGCTCTTCCTTGGGCTTCATGCTGAGGATGTGGCCCTCGCCCCAGTCGGGCGGCACGGCTATGCCCACCGAGTACGCCACGCGCGACGCCTGGGTGCCACCGAAGCGCGAGGAGGCCACCACCTTGCGCGCGGCCGCGTCCACGTCCGCCGCCACCGCGCCGGGCCGTATGGCCTCCATGCACGCCTGGAAGGCGTCGAGCACCACCTGGAAGGCAGCAGCCACCTGCGGGTCGGGCTCGCCCACGACGCAGGTGCGCATCATGGGGGCGTGGTAGCGGCGGCGGCAGCCCGCGATCTCGATGAACACGCTGTCGCCCTTCCGCAGCACGCGCTCGCGCCAGGTGGCGTGGCCGATGGCGCCGCGCTCGCCGGAAGCTACGAAGGGCACGATGCTGGGCCACTCGCTGCCGGCCTTGATCATGGCGTAGTGGATGTCGGCCGCCACGTCGTTCTCGGTAGCGCCCTCGGTCACCGCCTGGATGCCGGCGCGCATGCCCGCTTCGGTGGTGCGCGCCGCCTGGCGGATCATCTCTACCTCAAGCTCGGACTTGATGAGCCGACACGCCTCCACGGTGCCGGAGGCGTCCACGAACGTGGCGTCCGGCAGGTGGCGGAACAGCTGCCCCTGCTGCGTGGCGGTGAAGAACCAGCACTCCTGCTCGTACCCGATGGTGGCGCGCGCCAGGCCGAAGTCGGTGAGCCGCGACGCCAGCACGCACATCTGGTCGTCGTCGTCGTTGTAGCCGAGGTTGTGCTCGATCCAGCTGTACGCCTCCACGCCGCTGACCTCCAGCTGGCGCGAGAGGGTGAACGGCTCGTCGTCCACTGGCACCACGAGCGCCTGGAACCAGTAGTGGCCCGGGCTCTCGAAGCCGGTCAGGTAGGTGATGTTCTCGGGGGTGGTGACGAGCAGCGCATCCAGTTCGCGCTGGCGCATCCTCTCCCTAACTTCCGTCAGCCGACGCTCGTATTCGGACATGGGGAACGCGATATCCGTACGGTGCTTCATGCCCACTCTCCTATGCTGCGACTCGGCCAGAGCTAGGTTGACAAAGCCTGTGCCGCACGCCTAAACTGACTCCGAACTGTTGTATACAATTAGGATACAGGTTGCATTCTATGACCCGCCAGGCTGGGCGGTCAATACGTCACACCCTGTTAGGGCGCTAACGAGGCTCCCGCAGATGCCTGTTAGGGTGGCGCCGGCGTAAGGCAACAGTTCCCGCAAGGAGGCGCGTGAGCAGAGTCGAAGTTCAGGTCGAAGCCGGCCAGGAAGGAAGCCAGGTGCCCAGCACCGTCGAGCAGATCTACCTGGAGTTGCGTGAGCGCATCGCCGTGCTCACCTACCCGCCGGGCACCGCGCTGAGCGAGACCAAGCTTGCCGAGGAGTTCGGCGTCAGCCGCACGCCCATAAGGCAGGTGCTTCAGCACCTGGAGTTCGATGGCCTGGTGGAGGCCAAACACGGCATCGGCACCATAGTCTCCGCCATCGACTTCATGTACTTGCAGCAGGTCTACGCGCTGAGGCTCAAGCTCATCACCCTCATCGCCGAGTTGTCGCCCATGCCCGCTACGGACGGCGACCTGATGATCCTCGAGGACCTGCTGGAACGCGCCCGGGAGATGGCGGAACCCGGCACGCCTACCGTGGAGTTGTCGCGACTCTACACGCGCTTCAACGACGAGGTGCTCCGCGTCATCGGCAACCGCCCGCTGCGCGAGATAACGGACCGGCTCTTCTACCAGACCCACCGCGTGTGGCTTCAGCTACTGCCGGTGATGGACTGGGAAGAAGAGGTCGGGTACGTGGTCGACGAGTTCGCCGAGGTGCTAGCGGCTCTGAAGTCCGGCGACCTGGCCCGCGTGGCCGAGGTGCGCCGTTATCACTTCGTGGCCTGCCTGCAGCGCATGAACCGTCACATGACCGGCATAGACGTGACACTCGAGCCGGTGACCGATAACGAACCGCCCGCGGGAGAGCGGGCGCGCGACTAGACATCCAGAGATCCGGAGAGGAGGCTCAGATGAAGATGCTACTAGCCGACGGATGGGCGCAGAGGGATGCCCAGACCGAGGTGAGAGACCCCGAGGACGGCAGCGTCATCGATTCCGTACCGAGAGCCAGCGCCAAGGACATGGAGGACGCCGTGGCCGCTGCGGTGGAAGGCGCCGAGGTAGCGCGCAGGCTGCCCGTGCACGCACGCATCGACGTCCTCACCCAGGCCGCCATGACGGTGGAGCGCGAGCTCGAGGAGTTCGCCCGCACCATCGCTCGCGAGGGCGTGAAGACCATCCGCGAGGCCCGCAAGGAGGTGGCGCGCGCCGCCACGACCATGCGGCTCAGTGCCGAGGAAGCACGCCGCATCCAGGGGCAGACGATCCCGTTCGATCAGGCGCCCGGCAGCGAGAACCGCACGGGCTACTACCGCCTCGAGCCGGTGGGGGTGGTGGGTGCCATCACCCCGTACAACGACCCTCTCAACCTGGTGGCGCACAAGGTCGGCCCGGCCATCGCGGCCGGTAACGCCGTGGTGCTGAAGCCCGACAGCAAGACACCGCTCTCCGCCCTCAAGCTGGCCAAGGCCCTGCACGATGCGGGTCTGCCGGACGGCGTCCTGCAGGTGGTCACCGGCGAGGGCCGCGAGGTGGGCAACGTGCTGGTGCGCGACCCACGTGTGCGGCTCATCTCGTTCACCGGCGGCAAGGCAACGGGCGAGGCCATCGTGCGGGAGGCGGGCCTCAAGAAGGTGGCCATGGAGTTGGGCAGCAACGCCCCCGTCATCGTGCTGGGCGACGCCGACCTGGAGCATGCGGTGGAGTCCAGCGTGAGCGGCGCCTTCTGGGCTGCGGGGCAGAACTGTTTGCACGTGCAGCGCCTGCTGGTGCATAGGGGTGTGTACGAGGAGTTCAAGGAGCGCTTCGTGGCAGCCGCGGAGGAGTACCGCCTGGGCCCCAAGCTGGATGAAAGCACCGACATGGGCCCCCTCATAAGCGAAGAGCACGCCCGCAAGGTCGAGCGCATGGTGGAGCGCGCCGTGGACCAGGGCGCCACGCTCCTCACGGGTGGAACCCGGGACGGCACGCGCATGGCGCCCACCGTGATCGAGGGTGTGCCCGATGACGGGGAGCTCGCCCTGGACGAAGTGTATGGTCCGGTGACTCTGCTGCGGCCTGTGGACTCTCTGCAAGAAGCGATAAGCGTAGCTAACGCTGTGGACTTCGGTCTCCAAGCGGGCATATTTACGAACGATTTAGACGCTGCACATGCCGCCATCGCCGAACTCCGCTACGGTGGCGTGATGGTTAATGACAGTACCGACTACCGTATAGACGCCATGCCCTTCGGCGGCTTCAAGGGCTCCGGTCTCGGGCGGGAAGGTGTTGCCTTCGCCGTTCAGGACATGACTGAGCCCAAGGTCGTCTGTTTCGTACACCGCTAAGGAGGCCCCAGTGACCGAAGCCGAGCCACCAGTCAGGAGCGCCGATGAGCAGAGCGCTTCGCCGTACGCCAATAACGGCGCCCGCAGGCCGGAAGAGCCGATCGTGGTGTTCGACAAGGTGCGCAAGACCTACGGCGATCTCGTCGTGCTCGATGACCTCGACTTCCAGGTGGCCGAGAACGAGAAGGTAGCCATCATCGGCCCCTCGGGCTCCGGTAAGACCACCATCCTCCGCGTACTCATGACGCTCGTGCAGCCCACGGGTGGAGTGGTCTACGTGGACGGCGAGCCCCTCTGGCACGAGGAGAAGAACGGCAAGCTAGTGCCGGCCTCCGAGAAGCACCTGCGCAAGGTGCGCAGCAAGATCGGCATGGTCTTCCAGCACTTCAACCTGTTCCCCAACATGAACGTGCTACGCAACGTGACCGAGGCGCCCATCCATGTAGCGGGCCAGAAGCCCAAGGAGGCCAAGGAGCGCGCCCGCGAACTGCTCGACATGGTGGGCCTGGGAGACAAGCTCGAGCACTTCCCCGAGCAGCTTTCGGGCGGCCAGAAGCAGCGCGTAGCCATCGCGCGGGCGCTGGCCATGGACCCCGACGTGCTCCTGCTGGACGAAGTCACCAGCGCGCTGGACCCCGAGCTCGTGGGTGAGGTGCTTGGCATCCTCCGCAAGTTGGCCCACGAGACGCAGATGACCATGCTGATAGTCACGCACGAGATCGGCTTCGCACGCGACGTCAGCGACCGCGTGGTGTTCTTCGACAAAGGGCGCGTGGCCGAGGAGGGCCCGCCCGCCAAGATCTTCTCCGAACCCGAGAACCCTCGCACCCAGGAGTTCCTGAAAGCGGTTCTCGACCACTGATCCTCACGTATCCGACCGAAGGCGCCCGCTGACCGCGGCGCCCGCCAACTGACCGGAAGGAGGGAGACATGCTCGAAGCGATCTGCGGACGCACCCTGGCGTTCAGGCGTGTCCCCGGCTTGTCGCCACCCGGCGCTGGTCGTGGATAGAAATGCGTGGCGATAGGCGCCGCGCTTCGTACAGGCACTTTGGAGGAAACTTAGATGAACCGACCGAAAGTCAAGACAGCACTGATCGTCCTACTCGGGGCGCTGTTCGCGAGCTTCGGGTTCGCGCAATCCACCGTCGAACACTTCCAGCAGAACGGCATCACCATCGCCACGGCCAACGAGATCCCCTACGGCTGGGTCGATGGCGGCGAGGCGCAGGGCATCGCCCCTGACGTCATCGAGGCCGTTCTCGAGAACATGGGCATCACCGACATCACCTGGACCGTGACCGAGTTCGGCTCACTCATCCCGGGCGTGATCGCCAACCGCTTCGACGTGGTCGCCGCCAGCCAGGCCGTGCTGCCTGCGCGCTGCGAGCAGGTTGCGTTCTCCAAGATCAACTCCAGCTACGGTGAAGGCTTCCTGGTGGAAGCCGGCAACCCGAAGAACATCCACTCCTACGACGACTTCGTCAACAACCCGGACCTGCGTATGGGCATCGTCTCCGGCGCCGACCAGCTTGACTTCGCTCAGGCCTACGGCATCCCCGAGCGCCAGCTCGTCATGCTCAACGCCAACGCCGACGCGCCCTCCGCGCTGACAGCCGGCCGCATCGACGCCTACGCCGCCACCGGCCTCACGGTCGTGGGCCTGGCCGAAGGCAACGCCCGCGTCGAAGCCGCTGCCGAGTTCGTGGACCCCGTCATCGACGGCGCGCCCGTGCGCTCCTTCGGCGCCTTCACCTTCAACCAGAACAGCGACTTCCTCGAGCCGTTCAACGAGGCCCTCGCCGAGTTCCATCAGACCGATGAGTACCGCGAGATCCTCAAGAGCCACGGCCTGACCGATCAGGACGTCGACGCCGCGCTCAACGCCTCGACCGCCGACCTGTGCGCGGCCAACTGAGGCTGAGCACAGAGGCGCTGCGGTGGGCGCCACGCCGTGACGGCGGCGCGCTCGCCAAGGCTTAGGCAAACCACCTGTGGGTCCGCTACGGCGGGCCTGCAGGTTCTATCTGAACGCCACTCCTATATGTACGTAACGCCTAACTGCCAGGAGGTATAGGTGGAAGACCTGCAACAACTTCTCGCCCCCCTGATGCGTGGCACCGTCGTCACCATCCAGCTTGCGCTCATGTCCACGGTGTTCGGAGCCGTCCTCTCCTTCGCCGCCGGCATAGGCAAGCTATCGGGCAACTGGCTGATCCGCGCGATCTCGGTCGTCTACATCGAGATCTTCCGCGGCACGTCCCTCCTGGTACAGATGTTCTGGCTCTTCTTCGCCCTGCCCCTCATCGGCATCAGCCTCGACCCGTGGGTAGCGGGCGTGGCGGCGCTGTCGCTCAACATCGGCGCGTACGGGGCCGAGGTGGTGCGCGGCGCCATCCAGGCCGTGCCGGCCGGCCAGTACGAAGCGGCCACGGCCGTCAACTTCACCAAGCGCTACGCGCTGTGGAACGTGATCCTGCCGCAGGCGCTGGTGGAGATGATGCCGCCCTTCGGCAACCTGGTGGTGCAGAACCTCAAGGACACCGCGCTGGTATCGCTCATCACCCTGACCGACCTGACCTTCGCGGCCCAGACGGTGCGCAACCTCACCCATGAGTCGATCCCCGCGTTCACCGCGACGCTCATCATCTACTTCGTGCTGGCCATGATCCTGGTGGTCATCATGCGGTGGCTCGAGCGCTACGTGGCCCGCAAGGTCGGCGTGGCGCAGGCGAGGGCGCGCGGCTGATGCTCTTCGGGATTCCGTGGGATACCAGTACCGACCTGAACTTCGCCATCTCCATCTTCCCCATCCTGCTGCGGGGTCTCTGGGTCACGCTGCAGGCCACCGCGCTGGGCTTCGCCATCGCACTGGTGCTGGGCCTCGTGCTCGCCATCCTGCGCATGGTGCCGCTCAAGATCATCTCCTGGCCCGTCTCGTTCTTCCTCGAGTTCACGCGCAACACGCCGCTTCTGGTGCAGCTCTACTTCCTGTACTTCGTACTGCCCGACTTCGGCATCGTGTTCCCCGCCTTCCTCACCGGCGCCATCGCCCTGGGGCTGCAGTACTGCGGCTACACGGCCGAGGTCTACCGTGCCGGCATAGAGGCGGTGCCGCGCGGACAGTGGGAGGCCTCCCGCGCGCTGAACATGTCCATGGTGCTCACCTTCCGCGACGTGATCATCCCGCAGGCCATCCCGCGCGTGGTGCCCGCGCTGGGCAACTACCTCGTCTCCATGCTGAAGGACACGGCCATACTCTCGGCCGTGACGGTGATGGAGATGCTGAACGTGGCGCAGATCATCGGTCAGCGCACCTTCCGCTACTTCGTGCCCCTCACCATGGTCGGCGGCATGTTCCTGATCACCACCCTCATCTCGTCGGCGCTGGTCAGGTTCGTGGAGAGTCGCTTGCCGAAGGAGGGCATACCCCTCAGGTGAGGCGGGCTCGTCGTGCGGTCCGTGGCGGGGTGGGGGAGGGCCGGTGACGCGCCCGCCCACCTACGCGGACGTGCTGGCCGCCCGGGAGCGAGTGGCGGGCACCGTGCGGCGCACGCCGCTCATCCTTGGAGAGGCCACCGCCAGCGGCCTCGGCGCCCCGGTGCATCTGAAGCTCGAGTCGCTGCAGCCCACGGGCTCGTTCAAGGTGCGGGGCGCGGCCAACCGCCTGCTGGCGCTCTCCAACGAGGAGCGGGAACGTGGCGTGGTCACCGTGTCGACCGGCAACCACGGGCGCGCGGTGGCGCACGTGGGGCGGCAGCTGGGCGTGAGAGTCACGGTGTGCCTCTCCGAGCTGGTGCCCGCCAACAAGGTGGCCGCGCTACGCGATACGGGCGCGGAAGTGATCATCGGCGGCGCCGGCCAGGACGAGGCGGCTGAGCGCGCCGAAGCCCTGCGTGAGGAGCGCGGGCTGACCCTCGTGCACCCTTTCGACGACCCATACGTGATCGCGGGGCAAGGGACCATGGCCCTGGAGCTCCTGGAGCAGCAACCGGAACTGGACACCGTGCTGGTGCCGTTGTCGGGCGGCGGCCTCTTGGCTGGCGTGGCGCTGGCCCTCAAGGCCGCCGCTCCCGCCGTGCGGGTCGTAGCCGTCTCGGCCGAGGCCACCCCCGTGATGCTCAGGAGCGTGGAGGCGGGCAAGCCCGTGGAGTTGCCCGAGGTGCCCACCCTGGCGGACAGCCTGGGTGGAGGCATCGGTCTGGCCAACCGCTACACCCTCGGTCTGGTGCGTGAGTTGGTGGACGAGCACGTGGTTGTGAGCGAGGAGGAGATCCGCCGGGCCATGGTCCACCTGCTGCTGGAGGAGCGGCTAGTAGCGGAGGGCGCCTCCGCGGTGGGGGTGGCAGCGCTGCTGGGCGGGCACGTGAGCCCAGGCCGCGCCACCGCCGTCATAGTCACCGGCCGCAACGTGGACATGAGAACGCTGCTGGACCTGGTCGGTAGCGCGTGAGAGGAGAGATGCTGACGTGAACGTGATCCTGGTGACCGAGGAAGAGCTGCGCGAGGTGGTCGACATGGACCGCGAGGGTCTGGAGGCCATCAGGCAGGGCTTTGCCAAGCTGTCAGGCGGCGAGGTGGTGCAGCCGCCCATCATGCACATCGAGATCGAAGAGCACAACGGCGAGGTTGACCTGAAGGGCGCCTACGTGAAGGGCCTCGACAGCTTCGCGCTCAAGCTATCGTCCGGCTTCTTCGAGAACCACAAGCGCGGCCTGCCCAGCGCCAGCGGCCTCATGGTGGTGGTGTCGGCCGAGACCGGCGTGCCGCAGGCGCTACTGCTCGACAACGGCTACCTGACGGACGTTAGGACGGGGCTGGCCGGTGCGCTAGCAGCCGAGCTGTTGGCGCCCCGGGACGTGCATACCGTGGGCATCATGGGTTCCGGCGCCCAGGCCCGCTACCAGCTGCGGGCGCTGCGGCTGGTGCGGGAGTTCCAGCAGGTGCTGGTGTGGAGCCCCAAGGCGGAGAACGCCGAGCGCTACGCCGAGGAGATGAGCGGCCAGCTGGGCCTGCCCGTGGCCGTGGTCTCCGCCGAGGAGTTGGTGACCTCGAGCCAGCTGGTGGTTACCACCACACCCGCGCGCGACCCCATCCTCATGCGGGAATGGGTGCACCCCGGCCTGCACATCACGGCCATGGGCTCGGACTCAGCCGGCAAGAACGAGATCGACCCAGCGGTGCTGGGCGAGGCCGACGTGCTGGTGTGTGACCACCGGGGCCAGTGCCTCAACTTCGGCGAGTTGCGCAGCGCGGTGGCGTCGGGCGCGGTGCCCGCGCGCCGGCCGGTGGCCGAGCTGGGGGAGCTGGTGCTGGGAGAACGGGAGGGCCGCAAGGATGACGCGCAGGTCACCGTGGCGGATCTCACCGGTACCGGCGTGCAGGACACGATGATCGCGCGGTTGGCGCTGGAGCGGGTGCGGGCGCGGCAGGAAGGTGCCTGAGGCCCTGCTGTTTAGGTCGCCGTTGGCTACGGCCCTGTTGCCTTGAAGCCAGTTGGCCTAGCCCTGTTGCGTTAGCCGCGTCCTTCAGGGCAGGCCTGTTCGCGCCCTGCCTCAGTCGGGCCGCTTCAGGCTGAAGACCCGGCCGAGGGCGGAGTACTGGTCGCGCCCCAGGCGAGCCGCGGGCGCCAGGCGCTGAGGATCGGCTATGCCGTCTTCAGCCAGTACGTCCTCGTTCACGTGCACGCGCAGCACCTGACCCAGCACCATGGTGGAACGCGAGCCCTCGATGGGTATCACCTGGGCCACGCGTGCCTCGAGCGCGGCCTTGGCGCTGGCCACGCGGGGCGGCGCCACGTCAACGGACGGGATGGCCTCCACGCCGTACGCTGCGAACTCGTCGATCTCCGGCCCCAGCGTGGCCGAGGTCTGGTTCATGAGCCCCGCCAGGGCCTCGTCCGCCAGGTTCACCACGAACTCGCCGGTCTCGGCAGCGTTGGCCAGCGTGTCCTTGGGTGCGCCTGCAGGGCGCGGGCTGGAGGAGAACATGACCATCAGCGGCCGGCTGGAGACGATGGTGAAGAAGGAGAACGGGGCCAGGTTCGGTGTGCCGTCAGCGGCCAACGTGCTTATCCAGGCGATGGGCCGCGGGATGACCAGGCTGGTGAGCAGGCGGTAGGCGTCGCGGCCGTGCAGGTCCGCCATGGCGATGAAGCGGCTGCGGGTCGAGGTCTCGGTGGCTGCTGCGGCAGCGGGTTGCCCGGTTCCGGGATCCCCTGCGCTGCCGGTAGCCCTCTCAGCTTCCTTGTCAGCCATCGACCACCGACTGCAGCATGGCGCGAACCGCGTCGGCTTCGTCCTGGTTCACGCTGTGGCCGAAGCCGGGGTAGATGCGCTCGTCCACCTGCGCGCCAAGGCGCGTGAGAACCCGCGTGCTCTCCTGCACGCGCGTCAAGGGGATGTGAGGGTCGATGTCCGAGCAGCCCAGGAACGCGGGCGTGCCGTCCAGCGAGCCCTCGTAATCGCGCGGCGTACCCTCGGGGCCGATGAGCCCGCCCGAGAGCGCGGCCAGGCCGCCGTACCGGCGCGCGTTGCGGGCCATGTACTCGCTGGCCAGGCAGGCGCCCTGCGAGAAGCCGAGCAGCACGATCTTCTCGTGCGGGACGCCGGCTTCCACCACCTGCTCCACTACCGCGCCGACCGTGTTCAGCGCGGAATCGAGCCACGGCTGGTTGCTCTCCATGGGCGCCATGAAGGACTGCGGATACCAGGTGTTGTGGGTGGCTTGGGGCGCCACGTAGGCCACGCCGGGCACGTGGATGGCGGACGCCAGACCGAGGATGCCCTGCGCGCTGTCGCCCCTGCCGTGCACCATGACGACCGCCGCCTGGGCGCTCTCTAGGGGCTCGCCCGCGGTGGCCGCGATGCGCTCTTCGTGAAGGCCGTTCATGCCTGCACTTTAGGACTAAAGTGTGGACTCTGTCAATGTGAACGGTACGTGGACGGTGCGACTACTACATGCCGCTCCGTGACCCTCGTGATTTCGCCTTCCATACGAGCGTTTCAGCCGGAAAATGAACGTATGGACCTCGGAATCCCGAGGGTTCCGGAGAAGGCCTGAGCCACGGACCGACCGCATGCGCGCCCGGGGGCGCAGCCCTAGTCCGCCGCCTCCGGGTCGTAACTGGCCGACTGGTGCCGGAAGTAGGCGTCGAACAGCTCGGCGTAATGGCCGCCGCTGGCCAGCAGCTCCTCGTGCGTGCCCTCCTCGATGATGCTGCCCTGGCTGAGCACGATGATGCGATCGGCCGAGCGCACGGTGGAGAGGCGGTGGGCGATGACTATGGAGGTGCGGCCCGCCAGCACGGTCTCGAGCCCCTCCTGGATCTGCGCCTCCGTCAGGGGGTCGATGCTGGCGGTGGCCTCGTCCAGGATGACGATGGCGGGGTCCTTCAGCAGCACGCGCGCCAGGGCCACCAGCTGCCGCTGACCCATGCTGATGCCGCGGCCGCCCTCCGACACGGTGGTGTCTAGCCCTAGCGGCAGCGAAGCCAACCAGTCGCCGCCGGCCACGCTGCGCGCCGCCGCCAGCACCTGCTCCTCGGTGGCGTCCTCGTAGCCGTAGCGGATGTTGTCACGGATGGTGCCCGTGAAGAGGAAAGGCGTCTGCTGCACGATGCCCAGGTGCCTGCGGTAACTGGTGAGATCGAAGCTGCGGATGTCCTGGCCGTCCACCAGCAACTCGCCCCGCTGGAACTCGTACGACCGCGCGATGAGCTTGCCCAGGGAGGACTTGCCCGCCCCCGTGTGACCTACGAGCGCTACGGTCTGACCCGCGGGGATGGTGAGGTCGAAGTCCTTCAGCACGGTCTCGCCCGGCTTGTAGGCGAACTCCACACCGCGGAACTCCACGCCTCCCTCGAGCGACTCCACTACGCGGGCGGCTTCCTGCACCACCTGCGGCTCCGAGTCCATTAGCGCGAAGACGCGCTCGCTGGCCGCTAAGCCGTCCTGGAACTGGCTCCAGAACGAGGCGATGCTGGTGAGCGGGAACCAGAAGAGCGCCAGGCTCTCCACGAAGAGGAACCACTCGCCGCGCGTGACGGCGCCGCTGAGCACGGCGTTGCCGCCGAACCAGATGACCACCACGGTGCCGAAGCCCGCCAGGGTGCCGAGGATGGGGAAGATGCTCTGCAGCACCAGCCCCTGCCTCAGACCCAGGCGGTACGCCTCCGCGTTCACGCGCTCGAAGTCCTCGTGCAGCGCCGACTCCTGCCGGAACGCCTTGGCCACGCCGATGCCCGTGATGGACTCCTGGATGTTGGCGTTCACCTCGGCCTTCACGCGCTTGGCCTGGCGGCTGGTGCGCCGTGCCACCCAGCGGAACATGAGCGCCGCGAAGATGATGATGGGGGCGATGGCGGTGGTGATCAGCGCCAGGCGCACGTTGATGGAGAAGAGGATGGCGAAGACGATGACCACGATGAGCAGCTCGGACAGCAGCCCCAGGGTGAGGGTGACGACGTTGGAGAAGTCCTGCGTGTCGGACGAGATGCGGCTGACCACGCGGCCCGTGGAGTAGTCGTCGTAGAACGACATGTCGCGCTCCACCGCCGCGTCGAACGTCTCCTCGCGCAGAGTGAGCACCACGTCGCCCACCACCCGCGCCGTGAGCGACTGCCTCAGGAAGTTGAACGTCCAGGCCACGCCCGCCAGCGCGATCATCAGCAGGAGCAGCGGCACGTTGTCGTAGAAGACCTCCAGGCCCTGCGCGCCCCGCTCCAGGGCGTTGTCGATGCCGCGGCTGGTGAGCACCGGCAGCAGCGCCAGGCCCGCCGCGTTGCCCGCTATGAGCAGGGCCACGAAGACCATCTTCAGAAGGTGGGGGCGGAAGTAGCGGACTATGCGCCCCAGTAACTCCCTGTCGGAGTAACTGCGGTCGTAGTCCTCGCCGGTGAGGCCGCCCAGCACGAAGCCCATTACTCGTACCTCTGGAAGATGCGGCCGTAGAGCTCGCTGGTCTCGAGCAGCTCCTCATGGCTGCCCTGCGCCACCAGCCGCGAGCGGTCCAGCACGATGATCCTGTCCGCGCGCCTGATCTGCGAGAGGCGGTGCGTGATGACCAGCGAAGTGCGGCCCTGCAGCACGTTGTTGATGGCCTTCTGGATCTCGTCCTCCGTGGCGGAGTCGATGGCGCTTGTGGCGTCGTCGAGGATGAGGATGCGTGGGTCGGTGAGCAGGGCCCGGGCGATGGCCAGGCGTTGGCGCTGTCCGCCCGAGAGGGTGGCGCCGCGTTCGCCGATGACCGTGTCGTAGCCCTGGGGCAACTGCATGATGAAGTCGTGCGCCTGCGCCGCCTTGGCTGCCTCGACCACCTGCTCGTCCGTGGCGCCCGGCAGGCCGAAGGCGATGTTGCCCCGCACGCTGCGGCTGAAGAGGAAGACCTCCTGCTCGATGACGCTGATCTGCTGCCTTAGCGACTCCATGTTCCAGTCGCGCACGTCCACGCCGTCCACCAGCACGCGGCCTTCGTCGGCGTCGAAGGTGCGGTTCACCAGCTTGGTCAGGGTGCTCTTACCGGAGCCCGTCTGGCCCACGATGGCGATGGTCTCGCCGGGACGGGCGTGGAAGCTGAACTCCTCCAGGGTGGGTGCGTCGGAGCCCGGGAAGGTGAAGGTCACGTTCTCGAAGCGGATGTCGCCCTGCATCTCGCCCGCGTAGCCCTCGGGGTTCTCGTCCAGCTCCGTCTCCTCCCTGATGAGTGCCAGCGTGCGCCGCGCGCCCGCCACGCCCAGCTGCACCATGGCGAAGGTGAAGATGGAGAGGTCCGCAGGGCCGCGCAGCACGCCCACCAGGCCGATGATGGAGATGAGTTCGCCCACGGAGAGGTTGCCCTGCCCGAGCAGCACGAGGCCGTGGCCGAAGGTAGCGGCGAAGGTGAACCACACCAGCAGGTAGGGCAGGTAGCGCGCCTGCACGTCGCCCTGCTTCACGAACTGCTCGCGGAACGCGCGGGCGTTGCGGCTGAACCTGCGGCGCTCGTAAGGCTCCGCGGCGGCCGCCTTGACCAGCTCGATGCCGGCGATGGTCTCGTTGAGCCCCGCGTTGAGGTCGCCGAACGTCTCGCGCATGGCACCCGACACGGGGTCCAAGCGCGCCGAGTAGTGCCTGAGGGCGAAGACGAACGCCACCACGAACAGCACGGGGAAGAGCAGCATCTGCGGCGAGATGAGGGCGATGAACAGGAGCGGCGTGATGATGCTGATGACGCTGTCGAGGATCAGTTGGATGCCGGGGCTGAACATGAGGTTCAGCTGGCGCACGTCCTCCGCGGCGCGGGCCATGACGTCGCCCACGCGCTGGCGGTCGTGGAACGCCTGGCTCTTGCCCAGCAGGCTGGTGGTCAGCTCGGCGCGGGCGTCGCGCTCCATGCGCTGAGCGATGCGCTCCACCGAGTTGATGTTCAGGAAGTCGAAGGCGCCGCGGACCACCACCACGCCCAGCAGCAGCAGGCTGAGCCTGCCGAGGGCGGCGGTGGGGTCGGGCTGACCCACGCTGTCGAAGGCCATGCCGATGACGCGCGGGATGAGCGACGAGCAGACCGAGAAGGCCACGGTGCTGACCACGAACCCCACCAGCAGCAGCGGGTAGCGCGCCACGTGCGACACGATCCAGCGGAAGGGGCTGGAGGTGTCGTAATCGTGCGCCGCCTCGACCCGGAACTCGCTGGAGGAGGAGCGTTGGGCTACGGAAGTCACCAGCACATTCTGGCAGCTTCACAGGCCCCCGGCTACTCGGCTGCGTTCGGCAGCCGCCTGGCTAACTCCTCCAGCACCCGACTGGTATCGACTCCGACGGCCTGGCACGCTACTAGTGCGTGGTAGACGAGATCGGCAGCCTCCTCGGCGGCGCGCTCGGCCTGACCCTTGGCGCAGGCCACGGCCAACTCCACCGCCTCCTCGCCTAGTTTCTTGAGACGCAGGTTCTCGTTCCGCAGGAGCTGAACGGTGTAGGAGCCCTCCGTGGCGCCGCTGCCCGTACCGCCTCCCAAGGCTGCGCTACCTGCGGCTGCGCCGCGCTCCGCCATCACCCGCTGCAGCCGCGCCAGGGTGGGAGGTGCCTCGAAGCAGCTCCAGCTGCCCGTGTGGCAGGTGGGACCCGCCGGCACCACCAGGGCCAGCAGCGCGTCCGCGTCGCAGTCGGCGTGAAGTGACACCAGCTCGTGGCTGTTGCCGCTCGTTTCGCCCTTGCGCCAGAGGCGCTGGCGCTGGCGCGACCAGAACCAGAGCTGACCGGTGGCTATCGACTGCCGCACGGCGTCCTCGTTGGCGTAGCCCAGCATGAGCACCTCGCCGGTGCGGGCGTCCTGGGCTACCTGGGGAACCAGGCCGTCCATCTTGGCGAAGTCGAGGAGGGTCACGTCCGAAGCCGTGGATATGCGGCGGCCGGCGGCACCTTCCGTCCCGCGAGGGGCCGCAGGCGCTCCGTCCGATGTCGGCGGGTTTCCGGAGTCAGCGTTCATCGGGTACTCCTAGCAGCTTGCGGATTTCGCCCGCCAGCGCCGCGTTGGTGGCCACGCCGCCCAGCCCCAGGTGCGTGCTCACGCCGTTCCAATCGGTGAACACCCCGCCAGCCTCCTCCAGCACGGGCTTGAGCGCGGCGGCGTCCCAGGGCGCCAGGGTCGGATCCATCATCGCTTCCGCCCGGCCGGTGGCCACGAGGGCGTAGCCGTAGCAGTCGCCCCAGGTGCGGGCTAGCTTGGCGCTCGAGCGCAGGTTGTTCCACGCCTCAGCCCGGCCCTGCTCCTCCAGGAACTCCACGTCGGTGGTGCACACGAGGGCGTCCTGTACGCGCGCCGTGCTGGAGACCCGGGCGCGGCGGCCGTTGAACCAGCAGCCCGTGCCGCGGGCGGCCCACACCGTCTCTGCCAGCGCGGGGAAGTGCAGCACGCCCAGCACAGGTTCACCCTCCTCCTCCAGAGCCAGCAGCACACCGTAGAGCGGCACGCCGTGCACGAAGCTCTTGGTGCCGTCGATGGGGTCCAGGATCCAGCGGCGGTCGGCGCCGGCGTTCCGCTCGCCGAACTCCTCGCCCAGCACGCCGTCAGCCGGGAAGCGCTGGGCGATCCGCTCCAGTAGGAACTGCTCGGCCTCGCGGTCGGCGACCGTGACGGGCGTGTCGTCCTCCTTGCTGAACACCTCGGGGCTCGTCTGGAAGTAGCGCATGGTGACGCGCCCCGCCTGCCAGGCGCTCTCCACGGCGAACTCGAGTTCGGTGGCGTACTTGCCGGTGCTCAAGCCGATCGCTCCTTGGGGAAGCCGAAGCCCGCGTCCCGAAGCGCTGT
Source organism: uncultured bacterium (assembly GCA_964467885.1). Taxonomy (GTDB): domain Bacteria; phylum Deinococcota; class Deinococci; order Deinococcales; family Trueperaceae; genus JAAYYF01. The sequence goes on along the minus strand of CAYXUE010000031.1, from coordinate 9,152 downwards.
TCTGATCTGCTGCACGGTGACGCTGCCGTCGTGGATGATGCCGGCGGCCAGGCCGGACGCCGCGCCCGTGCCCGTGAAGAGCTCCACGAAGTCCCGCGTGCCGCCCGCGCCGCCGCTGGCGGTGACGGGGATGCCCACGGCGCTGGCCACCGCTTCGGTGAGTTCCAGGTCGAAGCCCGAGCGCTGACCGTCCCGGTCCACGCTCGTCAGCAGGATCTCGCCGGCGCCGCGCCGCTCGCACTCCCGCGCCCACGCCACGGCGTCCCGGCCCGTGGGCTTCAGGCCCCCGCCCACGTAGACCTCGAAGCCCGAGCTCACGCCCGCGATTGGGCCGGGTTCCGCCGGTGCGCCGGGCCCAGGCTGCACGCGTTTGGCATCTATGGCCACCACGATGCGTTCGCTGCCGAACCGCTCGGCGGCGGCGGAGAGCAGATCCGGATCGGCCACGACCGCGGAGTTGATGCCGACCTTGGCGGCGCCGGCCGCCAGCACCTGGGCTACGTCGTCCAGGCTCCGGATGCCGCCGCCCACGGCGATGGGCACGGGCGACGCCGCCGCGGCGCGCTCCACGATCTGCAGGAACTTGGGGCGCCCCTCGGGTGCGCCCACGATGTCGAGCAGCGCCAGTTCGTCGGCGCCCTCGGCGCCGGGCCCGGCCACCAGGTCGGCCGGGTCGCCCTGGTCCAGCAGGTCCACGAAGCTGGTGCCCTTGACCACACGGCCGTCCTTTATGTCGTAGCAGACGACCAGGCGTGGTTCCGTCGAGGTTCCGCTGTTCCTACGGTCTGTCATCGGACGTTCCTCCGTTCGATCTTCACTGCGCCCTTGGTGCTGAACACGGCGCCGCCGTCTCCGCCGGGCGCCATGGCCTTGGCGAGGGCCAAGCCCAGCGCCTTGAAGGCTGCCTCCACCACGTGGTGCCGGTCGGCGCCGCGCAGTACGCGCACGTGCAGCGTCATGCGGGCGTTCTCGGCGAAAGAGCGCAGGAAGTGGTCGTAGAGCGAGCTGGGCACGGGACCCTCGTAGTAGAAGCGCCCTACCAGGTCGAGCGCCACCTGCACCATGGCCTCGTCCATCACCACCGTGGCGTCGGCGTAGCGCGTGCAGGCCTCGGGGATCTCGTCGCGCAGCGCCAGGCCCAGCGTGATGGCCACGTCCTCCACCAGGTGGTGGGTGAGGTCGCCCTTGGCTTCCACCCGCAGGCCGAATCCCGCGTAGCGACCCAGCACCGTGAGCATGTGGTCGAGGAAGGCGTTGGTGGTGGCGGCCTCGACGGCGGCTCCCTCGTTCGGGTAAGCGTCGAGGGTGATGGCCACGCGCGTCTCCGAGGTCTCGCGGATGATCTCGCTGAGTCTGGTCGCCTGGCTCGTAGCGGGCGGGTTCGGCTTCTCGGGTGCGTTCGTCGGTTCTGATATTTCCGTCATCTCGGCTCCTTGAATGCCCGCAGCGCCGTGCGGGCGTCTATGGCTCCCGTGTAGAGGCTCATGCCCAGCACCGCCCCCGCGGCGCCGGCCTTCCGCAACTCCTCCAGGTCGCTGAGGGCGGTCACGCCGCCGGCGGCCAGCAGCGGGTGGGAGGTGCCGCGGGTGAGGCGTTGGAAGAGGTCCGTGTCTATGCCTGCCAGGCGGCCCTCGCGACTTACGTCCGTGACGAGCACACCCGCCAACGGCACTTCGTCCAGGCTGGCGAGTAGCTCCAGCGCGCCCACGGCGGTTGACTCGGTCCAGCCGCGGCTGACGACCATCTCGCCCTTCACGTCGCAGGCCACCACCAGCTGGCCGGGGAACTCCTCGGCCATGCGCATGAGCCAGGCCGGGTCCTCCACCGCGCGCGTGCCCACGATCACGCGCGCTGCGCCGGCCGCCAGCAGGGCGCGCACGGCGTCGTCGCTGCGCGCCCCGCCGCCCACCTGCACGGGCACGGGGCAGCGGGCGATCAGCTGGCGTACCAAGGCCAGGTTGTCGCCGCCGCCCAGCGCGGCGTCCAGGTCGATGACGTGCAGCTCCTCGAAGCCTAGGTCCAGGAACTCCAGCGCCACGGCGAGCGGGTCGGGCAGGCTCACGCGCTCCGTTCCCGGCTTACCGCCCACCAACTGCACGGTGCGGCCCCCGCGGATGTCGATGGCGGGGAGGAGCCTCATGCCCGGCTCGCTTCGTTAGCGGCGGTCTCGGGCGCGCCGGCCGCGAGCACAGCATCGAGCTCGTGGAGGAAGCGCTCGAGCATCTCCCACGGGCCCACCGAGACGCGGAGGGCGGGCCCTATGCGCGTGAGGCCAGGGAAGACCCGCACCGCCACGCCGCGTTCGCGCAGGGCGGCGCCCAGTTCGGCCGCCGCGAGCGGTGGGCTGCTGGCGCCGGGGGATAGCGGCACGAGCACGAAGTTGGCGGCCGAAGGGATGACCTGCAGACCCCTGCCCCGCAACTCTTCGGTGAGGCGTCTACGGTTGGCGATGGTGCGCTCCACCACGGACGCCAGCCACCCGGGGTCGCCCCGCAGCACGGCCAACGCCGCCGCCTCGGCCGAGGCCGTCACCTTGTACGGCCCGCGCGACTTCTCCACTTCCCGCACCAGGTCGGCGGGCCCAACCGCGTAACCCACGCGCAGGCCGGCCAGGCCGTAGGCCTTGGAGAAGGTGCGGAGGGTGAGGACGTTGCCGCTCAGGTCGGTACTGCTCGGGGGCAGTGCGCCGTCCGCGAAGTCTGCGTAGGCCTCGTCCACCAGCAGCACGCCGCCGGACTCGCGCGCCAGGCGTGCGATGTCTTCGGGCGGGACGAGCTTCCCGGTCGGGTTGTTCGGGTTGCACACGTAGGTCACGGCTGCTCGGGTGGTCAGCAGGGCGTCTACATCCACGTCCAGGCTCTCGGTTACCGGGACGGGCAACGGGTACACCCCGTTCATGCGCCCGAAGAGGGCCACCATCCCGAAGGTCGGGTCCGGGAAGGCCAGCGTGGCACCCGGTTCGCAGAAGGCACGGATGGCCGCGTCTATCACGCCGTCCAGCCCGCCGCCGGTAGTTATGTTCTCGGGCTCCACCCCGTGAAGTTCCGCCAGCGCCTCCCGCAGGCCGCCCGCGTACACGGCCGGGTAGCGCGTGACCTGCTGCGGCCGGATGGCCCGCAGGGCTTCGGCCACCGCGGGGTGCGCGCCGAACAGGTTGGTGTTGTCGCTCAGGTCCACGTCCACCGGCGTACGACGCGGGTCGTAGAGCTCTACGTCACGGTAGGTGGGGCGGAAGCGGCGCGGCTTGCTGGCGCGCTCCGGTGCCGAGCGTTCCGCTGCCGGGCGTCCCGCTGCCGGGCGTGCGTCGGTCCGGGTCTCGGCTGCGGCGAGCCTGGCGCGCGCGGCCGACGCGTGACCTGGTAGCCCTTCCGCGGTGGCCAGCCGGTCCGCCACCGGCGCCAATTCCTGGGCGGCCCAAGGGGCGACCTCCTGGTAGGTGACCGTGCGGAGGAACTCCTCGGTGGAGAGCCCCGAGTAGGCGCGCGCCAGGCCGCTGGTGGGCAGCGTGTGGTTGGCGCCGGTGACGTAATCGCCGAACACAACCGAGCTGGCGGCGCCCAGGAAGATGGTGCCGGCGTTGCGCACGCGGGCCAGTGCCTGCCGGGGAGACTCGAGCATGAGGAGCAGGTGCTCCGGGGCGTAGCGGCTGGCGAAGTCGAGTGCCTCGTCGAGGGTGTCGGTCAGCAGCACCGCGCCCGAGGTGGCCAGCGCCCGGCGCAGCACCTCGGCCCGTGGCTGCTCGGGTAGCAAGCGTGCCAGCGCCGCCAGCACACTGTCCGCTACCTGGGGCGAAGGTGTAACGAGCACCGCCGCAGCCGCCGGGTCGTGCTCCGCCTGGGCGATGAGTTCGAGAGCCGCTAGGTCGGCGTCCGCGCTCTCGTCCGCCACGATGAGTACCTCCGACGGGCCGGCCGGCCCGTCGATGGCCACGACGCCGTTCAGCTGCCTCTTGGCCTCGGTCACGTACGCGTTGCCCGGTCCTACCACCTTGTTCACGCGCGGCACGCTCTCCGTACCCAGGGCCAGCGCGGCCACCGCGCCGGCGCCGCCCAGAGCGAACACGCGTTCGGCCCCCGCCAGCGCGCAGGCGGCCAGTACCGCCGCGGGCGGCTTGCCATCCGGTCCCGGAGGCGAGCAGACGATCACCTCGCCCACGCCCGCCACCCGCGCCGGTATGACGCCCATCAGCACGCTGCTGGGGTAGCTGGCTCGGCCGCCCGGCACGTACACCCCCACCGACGCTAGGGGTTCGGCGCGGCGGCCCAGCATCACACCCGGTCTGACCTCCACTTCCGTGTCCGCCGGCAGCTGCGACTCGTGGAAGGTGCGTATGTTGCTAGCCGCCACCTCCAGGTCGGAGCGCAGCTGCGGGTCCATCCCGTCCAGCGCCCGCCTGCACATGGCAATCGGGACCTCCAGAGAGGCCAGTTCGGCCCCGTCGAAGCGGCGCGCCAGGTCCCGCAGGGCCGCGTCGCCACGCGCCCTCACGTCAGCGATGATCTCGGCAGTTGCCTGCTCCACTTCCGCCGTAGTGGTGTTGCCGCGCTCCAGTAGGCTCCCCAGATCGCTGGCGGTCAGGTCGGTCAGGCGTCCGGTGAACCTCACCCCCGCCGCGTTCTCAGCAACGTCGCCCCTCACGGCATGAGCCTCTCGATGGGGGTGACCAGGATGCCGGCTGCGCCCACCGCCTTGAGTTCGGCGATGACCCGGTCGACCTCGCCGCGGTTCACCACCGCGTGAGCGGCCACGATCTCGGTGTCGTCCAGCACGTTCACGATGGTGGGGCCGTTGATGCCGGGCAGTATCCGCCTGATCTCGGCCAGGGCCGCGCGTGGCACGTTGGCCATCAGGTACCGCTTGCCGCGCGCCCGCAGCACGGACTCGAGCGTGCCCGCGAAGTCGCTGAGCTGGCGCCCGCGCTCTGGGTCGGCCAGTGTAGCGGGGTTGGCTACGAGCACGGCGGCGGAGTCGAGTAGTGAGCCTATCTCGCGCAGGCCGTTCATGCGCAGGGTGGAGCCGGTGTCGACCACGTCAACGATGGCGTCGGCCACGCCCAGCAGCGGCGTCACCTCGGCGGCGCCGCCGACGGGCACGATCTCCGCGCTCTTGCCGTTGGCCTCGAAGTAGCGGCGGGTGAGGTTCACGAAGCTGGTGGCCACCTTCACGCCGTCGGGCAGCTCCTCCACGCGCTGCGCGGGGTCGTCGTTGCGCACGGCCAGTCCTAGGCGGCACTGGCCGAACCCTAGTTCCAGCAGCGTGGTGACGTCGCGGCCGACCTCCTCCACCAGGTCGCGGCCGGTTATGCCCAGGTCGGCCGCGCCGTTGGCCACGAACTCGGGGATGTCGGCGGAGCGCACGAACAGCGCCGTGCGCCCCTCGCCGAACGAGGCCTGCAGGGCCCGGTCACCCCGGAACCTCAGGTCGAGTCCGGCGCGCTCGAAGAGCGTCCTGACGCCCTCGGCCAAGCGGCCCTTGTTAGGTAGTGCGATCCTCATCTTCTGTCCTTCCGCGCCGCCATCTTGGGCGGGTTCGTTCCGGGTTCTGAGTCGTTCCTCGGTGAGTGGTGTGCGGATGGACCAGGGCAAAAGAAGCGGCCCATCCGGTTCTGGACGGGCCGCTGTGGGTTCGGATTCTGGCTAGTTCAGTTCAGGCAACTACGCCACTACCTCCACGGGCCCGTGCAGGTGATGGTGATGCCGATGGTGCAGGCATTCAGTCGCGGTGGCGGGGCCGTGAAGCATGCCGGTGATGATAGTGGGCTGGGGGCGGCGCGTCAAGCTCGTTTCCTTTCACTCTTCCGGCGGGCCGAGAGCCAGACGCCCAGCAGCACGGCCGCCACCAGAAGGAGCGGCATGGCGAAGTCCGGCACCTGGCGGGCGATGCTCTGGCCCCACTCCTGCAGGCGGAACTGCGAGTCGACGTCCATGAGGCCACCCATGTTGGCGGTCCCTTCCGTGAGGAGGAAGAGGAGGCCGACGCCTACGAAGACCAGGCCCGAGACGAGTGAGGTGCTGTGCGTGCGTAGGGGGCCTAGGCGGATCTCCCGGCCGCGCAGCCAGCGGCGCTTGCCGAGCTGGAACCTCTCCCAGAGGATGGCCAGGGCGAAGAGCGGCAGCGCCATGCCCAGCGCGTAGAACGCCATGAGCACGCCGCCGTAGACGGGATCCGCCCCGGTGACGGCGAACGTGAGCACCGCACCCAGCAGGGGCCCGGAGCAGAAGCCCGCGAAGCCGTACACGGCGCCGAGGGCCAGCACCGCCAGGTTGCCGCTGCCCGCCGCCCGGCCGGTAGCGGCGGCGGGCAGGAGGGAGAAGCCGCGGCCCAGCATGGCGAGGAGGCCGAAGGCGATGAGCAGGAGCCCACCGACGGTGGTGAGGGCGCCACGGTACTGCGTGACTAGCGTGCCCAGCGCACCGACGCCCGCTCCGAGCGGTACCAGCACGAGCGCCAGGCCTAAGTAGAAGAGGGCGGTGCGCCCGACGAGACGCCCCAGCCCGTCGAACGCGTAGGCGAAGAAACTGGGCAGCAGCAGGGCCGAGCAGGGGCTCACGAGCGCGAAGAGCCCACCCAGGAACGCCCCCGCGAGGCCGACGTCGATCACTTGCTGGCGAGGGCCTGCTGTATGACGCTCATGAAGACCGAGGTGGGCTGTGCGCCTACCAGTGGATGTCCGTCGATGACGAACGAGGGGGTGCCCGTCATGTTGAGGGCGCGTCCTTGCATGGCGTCCGCGGCGATGGCCTCGTCGTAGCGTTCCGACAGCATGTCGGACTCGAAACGCTCCAGATCGGCCACCCCCACCTGTCTGGCGAACATCAGGAGCCGCTCCGGCGTCAGGTCGTGGTGGCCGCTCTCGGGCGCCCCGCCGAACACGGCGCGGTTGAACTCCCAGAAGAGTCCTTGCTCCGCAGCGGCCCTACCGGCACGTGCGGCCAACAAGGACGCCTCGCCGAAGATGGGGAAGTCGCGCCACTCCAGACGCACCTGGCCGCTTTCCACGAAACGCTCGACGATCTCGGGTTCGGTGGTGCGGCTGTAGCGGGCGCAGAAGGGGCAGCGGTAGTCGGAGAAGACGACCATGGTCACGGGGGCGTCAGCCGCGCCCAGCGCGAACGGATCGCCGGCGTCGCGTCGTGACTGCTCCCCGAGGGGACCGCTGGTGGTGCGCGCAAGCTGCTGCGGAGCCGGGTCCACGCTGGAGCGCCCCAGCATGTAGCCGGCGAAGAAGAGCCCCGCCGCCAGGACGAGGCCGACCGCCCAGAAGGCCACGGATTTCTTATCGGTGGTCACGGTGGTGAACCCCCTAAGCCAGTCGATGGTAACTAAGGATCCTCAATGTGGTCGTTGCGCCACTTGCATGCCCCCAGACGTGGCTGCACAGCGGCGTGCCGGGGCCGCCACCTGTAACCGGCGGCGCCGTGCGCCCGGTGTCACACGTTGGGGCGTAACGCTTCGAGGAACTCGTCCGGAGCGTCGAGGCCGATGTGGATTATGCTGACCTCCTCGCCCCCGCCGAACAGTTCGTGCACCCTAACCGGCTCGCGCAGCTCGAGCGTCACGTCGTGGCGTGAACCGAACTTGCCGACCTGTTCGTCCTCCTCGGCGGGTTCGGCTTCTTCGCCTCGCGCGTCGATGACCTCACGGACGTTGCTAAGCTCCACCACCGCCTCGCTGAACAAGCCGGTGGAGAGGCGCAGTCGCGTGCCGCGCAGTACGTGTGGCCGTTGCCGTACCGAGACCAGGAGACCGAGAGTCCAGAGGATGGAGTACGCGTGCAGGCCGGTCAGGATCCATGCCGCCACCGTGCTGTAGTGGTGCACCACCACGTGGATGGGGACGGCCTCGATGACGATCATGAGGGTCAGGCCGATCAACAGCGTCTCGTCACGGTGCCGGTGGTAGGTGAAGGTCCTGACACCGCTGGGCCGCCGCGCGAACCAGCCGATCGTGAAGTGATAGATCTGCGCCAACTCGAAGATGACCAGGCCCAAGGCGGGCACGAACTGCGCCGCGCCGAACGTACGTTCCGCGCCCACAGCCAGCGCCGTGGTGAACGAGTGACCATGAAGTTTGGCCTGCCGGGTGGCGCGGCTCAGTTGGGTCAACTTCACCGCCAGGATGCCGAAGGCGAAGATCTCGCCGATGATGGCCAGTCCCGCTATCCCAGCGAGGATATGCCCCAGGCCCAGGTCCAGCGCCGACAGCTGCGCCAGGGCGTACGGGATGAGCAGGTAGAGCAGCCGCTTGGGCTTGATCCAGGGCTTCAGCCACCGCGGGAGCTTCGGCCCTGACGTCACGAAGCGCGGCTGGCTCCACACCCAGAGCAGCACGGCGGCCATGGCCGGCAGTACCAGCATCAGGTCCAGGAGGATGCTGGCCTCTCTGGTGTTCCAGCCTGCCGGAAGGGCCACGGGCCAGTCGGCCAGGAATGGGAGGGTGAGCACCCACACCTCCAGCGCTGCCACTGCAAGGACGAACGCAGTGACCAGAACGGCTGTCGTGGGGCTGCCGTTGAACGACCGGAGCCTTCGGAGCATCTGCTACCCCCTAACCTTCGCGTTGGGCGCATGGTGGCATGAACCCCCGCCGCGTGGAGGGACAACTGTCCCGCACGCGACCGGTCGTGTAGGCGTGCTCTTCTGTGGTGGCCGCACCGCCTATGATCGAACTCATGATCGATGCAACGGACCTACGGCACCTACGCAGGTGCGTGGAGCTGGCCCGGGAGGCGCTGGAGGCGGGCGACTCGCCCTTCGGCTCCGTGCTGGTGAGCGCCGGTGGAGAGGTCCTCTACGAGGACCGTAACCGCGTCTCGGGCGGTGACCAGACGCAGCATCCCGAGTTCGCCATCGCCCGCTGGGCCGCCGCGAACCTCACGCCCGAGGAGCGCGCGGAGTGCACCGTTTACACCTCCGGCGAGCACTGCCCCATGTGCGCCGCGGCGCACGCCTGGGTGGGCTTGGGGCGCGTGGTCTACGCCACGTCTTCGGAGCAGCTTCGTAGCTGGTTCGAGGAGTGGGGTGTGCCGGCGGGACCCGTGAAGCCGCTGCCCATCAACGAGGTCGCGCCCGGAGTGCCCGTCAGTGGGCCGGCGCCCGAGTTGGCGGATGAGGTGCGGGAGTTGCAGCGGAAATACAGGGAACGGTAATCGG
>CAYXUE010000030.1:0-30241 GCA_964467885.1 uncultured bacterium | reverse complement strand
TGAAGTCGTCGGGCTCGCCGCCGGGGCCGAAGTGGGTGGCCAAGCTGTCCGGCAGGCGGCCGGCCGTGAGGATCGCGGTCAGCGCGTAGGCCAGCACGGCCAGCAGCGTCACGGCCACGGTGACCGTCAGGTGCTTGCGCCGCAGCTCCTCTTCCGCTTGGCGGCGTTCGCGGTCCGGTTCGGTGTGCTTGAGGGTCATCGCTCGGCTCCTTCGTCCAGCGCTTCGTGTAGTTGCTCCAGCGTCACGCCCTTCTCGCGGGCGAGCACCAGCAGGCGGTCGACGGCGCGTGCCACCTCCGCGCTCGACATTGCTTTGGCCTTGACCGTGGCTCCCCTACCCCGGCGCAGCTCGATGTCGCCGGCGTCGCGCAGCTCGCCGTAGGCCTTCAGCACCGTGTGCATGTTCACGTCCAGTGAACGCGCCAGGTCGCGCGCCGCGGGTAACCGCTCGCCGACCTTGATCTCCCCGCGCGCCACGGCCGACCGCACCGCGCGCACTATCTGCGCGTACAGCGGCTCGCTCGAGGCGGTGTCGATGCGGAAGAGCATGCACCCAGCATATAGTTATAGTTGCTCTATAACAAGTCTCTGTAATCGCGGCCGCCCATAGGAGCCTGCCAGTCGCGACCCGAGCCCACACCATCGGGACGTTCCGGGGGCGTCCGTTGTACGTTTGCGGTAGTGCCCAGTTCGCTGAAGCTCCCGGCCACGCGAGGTGACCATGCAGAAACCCGCCTTTCATAACCTAGTTCTCCTGCTGTTGAGCATGGCGCTCGCCGTGCTGCTGAGCGGCTGCTTCCGTGATGGCGACGTGGCTGAGGGAGCCTCGCCGGGAACGGTCGCCACCTCGAGCGCGCCCGGTGCTGGCGCGCCGAGCGTCGCGGGCGAAGCTCGCACCACGGTCAGCGAGAAGCACGTGAACCTAGGGCAGTGCGGCGCGACGGCCACGCCCATCCATCAGATCCAGGGGAGCGGCAACCGCTCTCCCCTGGTGGGCGACACCCTCACCATCGAAGGCATCGTGGTGGGCGACTTCCAGAACGGCGACGGCGACCGTTTCGGCACCAACCTGGGCGGCTACTTCGTGCAGGAGGAGGACCACGACGCCGACGCGGACCCCAGGACCTCCGAGGGCATCTACGTCTCCGACTCGCGGACCGACGTGGCCGTGGGCGACCTGGTCCGCGTCACGGGCACCGTGCTCGAGTCCGGCTTCCTCACGCAACTGGGTCGCCCGTCCGAGGTGGTGATCTGCGACAGGGACCGGGAGCTGCCCTCCCCCGCGGTCATCGAGTTCCCGCTCCAGCGCGTCGAGTCGCTCGAGGCGTACGAGGGCATGCTCGTCACCTTCCCGCAGGACCTGGTGATCAGCGAGTACTTCAACTACGACCGCTTCGGCGACATCGTGCTGGCCTGGCCCGGCGAGGACCGGCAGCGGGTCTATCAGCCCACCCACGAGTACCGTTACGACGATCCGCGGGCGGAGCGGGCCATGGCGGAGATGCCCCTTATCCGCATCACGCTCGACGACGCCATCGCGGACCAGAACCCCAGCATCAGCCGGCATCCGGACGGCGGCCTCTTCAGCGCGCACCACACGTTCCGCGGCGGCGACGTGCTGCGGGGCCTCACGGGCGTGCTCGACTTCAGGTTCGACACCTACCGCGTGCAGCCGGTGCTGGGTGCCGAGTTCGTGCGCGCCAACCCCCGGCCCGAGGCGCCGGAGAACGTGGGTGGCAGCGTGCGCGCGGCCACGTTCAACGTTCTCAACTACTTCGGCAGTACGTCGCGCGAGGGCAACGTGTGCGGGCCCACCCGCGACGCGGAGTGTCGGGGCGCGGACGACGCTGCCGAGAAGCAGCGCCAGTGGGCCAAGATAGTGAACGCCATCCACGCCATGGACGCCCACGTGGTGGGCCTGATGGAGATAGAGAACGACCCGGACCACGCTGCCGTGGCCGAGCTGGTGGCCGGCCTCAACGGCGCCGCGGGCATCGGTACCTACGCCTACGTGGACTCGGGCGGCCCGGTGGGTACCGACGCCATCAAGGTGGCCCTCATCTACCAGCCGGGTGCGCTGACGCCCGTGGGCCGGCCCGCCGTGCTGGACGCGCCCGGGTTCCTCGACCCGCTGGGTTCGGGCGAGGACCGCAACCGCGCCGCGCTGGCGCAGACGTTCGAGGATGGGAACGGCGGCCGCTTCACCATCGTGGTGAACCACCTCAAGAGCAAGGGCTCGGCCTGCGGCGAGCGGGGCGAGGGCGGCCTGCAGGGCAACTGCAACCTCACCCGCACCCAGGCGGTCCGCGCGTTGCTGGACTGGCTGGCCACGGACCCCACGGGCTCGGGCGACCCCGACTTCCTGGTGGTGGGCGACCTCAACTCCTACGCCCAGGAGGAGCCCACGCTCGAGCTCATCGCCGGACCCGACGGTATGCCGGGCACGGCCGACGACTACACGGACCTGCTGCAGGCGTTCGTTGGGCCGGGTGCCTACACCTTCGTCTTCGACGGCATGCTGGGTTACCTCGATCACGCGCTCTCCAGCGCCAGCCTCACACCGCAGGTGACGGGGGCTACCGTGTGGCACATAAACGCGGACGAGCCGGACATCCTGGATTACGACATGAGCTTCAAGAAGGCGCCGCAGGCGGCCTTCTACGCCCCCGACCCGTACCGCTCCTCGGACCACGACCCCGTGATCGTTGGTCTGGAGCTGAAGCCGGACGTCCGCTAAACCGCGACTAGCAGCCCACTCAAGCCATCGGCGCACTTGACAGCACCGAGCGGCTCGGAGCAACAGCCGGGGGCAGGAAAGGAACATTCCGTGACCGAAACCGAGAGAGAACAGATCCGCGAACGCTTCCTGGCGCTCAACACCGCCACCATCTGCGACGTCTACGACGAGCTGGAGTGGCCCGTCACCGCGCTGGACAACGGCATCGTGCGCAAGACGGAGACCAGGCAGCAGGTTGCCGGCTGGGCCTACCCCATCGAGGGACGCATGAGCGACGCCAAGGGCGCCGACCGCCTCAAGCTACAGGTGGTGGACGAACTGCCCGCAGGCTGCGTGACGGTGTGGGCCGGCACTGACGCCAAGGGCATCTGCCTCTTCGGCGACCTCATAGCCGCCAACATGCAGAAGCGCGGCTGCCACGGCGCCGTGGTGGACGGCGGCTTCCGCGACGTCTCCGTCATCTCCGGCACCGGCTTCCCCGTGTTCGCCCGCTACGTGAGCCCCGTGCAGTCGGTGGGTCGCTGGCGCGTTAGCAGCCACGGCGAGCCCGTAGAGATCCGCGGCGCCAGCGGTGGCACGGTGAGGGTGGCGAAGGACGATTTCGTCTTCGGCGACGAGGACGGCGTGGTCGTCATCGCTGCCGCGGACGTGGTGCAGGTCCTCGAGCGGGCCGAGGCCATCGTGCGCATGGAGGAAGAGGCGCGGCAGCTGGCCGAGCAGGGCATGACCACCCAGGAGATGCTGGAGAAGTTCGGGCACGTGTGAACTCGGGGGGCGGGCCTAGAGCCGACCCCTTCGGAAGCTAGACTCACAGTGTGGCGACTCTCGAGGACGTACGACGGATAGCGCTGCGCTTGCCCGAAGTTACGGAGTATATCGAGGGGCATGGTGGGGCGCCGGCGTGGCGCACCAAGCGCGGCATGCTCGCCTGGGTGCGGGGCCCCAGGAAGTCGGACCTCAAGCAGCTCGCGGCGCTTGGCCGCAGCTGGCCTGACGGCACGGTGGTGGCCATACGAGTCGACGGCGACGACTCCAAGCAGACACTGCTGACGGTTCACGCCGAAGCTCTGTTCACGGTCCCGCACTTCGACGGCTACCCGGCCGTGCTGGCCATCCTCGAGAAGCTGGACGTGGACCTGCTAGAGGACCTGCTCCTGGCGGCGTGGACGACGCGCGTTTCGCGAACGGCGGCGAAGAAGTACCTGGGCGCCTAGAGCCGTTCTCACGTAGAAGGGGCCGCGCACACCTGCGTGCGCGGCCCCGAACGTTAGGTGACCGCCGGTGACTCAGTCCACCAGCGTCAGGCGCCAGCTGCTCCACCTGGCGTCGTCCTCGATGCTGGAGGTGCCCACGGTCATGCCCACCTTGTCGGCCAGCAGCTCCAGGGCTTCCACCAGCAGGTCGGTGAGCACCAGCGCGTCGTCGTAGGTGGGCGGAGCCACCTCGACACCGTTGGGCGCCTCGTAGCTGGCGGCCTGACCCGCGAACCACAGCCCTGAGGCCGTCCAGGTGGAGGCCAACTCGGCTAGCCGGGCCAGCCCCTGCAGGAACGCGGGCGTGTGGATGACCGAGTAACCCACGAGCTCGCCGCCCTGAAGCGTCTCGCCCAGGCCGGCCATGTCGGTCAGCCGCGCCGCGCGGTCCACGATCGGCATGCCGATGCGGCCGCCGTCTATGGCCGCCAGCAGGCTGGAGGCGGGCGAGCCGATGACCAAGTGATCGTTCACCACCGCCACCCCTAGGTCGATGTTCGGCGCCGAGCGCACCCGTAGGTACGGTACGCCCTGGTAGTCGAGTTCGCGCACGGAAACAGCGTCCTCGAAGCCGGGCGTGGGGCCCACTCCGCCGCTCTCGCTCATCAGGCGGGCGGCGTAGTCGTCCACTCTAGCGGCGATGTCGAGCCAGGACCTGACGCCCTGCCAGGCGGCCTCCTCCGAGGTGACTTCGATGGTGGCCACGCTGGGCACGCCCATCAGCCAGTCGGTCAGGTCGGTGTCGTAGACGTCGGTGGTGTACTGCTGGTACGAGCCGCCCAGCCAGCTCAGCAGCGCCGTATCCAGGTCCACGCCGGTGGTCTCGGCGAAGACGCTGCGTACGCTCAGTTCCATGGGGGTGTGGATCATGCCGGCGGCGCCTAGGTCGGCCAGCCAGCTGTCGGCCCAATCCACGAGCGCCTCGATGGAGAACGCACCGGCTCCGACGGTGACGGCGTTCGGGGGGTAGTAGGAGGTCGAGAGGGCGCACTCAGCGCAGGAAAGCAAGGCCAGCAACTCGTCCTCACCCTCCGCTTCGGCCAGAGCAGCGTCCCACGCCGAGACCGTGTTGATCTCGAACCCGCTCTCCTCGATGCTAACGGCCCACGCCACGCCATTGACCACGCGCAGGGTGGTGCTGAACCTGTCGAACAGCGGCGCCGCCTCGGCTGGCACCGCGCTGCGCAGCACCGTCATGGCTTCGGCCACCGCCGCCAGGTTGAGGGTCACCTTGAGGCCGGCCGGTTCGAGCCGGGCCGAGTAGTCGGCTATGCGCGTGGAGGAAAGAGAGGGCTCGACGGAGCCGCCGGCGCGCCGGAGGGCGCCGCGCAGCAGGTCGGGGTCTGAAGAGGCTACGAGCGCACCGCGGGCCTCTGCCACCAGCAGCGGCAGCTCGCTACCGTCGGCGAAGAGGTAGATGGAGGTGTCGCCCTCGGTTCCGTAGCGGCGGCCGTCGAAGCAGGCGATCAGGCCGGCCAGCACCCGGGCGCTATCGGTCCGGCTGGCGGCGCGCGCTACGAAGAGCAGGTCCGGTTCCGGATCGAAGCGCGAGACGCTGACCCCGAGGCCGGCGGACCACTCCCTGGCGCTCGCCGCCTCGGCGGCCTCCCACAGTGCGGGGCATTCCTCGATGAACAGCTCGCGCACTTCGTCCAGGTCCTCCTTGACGGAGCTGGATTCGAAGGGGGAGGAGTCCGCGAAGCTGCTGAGCAGTTGCGCGTACTCGCCCCACACACGCTCCGCCTCGGCGGTGTCCAGCTCAGCCAGCAGACCGTGCAGCACCGCGAGATCGAACTGCTGCGGCTCCAGCTCGACCGCTAGCACGGTGGTGTCCGGCAGCAGATCGGCGATGGCGCGTTGCGCCACAGCGGCCGATAGGGACGTAAGAGCGAACAGTACGGTTACCAGAGTCTTCACTCGTGACCACATGGGCACAAAGTAGCGCATCCGCGCATGAGCCGCGTTCAGACCGAAGCCCTGGGAAGGATGGGCCCCCCGGCGAGCAAGCGAACGGACGGCGTCAGGCCCTCTATGTCTTAGGGCAATTTCAGCAGTAGCGCTGCTCCCGCACCGATCGCCAATGGAGCGATAAGCTGACCGAGGAAGCTCAGCATGACGATGTCCAGCCTTGCATCTCCTCCGATTCTAGCCGCACCCGCCGCTGCCGACCGCTGGGCCCGCCCGGGCCCGGGCAGCCCGTTCTGCCTGCGGGAGCTAGGAGCATGAAACGCCGCTTCCTCACCTCCCACCACGCCACGCGCATAGCGTTCGGCGTCATCATCCTGTTCGTCACGGCGCAGATGTCGTGGTGGATCTACTTCCAGGCCGAGTTCGTGGAGTCCGTTAACCGCACCAGGGTGGAGAGCCTGCAGCGTGAGGCGCTGAGCCTGACCGCCCTCCTGGAGCTGGGGGCCTCCGATGAGGTGCTCGGGCTGCTGGCGGGGCAGCCGCACCTGAGGCTGGCCGAATCCGGTAGGAGCGTGGTCATCGACGAGGACGCCTTCGAGGAGTACCTGGCCGAGCACCGCAGCGTGGTGCGCATGTTCGCCTTCGAGGGGCCGTTCTTCGTGCTGGTGGTCATGCTGGGGCTGTTCATCATCGCCAGGAACCTGCGGCTGGAGCGCGAGCTGAAGCGGCGGCAGAGCAACTTCCTGGACGCCATAGGGCACGAGTACAAGACGCCCATCAGCACACTGCGGCTGCTGATCGAGACCATGCAGCTGCGCGACCTGCCGAGGGCCAAGGCGCAGGAGTACCTGACCCGCATGAGCGCGGAGGTGGACCGGCTGGACCGCACCGGCCAGCAGGTGCTGGCCACCGCACGCCTGGAGGGCGACGCGGTGGGGGTCAGGCGGCAGCACCACGAGCTGCGGGCACTGGTAGGCACCCTCCTGGAGCAAGCGCGGCCTGTCCTGGAGGCCCGCGGGGCTGAGGTCGCGTTCGTGGAGGGCGGCGCCCCGCTGGTGGTGAACGTCTCGCCCGAGGAGGTGGCGCTGATGCTCGAGAACCTCCTCGACAACGCCATCAAGTACTCCCCGGGCCCGCGGAAGCGGGTGGAGGTACGCCTGGGCGGCGAGGGCCGCTGGGCCCGCCTTAGCGTGGAGGACAGCGGCAACGGCATCCCTGAGGGTGAGCGCGCCAACGTGCTGGAGCGCTTCTACCGCGTGGGCAGCGAACTGACCCGCAGCTCTCCCGGGTTAGGGCTCGGCCTCTACCTCGTGCGGCGCGCGGTGGAGACGCTAGGGGGCCGGATCCACATCGGTGACGGCGCCGAGGGCGGCACGCTCGTTACGGTGCTCTTGCCCGTGGCGCCCGGAGAGCCGGCGCCAGCGGGGGTCGCCCCTGTGGGAGCGTTGAGTTGAGGGGTGCCAGGGTACTTATCGTGGAGGACGAGGCGGCGCTGGCGGCCGTTCTGACCGACAACCTCGAGGCGGAGGGGCACCAGGTCAGTCACGCCGCGGACGGCCGCGCGGCGGTGGCCGCCTGGCGCAGCGAGCAGCCCGACCTGGTGGTGCTCGACGTGATGCTGCCGCACAAGGACGGTTACACCCTCTGCCGCGAGCAGCGCGCGGCGGGCTTCGACACACCGGTGCTGTTCCTCTCCGCCAAGGGGCGCCCGGAGGAGCGAGTGGAGGGCCTGGAAGTCGGCGGCGACGACTACCTGGCCAAGCCGTTCCACCTGCCGGAGTTCCTGTTGCGCGTCCGGCGGCTCCTCGACCGCTCGGCTGCGCGCGAGGCGAGCTCCAAGGTGGTGTTCGGGGGCAACGAGGTGGACCTGCGCTCCTGGACGGCGCGCACCGCGCGCGGTGAGGAGTTGCAGCTGAGCGAGCGCGAGATCGGCATCCTCAGCCTGCTGGCGCGCCGCGCCGGCGAGGTGGTGAGCCGGGACGAGATCCTGGACGGAGTGTGGGGCTTAGGCGCTTACCCCAGCAGCCGCACGGTCGATAACTTCGTCATGCGGCTCAGGCGCCACTTCGAGCCCGACCCCACCAGCCCGAGGTACTTCCACACGGTATGGGGCGTGGGGTACAGGTTCACACCAGAACGCAAGAACTGAGGCCGCGTGACAGTTATGTGACGCTTGCTGCCCGGCGGCTGGATAGGCTGCTGGACATGAGTTCAACTCCTACGGGTGTCGTGATGCTCAACCTCGGAGGTCCCGCCGAGCTAACCGACGTGGGCCCGTTCCTGGAGGAGCTGTTCGCGGACCGCGAGATCATCCAGCTCCCCATGCAGAAGTGGCTGGGCCCATTCATAGCCAGGCGGCGCACCCCTGCGGTGCAACGTAACTACGCGGACATCGGCGGCGGCAGTCCGCTGCTCGAGTGGACCTCACTGCAGGGCCGGGAGATGTGCCTTCGGCTGGACGAGCTCTCGCCCGCCACGGCGCCGCATAAGCCGTACGTGGCTTTCCGCTACAGCGAGCCGTCGAGCGAGGCGGCGCTGAGGCAGATGGCGGCCGACGGCGTGGAGCGCGCCGTGGCGTTCACGCAGTACCCGCAGTTCAGCTGCGCCACCACCGGCAGCAGCCTCAACGAGCTGTGGCGGGCCGCGCGCCGCCTCGGCTTGCAGGACGCCTTCGAGTGGAGCGTCATCGACCGGTGGCCCACCCATGAGCTCTTCCTCGAGGCCATGACCGCCACCGTTCGTCAAGGGCTGGAGGCGTTCGACCCGGCGGAGCGCGACAACGTGGTGCTCCTCTTCAGCGCTCACAGCTTGCCCATGAGCATCGTCAACCGCGGCGACGCGTACCCGCTGGAGGTGGGCGCCACAGTGCACGAGGTGCTCAAGCGCCTGGGCGGCCGTTACGAGCATCTGCTCAGCTACCAGTCGGAGGTCGGCCCGGTGCCGTGGCTGGGGCCGCCGACCGAGTCGGTGATCGAGGAGCTCGGCGCCAAGAAGCGCCGTCACGTACTGGTGGTACCCATCGCGTTCACGTCCGACCACATAGAGACGCTGCACGAGCTCGACATCGAGTACGGCGAACTGGCCCACAAGGTAGGCATCAGCGGCTACCGGCGGGCGCCCGCCCTGAACGACATGCCGCTGTTCCTCGACGCACTGGCCGAGATCGTGGCCGAGCACCTGAGGAGCGGCGAAGCCTGCACCAGCCAGTACGGACTACGGTGCCCAGGCTGCGTCAACCCGCAATGCCGCAACATCCTCCGGCCGGTAGCGCCCTACCGTCGCACCGCCGTGAGCCCGCACCCGCAGAACAGCCGGTTCGGCAAGGGGTACTAGACGCCACGGTTCCTCGAGGGCTCACGTGTCCGCCTCCGGCGACCACCTACGCGGGCCCGACCGCCGGAGTCTTGAGCCGGAGAGGGCGGCTCAACTGACGAGCTTCAGGCCGATGACGCAGCCGATGATGCCGGCGAGCAGCAGGATCTTGGGCAGCGAGGCGGACTCGTCGCCGGTGACCATGCCGTAGATGACGGCTATGGATGCGCCGATGGCTACCCAGATGGCGTAAGAGGTCCCGGTGGGCAGTGTGCGCATGGCGTAGGCCAGCCCACCCATGCTGATGATGAGCCCCCCGAGGAAGACCAACGAGGGGACGAGCTTGGTGAAGCCATCGGACTTGCCGAGCGCCACGGCCCAGACGGCTTCGAAGACTCCGGATGCGATGAGAACGAACCAGTCCATAGGAACCCTCCTCAGGCAACGTCTTGTCTTCACCGGGTACGTCGCGTCTCGTCCGGGGCCCCTGCGGCCGGAACCGAAAATAGCACGTCCCCGGCGCGCATCAGTAGGCCCAGCTGCCTACCGCACGTTAGCCATCCGCCTATGAACCAGGTAAGTTGGAGTGCGTGACCCGCATCGTGACTTCCACCCGCTCCGTTTTCCGCGGGTGGTGGGTCGTGGCGGGCTCCATGGTGGCGCAGGGCCTGCAGTCCGCGCTCTTCTTCGGCGCGTTCGGTATCTACGCGCCGTTCTGGATGGCGGAGTTCGGCTGGAGCCGCACCACCATCTCGCTCATCCACTCGCTGCAGCGCACGGAGAGCGGCCTACTGGGGCCAATCAACGGCTGGCTCATCAGCCGCTTCGGCCCCCACCGCCTGGTCATGGTGGGCATGGCGCTCATGGGCACTTCCATGATCGCGCTGGGCTTCACCACCAACTTCGGCAACTTCCTAGCGGCCTTCCTGGTCATGGCCGTGGGGGCCAGCTTCGCCGGCATCCTCTCCATGATGACCATCCTGGTCAACTGGTTCGAGCGGCGCCGGGCCACCGCCATGGCTCTCGCCGGGCTGGGCATGAGCATAGGCAACCTTACTGCGCCGGTCCTGGCCTCCCTCATCGTCACCTACGGCTGGCGCGGCGTGACCATCGGCTCGGGCGTCCTCATGCTGGTGATGATGATCCCCCTCGGCCGGCTTCTCATAGACGAGCCCGAACAGGTGGGCCTGCGCCCGGACGGGGACGAGGCACCACGCGGTGCCGCTAAGTCGACGGACGTTGAGGCGACAGCGGCGACTAAGGACCCGAACCCGAAGCAGGCCGCCGCAGCCTCCGAGGACGCCAAGGCCAAGTTCAGCGCGCGCAAGGTGCTGCGCTCCCGGGCGTTCTGGCTCATGTCGATAGGCCACTCCAACGCGCTGGCCATCGTTTCGGCCGTGGGCGTGCACTTCGTGATCTACGCGCAGGAGATCATCGGGATCAGCGTCACCGCCGGTGCTACCCTGCTGATGGTCATGACACTCACATCGATGGTCGGCCAGGCGGCGGGCGGCGTGCTGGGCGACCGCCTCGACAAGCGCCTGGTGACCGGCACCGGCATGCTGCTGCACGCCGGCGCCATGGCCATGCTGACCCTGGTGCCCACCTACACGGGCGCGGTGCTGGCCGTGGTCATGCACGGCCTGGCCTGGGGGCTGCGCGGTCCGCTCATGTCCGCTCTGCGCGCCGACTACTTCGGGCGCGCCGCTTTCGCCATGGTCATGGGCTTCTCCTCCTTGATAGTCACCGTGGGCTCCGTGCTGGGCCCGCTGATAGTCGGCTTGCTGGCGGACTCGCTGGGCAACTACGCCTGGGGCTTCGGCGCCCTGGCGGTGGTTGGCCTCATCGGCGCGGCGGCGTTCTTCCTGCTAGAGGCGCCGCCCAAGCGCGCGGAAGTGGTGGCCGCGTCGTGACGGCCCGAGCTAACGCAGGCAACCCGTTCGGACACCCCAAGCACCGCTCGGCGGTGGTGCTACTGGACGGCGACAAGGTCTGTCTCATCGAACGCAACCGTAAGGGCCACACCTACTACCTGTTCCCGGGTGGCGGGGTGGAGGCGGGCGAAGACCACGAACAGACGGCCATCAGGGAGGCCAAGGAGGAGCTCGGGCTCGACGTGGAGCTGGGCCGGGTGGTGGCGGACCTAACCTTCAAGGGCGCTAGACAGGTGTTCTACCTCGCCACCATCGTGGGTGGCGAGTTCGGCACCGGCACCGGGCCGGAGATGGACAGCGCAGCAGATTCCCTCTGGGGAAGTTACACCCCGGTCTGGTTGCCGCTGGCCGTAGCGGCCGAGCGCGATTCGCGGCCCATGGAACTCGTCGAGGCACTGATGGACCGGCAGTGGGCGAAGGAAGGCGTCATCACTTCAGAGAAGGGGTAGGGTCGAGCATGACGGAGAGCAGTTCCGACGACAGACTGGCGAGCCAGCAGTCCGGCGCGGGGCCGCAGCGGGGGCAGGGCGGCAACCCGGGCGCGAGTCGTCCCGGCGGCCCCGGACCGGACATGCCACCCAACATGCCACCCATGCGCCCGGTAGGTTGCAGCTCCTGGCTGCTCCTCATGCTGGGCCTGTTCGTAGTCAACTACATAGTCGTCAACCTGTTCTTCCCCTCCCCCGCAGCTCCCATCGAGGTGCCCTACAACGTCTTCCGCCAGCAGGTGGAGGCCGGCAACGTGGTCTCGGTGGCCACGCGCGCGGACGTCGTGCAAGGCATCTTCGACGAGCCCGTGACGATCCCCCTGCCCGAGGACGTCGCCGTGGCGGACATGGAGCCCCGGACCGTCGAGCGTTTCTCCACCACACTCCCGTCGTTCCTGGAACCGGGGCTCGAGACGTTGCTGCTGGAGAACGACGTCCAGATCAACGCGGAGACCCTGCAGGAACAGCGCAGCCCCCTCCTCACGTTGCTCTTCTCGTTCGGGCCGGCGCTGCTGATGATCGGGCTGATCGTCTGGCTCTCGCGGCGGGCGGCCGCCCAGGGGGGCATGGGCGGCATGGGCAACATGTTCGGCATGGGTAAGAGCCGCGCCACCCGGGCCGACGAGAGCGAGGTGAAGGTCACCTTCGACGACGTGGCCGGCATCGACGAGGCCGAGAACGAGCTCTTCGAGATCGTCGATTTCCTCAAGCGGCCCGAGAAGTACACCCGCTTGGGCGGCACCGCTCCCAAGGGGGTGCTGCTCGTGGGGCAGCCGGGCACGGGTAAGACGCTCCTCGCCAAGGCCGTGGCCGGCGAGGCGGGCGTGCCGTTCTTCAGCATGAACGCTTCGGAGTTCGTGGAGATGATCGTTGGCGTGGGCGCCAGCCGCGTGCGGGATCTGTTCAAGGAGGCCCGGGCGGCAGCGCCGTCCATCATCTTCATCGACGAGCTCGACGCCATCGGCCGCAAAAGGGGCCAGGTACTGCAAGGCGGCGCCACCAGCGAGCAGGAGCAGACGCTGAACCAGATCCTCACGGAGATGGACGGCTTCAGCACCAAGGAGGGCGTCATCGTCCTGGCCGCCACCAACATGCCCGAGGTGTTGGACCCTGCCCTGCTGCGCGCCGGCCGCTTCGACCGCCGCGTGGTCGTGCAGCCGCCCGACAAGATCGGCCGCAAGGAGATCCTCGAGGTGCACACCCGCGACGTGCCTTTGGCCGATGACGTGGACCTCATGGCCGTGGCCAGCATGACGCCCGGGCTGGTAGGCGCGGACCTGCGCAACCTGGTGAACGAGGCTGCCATCCTGGCTGCGCGCAGGGGGCAGGACCACATCCACCAGGTGGACTTCGCGGACTCGTTGGAGAAGATCATCCTTGGGCCCGAACGCAAGCTGCTGCTCAAGCCCGAGGACCGCGAGCGCGTGGCTTACCACGAGGCGGGCCACGCCATCCTCGGGCTGGTGGTGCCGGGCGCCGACCCCGTCTCGCGGGTCACCATCACGCCGCGCGGCCAGTCCCTGGGGGTCACCTACCAGCGGCCGGAGGACGACCGCTACAACTACTCGGAAGCGTACCTGCGTGGCCGCATCATCGGCGCCCTGGGCGGCCGCGCCGCCGAGGAGATCGTGTACGGTGACCGCACCACCGGCGCCGAGAACGACCTGCAGCAGGTGACCCGCATGGCGCAGGGCATGGTCACGCGCTGGGGCATGAGCGAGGACATCGGTCCCGTCTCGCTGGCCGCCGAGGGCGGGCAGTACCTGGGCGGCCAAGGCACCAACGTGGCGCAGGGCTTCAGCCAGGCCACGCTCGAGCGGGTGGACAAGGCCACGCGGCGGATCATCGAGGAGTGCTACCAGCAGGCCCTCGATCTACTGAACGAGCACCGGGCCGAGCTGAACAAATTGGCGGACGCGCTCATGGAACACGAGTCGCTGGACGAGCAGGAGGTCCTGGACGCCACCGGCATCCCCAGCCAAGTGGATCACCGCGACCTGCCGGACATACCGCCCGAAGGCGTATAACCCGGTAGCTTCGTAGCCAGCCTTAGGTGGTGGCCGCGCGCCGGCTGCGCGCCACCGCGGTCACGAGGGCAAGCACGGCCAGTAGCGCCGCGCCCACCAGCGCCGCGATGCTGATGGAGGCGGTTTGCCCCGACTGCGCCGCGCTGACGCCGCCGAGACCCCAGGCGATCACGAGGGCGTACGCCCAGTCACGCCGGCTCATGAGACCCAGGAGGCCGAGCAGCGCGGCCGCGGCGATCATCACTATGGTGATGGCCACGGCGGCCCCACCCGCATCGACCCCCAGGTCCACCAGGAAGATGGCGGTGTTGGCGATGGTGGCCACCGAGATCCAACCCAGGTACACGGCGAACGGCACGTCGAGCACCCAGCGCTGCCAGCCCACCGTGGCCTCACGCCAGGTACCGATCCTCAGGTAGAGGGTGATGAGCGTGAGTAGCAGGCCCAGCATGAGGAGCTCCGAGACCGAGATGGCCAGGGCATGCCAGGATACGAGCCAGGCGATGTTGAAGAGGCACGAGAGGACGAACAGGGGGCGCGCCCGCGCTACACGCTCGTCGGCCCTCGCCCGCGGCAGCGCCTGGTAGACCACGAAGGCGGCCAGGAGCAGGTAGATGACGCCCCAGACGGAGAACGTGTATGGCGCCGGCGTGAAGAGGCTGTCGAAGCGGTCCGACACCTCGCCCGTGTTGCGGCCGAACAGGGGCAGCCAGTTGGCCAGGCCGTTCATGGTGATCATGGCGATGTAGGCCACTACGGCCATGACCGGCCAGAAGGGGCCTTCTCGATCAGCGGACGTCCGAGTGGTGGGAACAGTAGTGCTGGACATGCTGCATTGTGCGGCCAGCACGGCATCGGCTCTGTGAGGGTCGTTGGACGCCGGGCCGCGTTCGCGGAGTATGGCCCGAAATCAGAAGGGCGGTCGGAAGGTCGGTCGGCTGGCGCACTCGGCCCTGAAGTAGTGCGCGGTGCAAGGCAAGCGCGAGATGTCGGCGGCGCCGACCAAGGCAGCCGCTCAGGGTTCGCCCGTCGGCTCCTCGCCTCCCGGCCCCCTACCTATCCTGCCGAGGTGCGTCGCCTGGAAGCCGGCAGGCAACTTGAGGCCGTAGCCCAGCGCGGTGTCCAAGCCGATGTGCGCGAACCAGAGGCAGGTGAGAGCCAGCAGCCAATCGGTACCGGTCAGCAGGTAGGCCACAGCGGCGAGGCTGGGCAGGAGAAGCCCGTGCCCCAGGTTGTAGATGGCGGCGCCCACCCGGGGCCCGGCCAGGTAGCCGAGCATGAACAGATCGAAGGCGAACAGTAGGAGAACGTAAGGCAGCCAGCCGAAACCAGACACGAACCACGCCACTGTGGCCGCCACGAACAGCGCCGCGCCGCCCAGCCTCTGTGTGATCACGGGATCGGACATCCTCGCCTAACTCTAGTGGAAGATCGGTTCCAGGTGCTGGGGGAACAAAAAAGGCGCTTCTCCTGGAAGCGCTGATACCTTCAAGATACCGCCGTATGCGTCATCCGTCAAGACTATGTGGCCAGGTTCCCCCGGCCGCTACCTTCAGGCCTCGCGGGCGCGCCCTTGCCGGCCGACGTCGCGCCCGAGGACCCAGCAGTAAGCTGCAGACATAAAGGGTGTTGCCATGGTTCTCAAACCCGACACGATCGAAACCCCCAGGCTCCGGCTGCGTCCGTTCGGGCACGGCGACCTGAACCACCTCATCGAGCTTCACGGTGACTGTGACGTCATGCGGTACATCACCGGTGCGCCTACCGCGCCCGAGACGGTTGCGCGTACGGTGCTACCCCGGTTCATGCGCTACGACCACTGCCGTCCCGCGCTGGGCGTATGGGCAGCCGAGGAGAAGGAGACCGGCGCGTTCGTTGGCTGGTTCAGCCTGCAGCGGAAGCGCGGCGGCTCGAACTCCGAAGCCGTGCTGGGGTTCCGGCTCGCCCGAACTGCGTGGGGTAAGGGGTACGCCACGGAAGGGTCGCGGGCGCTAGTCGCCCGCGCCTTCGAGCTCGGCGTGCGCAGCGTCGGCGCCACGACCTACGAGGAGAACGTGGCGTCCCAGCGCGTGCTGGAGAAGCTCGGCATGACGCTTGTACGCCGCTACAAGCTGACGCCCGCGGACCTCGCAGGCGGGGTCACCTTCGACCCCTCCCCCGAGGGCGCTTGGGACGGGGACGAGTTGGAGTACGTGCTGCACCGTTCCGAATGGCCGCAGCCGGAGCGAACCTGAACCGGACTATGCGACCGGCTTCGCGCCGGCCGCGCGGCTCCAGCTTGCGGACGTGGCCTTAAACGAAAACCACGCTCCCTGCGGAGCGTTGATATCTTCAACATACCCGGTTATGCGCTATCCGTCAAGAGGATGCAGCGCCCAGGACATTCGGCCGTGGTACACGCCTCTCCGGCTTCGTAACTTAGGGGCAGGAGGTAGGTATGAGACTCAAGGGCAAGGTGGCCGTGATCACCGGCGCGGGATCGGGTATGGGTAGGGCGACGGCACTACTGTTCGCGCGGGAAGGCGCCACGGTAGTCGGAAGCGACATCAACGCGGCGAACCTCGAGGCCGTGACGGCGGAAGCCACAGCGGCCGGCGGCACTATGATCGGCGTGCCGGGCGACATCTCGAAGCGCCAGGATGCCGAAGCGCTGATCCAGCGCGCCATCGACGAGTTCGGTCAGCTCGACGCACTCGTCAACAACGCCGGCATCATGGACAAGATGGAGGGCGTGGCAAACTTCGATGACGGAACGTTCGAGCGAGTGATCGGCGTGAACGTGTACGGCCCGTTCGTCACCAGCCGCGCAGCAGTGAGGCACATGAAGGAACGCGGCGCCGGCGCCATCGTCAACGTTGCCTCCGTGGCGGGCGTTTCCGGCGGGGCGGCGGGAGCCGTCTACACGGCCTCGAAGCACGCGCTGCTCGGCCTGTCGCGCAACACTGCCTTCACCTACGCCCCGTTCGGCGTGCGCTGCAACACGCTCATCGTGGGGGGCGTGGAGACCAACATCATGGGCGGCGCCGACCCTGCCACCTTCGACCACGAGGCGCTGGCGCAGTACGGCAAGTGGCATGCCGCCAACCCGCGGACGCTGCAGCCCGACGAGGTTGCCAACCTGTCGCTCTTCCTCGTTTCGGACGAAGCCAGCGGAATCAACGGGGCCGAGGTTGCCGTGGACGGGGGTTGGACGGCGGCGGGCTAGCGAACTCGAAGCCGGTCAGGTGTAGCTTCAGGCGTCTGGTAATCTGCGCGTTGACATGGCGGTTCCTTCCTTCGACGAGTTCTTCCTTCCGCTTCTTCAGTTGCTGAACGAAAAGGGCCCACTGCGCTTCGCCGACCTCAAGACGGAGTTGGCGGAGCGCATGGGTATCTCGGAGGAGGACCAGCGCGAGCTTCTGCCGAGCGGAAAGCAACGCCGCTACGACAACCGCGTGGGATGGGCACGGACCTACCTGTCCAAGGCGGGCCTGCTGCGCAACGTCACGCGCGGTGTCTACGAGCTTTCGGAAGAGGGGGAACAGCTTCTGGCCAGCAACCCCCAGACGGTGAATGTGATCACCCTCCAGGCGTTCGAGCCGTTCCAAGATTGGCGATCGAAGTCCAAGAGCCCGTCGCCGAGCCAAGAAGCGGCCGTACTCTCCAGGGCTACTGAAGCGACCGGCACTCCGGAGGAGACAATCAGCTCGGCATACGAAGAACTCCGTCAGGCGCTCGCTGCCGAGATTTCCGAAACTCTCCAGGAAGTGTCGTGGGGCCGCTTCGAGGAGATCGTTATCGACGTGCTGCTCGCCCTCGGCTACGGTGGAAGCCGAGCCGGGGCGGGCCACGCCTTCCGCAAGAGCGGGGACGGCGGGGTGGACGGCGTCATCAACGAGGACCGGCTCGGACTGTCGAAGATCTACGTGCAGGCAAAACGCAAAGCGCCCGAGTACCGCGTTTCACGACCGGACGTTCAGGCCTTCGTAGGCAGCCTCCTGGGACAGAGGGCCAAGCAAGGCGTCTTCATCACGACCAGTAGTTTCAGCCGAGAGGCGGAGGCCTACGCGGAGGGGCTGAGCGACCTACGTGTCGTCCTCATCGATGGTGAAGCGCTGGCCACGTACATGATCGACCACGACGTGGGCGTCAGCGAACAGGATCGGTTCGTAGTCAAGCGGATCGACCGGGACTACTTCGAGGAAACCTGACAGCGACCGCAGGTGGGCAGGAGCTAGGATCGCCCTACGACTTCCACGAGTTCGGAGACCACATGCGCAGCTCCCCCGCCTTCATCCTCGTACTCATTACGCTCCTCTGCACAATGTCGGCCGCCGCCTCGTCCAGCATCGTCAACCTGACCTTGGCACCTGGGCAGGCGGAATACGTGGATCTGGTCGCCTTCCAGAACGGTACGGAACCCTGGAGGGAGGTTTCTCCTGAGGGAGGCATCCACGCCCTCGAGGTTACGGACGCCGCCGGGCGATTCGGTGTGGCCGTCGTTTGCAGCGGTGGAGGCGCGGACAGGGTACGGCTGCTCGAAGCTCGAGTCCTCCAGGCCACAACGGCTGAGCTGACCGCCGTGACCCTCCCGTGTGAAGGCGCCATGGAGCCCACACCTAGGACAGCCGAGCTGACGGGCTCCGTAAGCAACGTAGCCGAGGGCTTCGATCAGCTGGAAGTCCTGACCGAACACGGTTCCGGGCGAGCCAGGCGAGAGCAAGGGTACGCGTTCGCGCTCGCTGGCCTGACGCGTGGTGTTCACGACGTTCTGGTCGCCGCGCTTGATGATGGACAAGGGATCCTACATCTCGCTCTGCGGCATGGCGTTGATGTGGAAAATGGTGGTCGTGTCACCATCGACTTCAACTCCGGCGCCGCCCCAGCTGAGTTCGGCCTGACCGTGCACAACGCTCTCCCGGGACGTCCCGCGAGCGTGACGACGTTCCTTAGAACCTGGAACGGAACATCCGCTCTGCTTTCCACCGCCTTCGCTGCGCCGTCGAGCAACAGCTTCGAAGCCACGTTCCTCACGGTCCCTACGCATGTTCTAGGTGCCGGCGACATGCACTACCTGAACGTGGCAACGACGGATGAGCACGGCCAGTATCTAGGAGTAGACAGGATCCTCTACGAGGGAGAAGAACTCCAGCTGAGCCTGCCAGAGGGGCATCTGGACCTGACGGCGGCACCGGTGCTGCCCGGAAGCTACCCACGCTACGGCGTGACCTGGGCAGATGTCGGGGCCGCGCTCACCAGCAGCAAGGTCTCCGTCATCACCCCTGACTTGCATACCGAGTGGCGCGTTAGCGTGACCCGTGGGTGGTCGGGCGAGAACACCTACCACCTCCCCGATCTGAGCTCCCTGCCCAGTTGGAAACCGGAGTGGAACACGGCACCGGAAGCCGTTACTTACGCCAACGCCGAACTCTCGGCCGTGTTCGGCCCTGTAGCAACATCGTTGAACTTCATCTACGACCGTCAGCCAGG
Organism: uncultured bacterium; assembly: GCA_964467885.1. GTDB lineage: Bacteria > Deinococcota > Deinococci > Deinococcales > Trueperaceae > JAAYYF01. The sequence continues at coordinate 11,113 of CAYXUE010000030.1, read as the reverse complement.
CGAGAGCCGCTACATCCGAGCCAACGTGGTGTTCGCTCATTGACCACGTCCGCGCGAACCTCGACGAGTTCGAGGTGGCCCTACTCATCGGATACCATGCTTCTTCATGGACACGGTAGTTGACCGGGCACGGGAACTCGCAACGAACAAGCACGCCAGCATGCACCTGGGGGACACGGGCTGCTCGCCGATGCTCGAGCACATCAGCGAGTTGGCTGCCTTCGTCGAGAAGCAGGGCGGTTCGAACGAGATGATCGCCGCCGCTTGGCTGCACGACATCGTCGAGGACACGGACGTGACGCTCGAACAGGTCGAAGAGTGGTTCGGGCCCCGAGTGCGCGACCTCGTGGATGGCCTCACCGACCCGGACGATTACGCGGGCCTGTCGCTTGAGACCCGCAAGCAACTGCAAGCGGACAGGATCCGCTCGCTGAGTGACGACGTGAAGCGCGTCAAGCTATGCGACCAGCTCTCGAACGTGGAGCGCGTGATGCGGAGACCGCCCATGGAGTGGTCCGAGGAGACGCAGTTCACCTACATCGAGGGCGCCCGCAAGATCGCGCGCGAGTGCCGCGGTTCCTGGCCCGCGCTCGACGAGCGCTTCGACGCCGCCTACGCGGAGGCGCTGCGCAGGTACGGTCGCACCTGACTAGTTCCAACCGACAGCGCGGTTGAGGGTGCGGCGTAACTTGCTGATGCGCGGAGCCTTCACCAACTCACGCCCCAAGGTAAACGCGCTTCACCGCCTCGTCGTTCCGCAGCTCGCCCGCCGATCCGCTCAACGCCATGACGCCGTTCTCCAACACGTATGCGCGGTGCGCTATGGCCAGCGCCAGCACGGCGTTCTGCTCCACCAGCAGCACGCTCAGCCCCTCCTCGTTGAGCCGCAGGAGGGTCTCCCCCACCTCGCGGGCTAGAAGTGGCGACAGCCCGAGCGTGGGCTCGTCGAGGATCAGCACCTTGGGCCGGCTCATGATGGCGCGGCCGATGGCGAGCATCTGCTGCTCACCGCCGGAGAGGCTGCCGGCCAGCTGCTGCGAGCGTTCGGCCAGGCGCGGGAAGACCTCGTACACGTGCTCGAGTTCCCTCTGCACCTCGGCCGGGGTGCGGCCCACGGCGCCCAGGTGGAGGTTCTCCAGCACGGTCATGCGCGGGAACACCTCGCGCCCTTCGGGGCAGTGCGCCAACCCCATGCGCACGCGGGCCACGGGGTCCACGCCCGCCACGTTGCGGCCCAGCAGCTCGATCTGGCCGCCGACTACGGGCACCAGGCCGGAGATGGCACGCAGCATGGTGGTCTTACCGGCGCCGTTGGCGCCCACCAGGGCCACTATCTCGCCCTGCCGCAGCTCCAGGCTGGCGCCGCGCAGGGCCCTGGTGCGGCCGTAGCGTACGTCCAGGTCGTTGACCCTGAGCACGTCGTCCGAGCGGGGGGTCGTGCGGGGAGAGCCGACCTCGTCGCCCGCCCCCAGGTAGGCGGCCACCACGTCGGGCTGGTGCACCACCGCGGACGGCGCGCCCTCCGCCAGTTTCAGGCCGTGGTCCATGACCACCAGCCGGTCGCAGCCGCGCGCCATGGTCTGCATGTGGTGGTCTATTACCAGCACCGTTGTGCCGGCGGCACGGATGCGGTGTATGAGCCGCATGGTCTCCTCGGACTCCGTGTCGTTCATGCCGGCGAACGGCTCGTCCAGTAGCAGCAGCTTGGGCTGGGCGGCCAAGGCCAGTGCGATCTCCAGCACCCGCTGGTCACCGTACGAGAGGCTGCCGGCCGTGTTGTCCTGCAGGTGCGTCAGCCCCACCTGCTCGAGCACGGCGTCTATGCGCTGCTGCAACGCCTGGTGCTCGGCGGCGCCCGCTCCGAACAGGGTCCTGAGGGGTCCACCCCCCTCCACCAGGTGGCTGGCGGAGGCGAGGTTCTGCCGCACGCTCAGGTCGGCGAACACGCGGGTGTGCTGGAAGGTGCGCACCATGCCGCGCCGCGCCAGGGCGTGGGGCGCCCTGCCGGTGACGTCCTCACCGTAGAGAAACACGCGGCCGCCGGAAGGTTTGATGAAGCCGGTGACCACGTTGAAGGTGGTGGTCTTCCCCGCGCCGTTGGGGCCGACCAGGCCGAGGATCTCGCCCTCGTTGACCCCGAAGCTGAGGTCGGACACGGCGGCGAAGCCGCCGAAGTGGCGCGTGAGGCCCTCCACCCGCAGCACTTCGTTACTCATCGCGCAGCGCTCCCACTTCGGTCGGCACGCTGGAGCGCTCCCGGCGGCCGTCCAGTGCCGCCCTCAGCCGGGTGATGCCCCCGGCGATGCCCGTGGGCAGCACCACGATGACCACTATCAGCAGCACGCCGTACACGATCTGCGCCATGGCGGGTGACAGGGCCTTCACGCCCGTGCTGACGACGGTCAGGAAGATGGGCCCGATTATGGGGCCCGCGAACGTGCCGGCCCCGCCCAGAAGGTTCATGACGAAGAGGTCGAAGGAGTGCACGAAGGTGAACGAGTCGGGGCTGATGAACGCCGCGTAGTGGGCGTACAGCGAGCCCGCCACCCCGGCCAGGGCGGCCGCCAGCGTGAAGGCCGTGACCTTCACTCGGTAGGTGGCGATGCCCACGCTCTCGGCTAGGTTCTCGTCGCCCTTGATGGCGGTGAGGGCACGCCCGAAGCGCGACCGGCCGATGCGCCACCGTAGCAGCAGCACCAGCGCGGCGAAGGCCAGCACGAAGTAGTAGTAGCCGACCTTCTCGATGATCGTGCGGAACACGTGGTCGATACCGAACAGCTGGATCTTGACGAACGGGATGCCCGTGAGGCCCATGGGCCCGCGCGTGAGGTCATCCAGGTTGGTCATCAGGATGGTGATGATTATGCCCACGATGAAGGTGATGACCGAGAAGTAGTGGCCCTTGAGCCGGAGGGCGGGGATGCCGACGATGAGGCCGGCCAGGCCGGCGGCAACGATGGCGGCTAGCAGGCCGACGATGAACGGCTGTCCGCCCTTCACTATCAGCGCGGATGCGTAAGCACCCACCCCCATGAACGCGGCGTGACCCAGCGAGATGAGCCCCGCTCCGCCGATGAGCAGGTCCAGGCTCACCACCAGGATGATGTTGATGGCGATGAGCACCAGCAGGTGCCGGTCGGCGATGCCGGTGAAGATGTGCGGGGCGGCCAGGGCGAACCCCACGGCGGCGAGGCCGAGTATCCAGTTCAGTACGGTCCAGCGGCGATCGCTGGCCGTGCGGGTCGCGGCGCTCACAACTTGGCCTCCGGCGTGCCCATGAGGCCGCGCGGCCGTACGAGGAGCACGGCCACCATCAGCACGAAGGCGGTGAGCTCGGCGTACTGGGTGCTGACGAAGCCGGCCATGAGGTTCTCAGCCAGACCCACGATCAACGCACCGATGATGGCGCCAGGCACGCTGCCCATGCCACCGAAGATCACTATCGAGAACGCCTTGATCACGACGATAGCCGCGATGCTGGGGTCGAAGGCGTTGACGCCGGAGGCCAGGGTACCGGCCGCTCCGGCCAGCGCGCCCGCCAGGAGGAACGCCACCACCTCCACTCGGAAGGGATCGAGGCCCACCACCAGCGCGCCGCGCCGGTTCTGCGCCACTGCGCGCAGGGACGTGCCGATGGGGGTGAACTTGAGGAACGCCCAGGTGGCCACCACCAGCACCAGGGCGCAGCCGGCGATAAGCAGCTGGTAGCCGGTCCAGGTGGCGCCCAGGATGTTGACGCGTGCGTTCACGAACGGCGCTCGCACGAGCCGGAAGTCGGCGCCGAAGAAGTGCAGCGCCAGGTTCTGCAGGATGAGAAGTAGGCCCAGAGCAGCTATGAAGGTAGTCGAACCCGAGAAGCGCCTGAGGGGCCTGTAAACGATGAGATAGTTGCTGGCGCCGATGAGGCTGCCGATGAGCATGGCCAGCGGCAGGGCCACGAAGAAGGGGAAGCCGAACTCGCGGGTGGCGAAGAACGCCGTGTAGGCGCCCAGCATGTAGATGGCGCCCTGGGAGAAGTCGGCGATGTCCATCACGCCCATCACGAGCGTGAGGCCCAGCGCCACCAGGGCGTAGAGGCTGCTGGCGTGAAGAGCGTTCAGCGCCAGCTGTGCTACCAGGTCCACGCCTTATCCAGCCCCCCGGATCACGGCTTGCCCGCGAGTACGCCGCTCTCGGCCAGGTCGTTCCAGACGTCCTGCGATACGAGGAGGCCGTCCTTCAGCTCGAACCTGTCGGTGAAGCGGATGTCCTGGAAGGCCACACCGTCCACGTTCTCGCCGTAGAGGGTGCCGCGCACCCACACCACCGCGTCGCCGCCGCTGGCGGTGCTGTCCACACCCTCTATGCGCTTGGCCACCCAGCGGTAGCGCTTCTTGGCCCCGCCCACCAGATCCTCGAGGCGCGTGTACTTAGCCGCACCCGGGAAGACCATGCGGAACTCCGACGCTATGGCCGCCTGGGAGGCATACAGGTCGCGCACCTCCATGGTGTGCAGGAAGCCCACCGCCTTGCGCTCGGAGTCCGGTGCGCCCCGGTTCTTATCCAGCCACTCGGCAGGCGTAGGCGCCTGACTGACCGCGTTACTCATCTCTCGCTTCCCTTCGTTCAGGTCTTCCGTCGCATAGCTAGAGAACGCGCCGCCTGGGACACCGGTCCAGCAGGCGGCGCTGCTCGGAACTACTGCTTAGCCGTTACTCGCAGAGCTGATCTTCCGTGAGGAGGACGGGATCCACGAAGGCGTAGTCGCGGTCGGCGACCAGTAGCAGGCCCTCGTCGTTGAAGGTGGCCACGCCCGCGCCCAGCACGGCCTGGCCGCACTGGAGGAAGTGGTAGTCGCCGTACGACAGCTCGAAGGTGTCGCCGGAGAGCACCTCGGCCATCACGGCCTCGGGTTCGGTGGTGCCGGCGCGCTCCATGCCCTGCTTGATGAGCATGACGGTGCCCCAGCCCAGGCCATGGTTACGGCCCGCGTCGATACCCATCAGCTCGCGGCCGGCTTCCACCATCTGGGTAACGCCAGCGCCGACCTCGGTGCGGTCGAAGGTGCGGGCCGCGGTGCCGTCGTCGTCGTACCAGGGGAAGTAGACGCCCTTCACGGCGTCACCCACGGCTTCCACCACCGCTGCGTCCGATACCAGGTCGGAGCCGTAGATGGTCTGGGTGACGTCAAGCTCGTCCTTCTGGAGAAGGATGCCGATCATCTCCTGGGCCAGACCGATGGCCACGATGGCGTCGGCGCCGGAGGACTTGGCGCGGGTGAGGAGGGTGCGGTAGTCGGCGGCGGCGTACGCGAAGTACTCGGGTTCGGCTACCAGGCTGGCGCCCAGCTCCTCGGCGGTGGCCTGGAAGTGCTTGACCATGCTGCGGCCGAAGTCCGTGTTCTGGGCCATGACGAAGAAGTTGGTGTGGCCGTTCTCGAGCACTGCGTACTTGGCCAGGGGCACCATCTCGTTGCGGGCCTGAACGCCCAGGCGGACGGCCATGTCGGCGCCCGCGTCCTCACGCGCCGTGGTGGTGAGCTCGTCGGCGTAGGCGAAGGGGATGTGCGGGATGCCGAGCGCCGCGAAGACGGGCATCTGGGCGAGGGCGGACGAGCTGCAGAACGAGCCGCCCACGAACGTGGCGCCGGCCACCGCCAAGCGGTTGGCGGCCTCCACGGCGCCCTGCGGGGTGCAGAGGTCGTCCTCGAAGACCAGCTTGATGGTAACGTTCTCGCCACCGACCTCGAAGCCACCGGCATCGTTCAGGTACTGGGCGGCCAGTTCGGCGCCCACCCTGCTCTCGGTGCCTTCCTTGGCCGCGCCACCCGTGAGCGGGAGCGAGAAGCCGATGGTTACCACCTTCTGCGCAGCCCCGAACAGTAGGAGGTTCAGGAGAAGGACGGCTATGAGCCCAACCGTTAGCCTGCGGCCCCTGCGGGAACTTACACCTGATAGCACTATGTGATCCTCCTAGATCCGAGTGCGGCGCCCCGTGCCAGCACGAGAATCGCCTCGAGTTTTGACCGTCTGGGACACTCTAGCGTCAGGTTTGACAGGCTGTCAACACTACAACATAATGTCCGTATGAATTTATCTTCCGGGCGCCTATCTGCAGGCGTTGGGGCGCTCCCTGGGGCGTCGCCGCGGCGGTGCCTGTCGGGGGGCGCCGCGTGACGACACTCAACCGGGACAGCCCGGTGCCGTACTACCACCAGCTCAAGGCCATCCTCATCGAGCAGATCATGGCCCTCAAGGATGCGCAGCAGCCGGTGCTGCTGCCCACCGAGAAGGAACTGCAGGAGACCTACCAGGTGTCCCGCTCCGTCGTGCGCCAGGCGGTGCAGGAACTAGTGCAGGAGGGCGTGGTGGTCCGCGAGCAGGGGCGCGGTACGTTCGCCCTGCCCAACAAACTGCGTCACAACCCGCAGCCCGAGAAGGCGCGCTCGCACGGCCTCTCCGGCTACATGAAGGAGCGCGGCATCGCGCCCAACACGCGGCTCCTCTCCCGCGAGGTGGGCGATGCCGGCGCCGAAGCCGTGCTGGCCCTGGAACTCACGGACGACAAGCGCGTGTTCCGCTTCGAGCGCCTGCGTCTGGCCGGCGACAAGCCCATCGGGGTCCACCGGGTGGCGCTGCCGCTGGCGCAGATCCAGGGCGGCGCGGAGGCGCTGAAGGACGAGGACCTGCTGTACGGCGCATCCTCTCTCGACTACCTGGGTGAGCGGTTGGGCATCTCGGTGAGCAAGAGCATAAGGACCATCGAGGCGGTGGCGCTGGACGCCACCACCGCCGAACTGTTGGGCGCACCCGCCGGGCAGCCCTCGCTCCACGTGCGGCGCGTGGCCTTCGGGGCCGCCGGCAAGCCCGTGGAGTTCTTCCACGCCGTCTACCGCGGCGACCAGTTCGAGTACTCCCTGGAGTTCGACCACGAATGAGCCGCATGGAGCCACCTTCCGCCTTCCCCGCCGACGCCCCGCTACCCACGGCGGTGCGTCTGGTGGAAGTGGGCCTGCGGGACGGCCTGCAGAGCGTGGCCACCACGCTGCCCACCGCGAGGAAGCTGGTGCTACTCGAGGCCCTGTTGGAGGCGGGCCTGCGCCACATCCAGGTGGCCTCGTTCGTCAACCCTAGCCGGGTGCCGCAGATGGCGGACGCGGAAGCCTTGAGCGTGGCCCTCAGACCTCTGGCGGACGCCTACCCCGACGCCACCTTCAGCGGGCTGGCGCTCAACCTAAGGGGCGTGGAGCGCCTGGCCGCCGCTGGCCTGCGGCACGTGGACATCTCTCTCTCGGCCTCGGAGCCCCATTCGCAGCGCAACGCCGGCATGAGCATCGCCGAGGCCATGCGGCAGATCACCAGGAGCATCCACGTGGCTCTGGAGTTCGGCCTCGGTGTGCGCGCCGGCGTGCAGTGCGTCTTCGGCTCCGCCTCGGGCGAGGAAGTACCCGTGGAGCGCGTCTCGCAGCTCGCCACGGCCCTGCTGGAAGCCGGCGCCGGCGAACTCGCCCTGGCGGACTCGGCCGGGTTGGCGGATCCGCTGACCCTGGCGCGCACGGTGGAGCACGTGCGCACCGCCATCGGCGATGTACCCCTGACCCTGCACTTGCACGACACCAGGGGCCTCGGCATGACCAACTTCGTCACGGCGCTGCGCTTGGGCGTCCGCAGCTTCGACACGGCCTTCGGTGCGCTGGGCGGCTGCCCCTTCATCCCCGGCGCGGCCGGCAACATCGGTACGGAGGACGCGGTGCACCTGCTGGCCGCTCTGGGTATCGACAGCGGAGTGGACCTGGCCGGCGTGGCGCGCGTAACCAAGCTGGCCGAAGGGTGGCTGGCCCAGCACATGCCTAGCAGCATCTACCAGCTGGTGCAGGGCGCCGCCGGAAGTGACCACCAGCAGTCTCGGGAGGATCCAATTGCAACTGACAGCCGCTGAGAAGATCCTCTCCCGCAAGGCGGGGGAGGTGCTGCGCGCCGGCGACATCGTAGTGGCCGACGTGGATGGCGCCATGGGCACGGACGCCACCGCGCCGTTCGCCATCAAGGCGTTCGAGGGCATGGGCGGGGGACCCGTGTGGGACAACCAGCGTTTCTCGCTGGTGCTCGACCACGCCACCCCCGCCCCCAACGAGCGCGTCAGCGGCCTGCATGCGCTGATGCGGGACTTCGCCCGGGAGCAGGGCGTGAAGCTCTACGAGGTGGGCGACGGCATCTGCCACCAGCTCATGGTGGAGAACGGCCACGCCGGACCGGGCGAGCTGTTCGTGGGCGCCGACTCGCACACGCCCACCATCGGCGCCCTGGGATCCTTCGCGGTCGGCATCGGCTCCACCGACCTGGCCGCCGTCATGCGCACGGGCAGGATCTGGCTCAAGGTGCCGCGCAGCATCCGTGTGGAGCTCACCGGCTTGTTCAGGCCGGGCACCTTCCCCAAGGACGTGATCCTCCACCTGGTGGGCAAGCTCGGCATCGCCGGCGCCACCTACGAGGCGGTGGAGTTCGGCGGCAGCGCCGTGCGGAGCCTCAGCCTGGCGGGCCGCATGGTGCTGGCCAACATGGTGGCCGAGATGGGCGCCAAGGCGGGGCTGGTCGACACCACGGGGTTGGAACTGCCGGACGCCCTGGCGGGCCGCGACTTCCCCGAGCACAACGCTGACGCCGGCGCCACCTACCGCCAGCGCATAGAGCTCGACATCAGCGACCTAGGGCCGCAGGTGGCCGTGCCGAACCTGCCCGACAACGTTAAGGACGTGCGGGAGGTGGCCGGCACCAAGGTGCAGATGGCCTTCATCGGTTCGTGCACCAACTCGCGCCTGGAGGACCTGCACGCCGCCGCCGCGGTGCTGAAGGGTCAGAGGATCGCCCCGGGCGTGCGACTCATCGTCACCACCGCCTCACGCCGCATCTTCAACGAGGCCCTAGCGGACGGCACCGTGCAGGCGCTCAGCGAGGCGGGCGCCACCTTCATCACCTCCGGCTGCGGCCCCTGCGTGGGCACGCACCAGGGCGTGCCCAGCGACGGCGAGAGCGTCATCTCCACCACCAACCGCAACTTCCGTGGCCGCATGGGCAACCCCAACTCCAGCATCTACCTCTCCTCCCCCGCCGTGGTGGCCGCCTCGGCTCTGACGGGCGAGGTCACGGACCCGGCGCGCTTCTTCGAGCCAGTGGCAGGCGCCGCCGGCGGAAGGGCCGAGGCATGAGCCGAGCCGTCTCCAGCTACGAGGGCCGCGCCCACCTGGTGGGCGACAACGTCGACACCGACCGCATAATCCCCGGTAAGTACACCAAGACGCTCGACACCAGCGAGTTGGCCAGCCACCTGCTGGAGGACTACGACCCCATGCTTGCCGGCAGGCTGGAGGTGGGCGACATCCTGGCCGCCGGCGAGAACTTCGGTTGCGGCTCCAGCCGCGAGCAGGCGCCCATCGCCATCAAGGCTGCTGGCGTCTCCTGCGTGGTGGCGCGCTCGTTCGCGCGCATCTTCTTCCGCAACGCCATCAACGTGGGGCTGCCGGTCATCGAGGTGCCCGACCTGCAGATCGAGGACGGCAGCCGCCTGAGCGTGGACGTGCGCTCCGGCCGGGTGCTCGACCTGACCACGGGCAACGAGTACGCCGGCACGCGCATGCCGCCGGTCATGTCGCAGATCCTGGCCGCGGGCGGACTGCAGGCCTACCTCAGGGCTGGCGGCGACTACACGGTGAAGGAGTGACGGAGCCGTCCCAGCCCAGCTCCGCCGCTCCCCTGGCCGGCGTGCGGGTACTCGAGTTCACGCAGGCGGTGCTGGGCCCTACGGCCGGCATGGTGCTGGCCGACATGGGCGCCGAGGTCATCCGCGTGGAACCCACACCCGCTGGCGACCCCACCCGCTACCTGCGCGGCTTCGGCATGGGCTACTACCCGTACTTCAACCGCAACAAGAAGAGCATCGTGGTGGACGTGAAGGACCCGCGCGGCCTGGAGGCGGTGGAGCGGCTGCTGGAGGACGCCGACGTCCTCATCGAGAACTTCGCGCCCGGCACCATGCAGCGCCTCAAGCTCGGCCCGGAGCTCACCGAGCGCCATCCGCGGCTCATCTACCTGAGCCTCAAGGGCTTCCTGCCGGGCCCCTACGAGAATCGCACCGCGCTGGACGAGGTGGTGCAGATGATGTCGGGCCTGGCCTACATGACGGGGCCGCGCGGCACGCCCCTGCGGGCCGGCGCCTCTGTCATCGACATGATGACGGGCGTGTGGGGCGCCATGGGCGCCATCCTGGCTCTGCGGGAGCGCGACGCCACCGGCCGCGGCCAGGTGGTCAGCTCTGCCCTGTTCGAGACCGCCGCTTTCGTCATGGGGCACCACCTGGCCTACTCGCTCGCCTCGGGCGAAGAGGTGCCGCCCATGCCCGAGCGTGTGAGCGCCTGGGCGGTGTACCACCAGTTCCGCACGGCGGACGACCACCTCATCTTCGTGGGCGTCACCTCCGACAAGCAGTGGGCGCGGTTCTGCCAGGCGTTCGAGCTGGACGAGCTGGCGGCGGACGAGCGCCTGCGAACCAACAACGACCGCATCCGCGAGAGGGAATGGCTCCTCCCCCGCCTGCGGGAGCGCATCGGCGGCCTGACCCTGGAGGACGCCGTGGCCCGCTGCGAGAGTGCGGGCATACCGTTCTCGCCCGTGGCGCGCCCCGAGGACCTCTTCGAGGACCGACAACTGAACGAGGGCGGCAGCATGCTGGAGACCACCTTCCCGGACGGCACCACGGGCCGCCTGCCGGCCCTGCCGCTGGCGATGGGCGAGGGGCGCTGGGGCAAACGCCTCGACCCACCCAAGCTGGGCGAGCACACGCGCGGGGTCCTGGAGGAAGTGGGCCTCTCGCCCGAGTACGTTTCCCAACTGGTCAACGAGGGCGTCGTTCTGACGCCGCAAGAGGAAGCCGCGCCCGCCGCGGACGAGCACACCGGCGGATGACCGCCCCACGGAGGAAGAGATGAGCACGCAACCCCTTTACGATCTGCTGGTAACCAACGTGCGCCTGGCGCGGCCCAAGCAGGACGATACCCCCATCACCGACATCGCCATCAAGGACGGCAAGTTCGTCAAGGTAGCGCCCGGGCTGGCCGCCAGCGACGCCGCGGAGGTGGTGG
>CAYXUE010000029.1:11636-30369 GCA_964467885.1 uncultured bacterium | reverse complement strand
TCGGAGCTGGGCGTCACGTTCCTGATCTCGCCTAGATGAGGGCATCTGGTGGTGTCCATGCTGAGCCTCCCGCTCCTGTCGCGTTCCTGGTTCCCGATGGTAGCGGCCGGAACTAGCTGGAGAGGTACCAGGTGACCATCCGCCGGGGTCAGCCTCGTGGCGCCAGGGCCACCAGCCGGCCCAGCGCCAGGTCGGTTAGCACCGCCAGCAGCGCCACGGGCACGGCGCCCTGCAGCACCAATGCCAGGTTGCTGACGGCCAGCCCGCCGATGATAGGCACGCCCAGCCCGCCGGCGCCGATGATGGGCGCAACCGTGGCGGTGCCGATGGTGTAGATGGCGCTGATGCGCACCCCTGCCAGAACGGTGCGCAGAGCCAGCGGCGCTTCCACCCGCCAGAAGAGCGTGGCCGGACCCATGCCCATGCCCCGAGCTGCCTCCTTGAGTTCGGCGGAAACGCCCTGCAGCCCCGCGATGGTGTTGCTGACCACGGGCAGGAGTCCGTACGCCACCAGCGCTATGACCGTGGGCCTGAGGCCGAAACCGAAGAACGGTAGCGCCAGCGCCAGCACGGCCACGGGCGGGAACGCTTGCCCGGCGGAGAGGAGGCTGGAGGCGGCCGGCAGGAACGGCCGCCCGCTGCGCCTGGTGAGCCAGACGCCGAGCGGTACGCCCAGAACGAGGATGATGCCGAGCGACGCGCCCACTATCCGCACGTGCTGCCAGGCCAGCTCCAGCAGGCTGGCGCGTTGGAACATGACCGTGGTCTGCTGCGGGAAGAGGCGCGCCAGCACGGCCGCCCACGCCTCCTGCTGCGCGAAGAGCGCGAAGGCGGCCGCCAGGAGCGCCAGCGCCGCCGCCAGGCCCCACAGTTCGCGCGCCCTGCCACTCACGTGGTCACGTCCTGCGGGGGCCTCGTGAGGGTCACCACCTGTTCCAGCCCCAGTTGACCCACCAGTTGGCCGGCGCTGTCGGTGACGGGCAGGTTGGCCACAGCCAGCTCGAGCATCTTGGCCAGCGCCTCGCGTACGTCGTCGCTGGGGTGGAGCGCCTGCTCGGGTGTGAGTGGCGTGTAGCCGTCCTGCACGCTGTCGCTCTCCACCAGCGCCTGACGCATGATCCAGCCCACGAGGCGACCCTCCTCGGTGACGTACAGGGAGTGTTCGGCCGCGAGCGCCGCCAGGGCGCGGGGCTTGGGCGTGCCCACCTCCAGCCCGGCGGCGGGCAACTGCACCTCGGCCACCGAGATGCGACTGAGGCGCGTGAGGGCGCGGTCGCTGCCCACGAACTGCCGCACGAAGCGGTTGCGGGGCTGGCGCAGGAGCTCCTCGGGGGTGGCGTACTGCTCCACGCGGCCCTCGTTCATGAGGCAGATGCGGTCAGCGAGCTTCACGGCCTCCTTGATGTCGTGCGTCACGAAGACCACCGTTTTCCTCAGGCGGCGCTGCAGCTCCAGGAACTCGTCCTGCAGCCGCTCGCGGGTGAGGGGGTCGACGGCGCCGAAGGGCTCGTCCATCAGGAGCACGGGCGGATCCACCGCCAGCGCGCGGGCCACGCCCACGCGCTGCTGCTGGCCGCCGCTGAGCTCGCGCGGGTAGCGGTCCCTGTAGGTGTCGGGGTCGAGTCCCACCGTGCTCAGCAGTTCATCGGCGCGCGCGGCGCTCCTGCGGCGCGGCCAACCGAGCAGGCTCGGCACCACCTGCACGTTCTGGCCCACGGTGAGGTGGGGGAAGAGGCCCACGGACTGGATGACGTAGCCGATGCCGCGCCGCAGCTCCTGTGGGTCCTGGGCGCTGACGTCCTCGCCGCCCACCAGGATCCGCCCCGCGCTAGGCTCGATCAGGCGGTTGATCATGCGGAGGCAGGTCGTCTTGCCGCTGCCGGAGGGGCCGATGAGGACCACCAGCTCGCCCTCGGGCACCTCCAGGCTCACGTCGTCAACGGCCAGGTAGTCGCCGAAGCGCTTGCTGACGTTCTCCAGGCGGATCATGCGCCCACCGGGACCGGCTCACGCGGCCGGTCGGCCTGCGGCGCGGCCACGCCGCGCGGGGTCAGCAGCCGCGCCAGGCCCCGCATGAGCGCGTCCGTCAGCAGTGCCAGACCCACGATGGGGATGGCGCCCAGCAGCACCAGGTCGGGCACCACCTGATCGATGCCGCGCTGGATGAAGACGCCCAGCCCGCCGGCGCCGATGAGGTATGCCACGGTGGTGGTGCCTATGGTCAGCACCGCCGCCGCGCGCAGGCCCTCTATCAGTAGGGGTAGCGCCAGCGGCAACTGCACCCGGAGGAGGAGCTGCCGCGGGCTCATTCCCATGCCGCGCCCGGCCTCGGTGGCGGCGGGCGGCACGCCTCGCAGGCCCGTGTAGACGTTGCGCACGATGGGCAAGAGCGCGTAGAGCGTGAGGGCGATGAGGGCGGGCGCGCTGCCGATGCCCCGTACGCCTAGCGCGGCTAGGGGCGCGTCCCAAGCGGGCCAGGCGGGCGCCGATCCAGCCCCCAACAGGTAGGTGGCGCCGGCGTGGAGTGTCACGGCGAGGATGACCGCCAGGAGGGCGCCTGGCGCCACGGGCACGAGCAACAGGAGCGAACGGAAAACGCGGATCACGGGGTTGCCGCCGGCGGGCTCGGCGGAGCTACGCTCGCGCTGTCGCCTGAGCAGCAGGTAGAGCGCGATAGCCGCAGCTCCCACCGCCATCAGCAGCGCCGCGCGGTTCACGGTGACGCCCTGCCCCAGGCGCGCCAGCGGCGAGACCAGCAACCCGAAGAGCGCCAGAGAGGGCAGCGTCTGCACGAGGCCCGCCGCAGGCAGCACCCAGCGCGCCGCTCTCTCGTCAGCGTGAGCGGCGACGGCGGCAGGCACCCCGATGAGCGCCGCCACCAGCAGGCTGGTGCCCGCCAGCGAAACGTGGCGCGCCAGCTCGGCACGGAAGTCGCCGCCCACGTTGGCCAGCTCGCGCGCCAGCCCCAGGTCGACCAGCGCGCCGCTGACGACGGGCCAGACGAGGGCCGCCAGGAACGGAAGTACCAGCAACGCCCTAAGGCGTCTCGGCGCCTCACCCAAGGCGGCCAGCAAGGTCACGTAGCAAGCGATCAACGTGAGCCACACGCCGCCCTCCAGCGACACGCGCGCGCTGGCTGGCGCCCCGGCCGTGAGGTCGCTGGCGGCGTTACCCACGAACAGCAGCGTCGACAGCAGGGCGGTGGCCGCCAGAAGCGCCAGCGCTCCGTAACGACCCCGCCACGGCAGCAGCGCCGTGAGGGCCGCGGCGCCCCACAGCGCCAGCAGCAGGGCCGCGGTGGTGGCGCCTGCGGCGAAGGCGGAGACGGCTTCACCCTCCACCAACCGGTTGGCCTTATAGAGCAGCCAGCCGGGCCGCCACGCTCCCACCTCCAGGAGCGCCAGCAGACCCGTGGCGCTGCCCGCCACGGCTACTAGGTTGCGGGGCGCGACCCTCATCCGCTTACCGGACCTCTTACTCCCCGTTGCTAACGGAGGAAGCCTCGGCTGCTGAGGAACTCCCGCGCCACAGTGGCGGGGTTCTCGCCGTTCACCGCCACGCGGCCGTTCAGTTCAGAAAGGGTGGCCTCGTCGAGGGTGTCGAACACGGGATCCAGGATGTCGGGCAGCTGCGGGTACGTCTGCAGCACATCGGCGCGCACGATGGGGGCGGGCTGGTAGATGGCCACCGCCCCTTCCGGGTCCGTGAGCGCCACCAGGCCGAGGGCGGAGAGGGCGCCGTCCGTGCCGTAGGCCATGGCGGCGTTGACGCCGTCGGTGCCGCGCGCGGCGGCCGTTTCCGTTTGGGTGGTGTTGCCACCGGCCAGGATCACCAGCTGCTCGTCCGAGAGCTCGAAGCCGTAGGTGCGCTCGAAGGCGGGCAGGGCGTCGTCGCGGTCCACGAACTCCTGGCTGGCGGCCAGTTTGATGGGGTTGCCTTCGTTCACGTAGCGCGCCAGGTCGGCGATGGTGGTCAGCTCGTGCTCCTGCGCCAGGGCGGCGGGCACGGCGATGGCCCAGGTGTTGTTGGCGGGCGAGCGGCCGAGCCACGCCACGTCGTTGCGCTCGGCGTCGAGCTCCTTGACGGCCTGGTAGAGGCGCTCGGCGTCGGTGCTCACGTCCGGCTCGAGGTCCGCATCCGGGAAGAAGGTGAGCGCGGTGCCGGTGTACTCCGGGTAGAGGTCTATCTCTCCGGCCAGGAGAGCGGCGCGCACCACGGCGGTGGTGCCGAAGCCGGAGCGGTCCTCCACGGCTACGCCTTCCTGCTCGAGCAGCAAGCGGATGATCTGCGCCAGGACCGAGCCCTCGGTATCTATCTTGGAACCGATGGTCACCGGATCCTGCGCGAAGCCGAGACTCAGGCCGAGCACGATCATGAGCGGCAGGAAGAATCTTCTCATCTGAACTCTCCTTACATTCCAACTGTCGCACCTGCGGCACGCGCCCGGGCGCCTCACCATCACCGAGGTACACATGTACCGCGCTAGGAGGTTCCTTCCGTCATCCTGTTCACGCATGACCTCAAGACCTGAAGGAGGTTTCGAGTATGCGCAAGTTGCTTCCGACGATAGCTTTAGTCTCTCTGCTAGCGCTGGCGATGTCCGCCGTCGCGCAGACCGCACCAGCCGCGCCAGGCCAAGCTACGCCCGACCAGATCCAGCGCGCGCTGAACGAGTCGCCCGGAGCGTGGGCCGACGAAGCCATCGAACTGGTGGTAAGCCAGGGCCTCTACATCGGCTACCCCGACGGCACCTTCGGGTGGCGCGACAACATCTCCCGCGCCGAGTTCGCCGTCGTGCTGGCCCGCCTGATAGGCGCGTACGGGCTGGATCACTTCAACGAGGATGACCAAGGCGTGCTCCGTGACGCCGCCAACCAGCTGCGCAGCGAGCTCGAGGGCTCCATCGGACGGCTCGACAGCCAGCAGCAGGAGATAGACGAGCTGCGCTCCACCGTGGCGGCGCTGGAGTCGATGGTGATGGCGTTCGAGGGGCAGGACGTGAGCGCCGACATGCAGGCGTTCAACGACCGCCTCAGCGCGCTCGAGTCCGAGATCCAGAACGTGCGCTCGCAGCTGGACACCATGCCGCGTGAGCCTGGCACCGAACCGGCCCCCGTGGACACGACCGGCATGTCCGACCTGGACGCCCGGGTCAGCGCCGTGGAGAGCGACCGTGCGCGCCTTGAGGAAGAGTTGAACGCGCTCCGCGCCGAGCGGCAGAGCCTGGAGTCCCGCATAGCTGCGCTGGAGTCGCAGTCGCAGCAGCCCATGCCGACGACTCCGGACGACGACGCGCCGCTGGTGACCGTGCCCGACACGAGCGCCACGGACTCTATGATCTCCGAACTGCGCGGCCGCGCCGACGTGCTGGACACGCGCCTTCAGGTGATCGAGGACGACCTGGGATCCGTGCGCGACGAGATCGCCGATTACTCCAGCCGCATCGACCGCCTCGAGCGCAGCGTGCTGCCGGACCGGAACGCGTTCTACGTGAACGTGGCCATCTACGGCACGGATCCGGACTTCGACCTGTTCGCCAAGGCCACCGTGGGCCACGACAGCCTCTTCGGCGCCGTGGGCGCGCGCGCCAGCTTCGAGTACTCCCTGGGCGCCATGCCGCACAACGTGTCGGCCGCCTTCACCTACCGCACCAGCTTCGGCTCGACCGATGGCTACTTCGGCCTGGGTGGCGGCGTCACCCTGGACGATCCGATGGCGCCGTTCGGCGAGATCCTGGCGGGCATGAACTTCCGCCTGACGCGCCTGCTGGGCATGTACGTCGAAGGCCGCTACCGCCCGTTCTTCGACGGTGGCGTCACGCCAGCCTCGGCTGGTTTCGGTGCTGGCATCAGCGTTCGTTTCTGAGCGCAACTAGCTAGAACCCTAGCGTAGGGAGTGGCGCCCTCGCCTGCAGTCAGGCGAGGGCGCCACCTTGCGGGCGCTAGTTCGCTGACCCCCCTTCTACCTCTAGTTGCTGGTTCGGCTACGGTCATGGCGTCAAGGTCGCAGGGGCGTTTCAGATCTCGTTCAGGTAGTGGTGAACGTACTGCACCGCCATCGCGGCTGTTCCACCGCTGGTGCGGAGGCTTCATGTGCCATGGGACCAGCGTAGTCCATGGTGTACAGGTCTCCCTGGGAGGGGTTCACGTCCTGGGGGGGCGCAGGCTCTGCTTACGTCACACGTGGGTGGCATGAGCCTAGCGGAACCCGGACCCAGGGTTGTGGCACTGCTTCGTGGCCCAGGTCCGCGCGTGGCAGCGCGGGTAACATCGCGAGGATGAAGCGGATCCTGATCACCGGGATGTCCGGCACCGGCAAGTCGGCGCTTATAGATGCACTTGGGGAGCGCGGCTTACGCGCCGTCGATCTGGACGAGCCGGGGTGGTCGATAAGCGCCGATGACGGCGATTGGATCTGGCACGAGGAGCGCGTGGCGGAGCTCCTGGACACCCCGGAGGAGGGCGAGTGGCTCTTCGTCAGTGGCTGCGCCACCAACCAGGGGAAGTTCCGCGACCGCTTCGATGAGGTCGTCCTGCTGAGCGCGCCCACGGAGCTGATCCTCGAGCGACTGGCCACCCGCACCAGCAACGATTACGGCAAGCGGCCCGAGGAGGTGGCGGAGGTGCTCGGTTACATCGAGACGGTCGAGCCGCTGTTGCGCCGGGCGGCAAGCCACGAGGTGGACACGAGCCTTCCCCTCACCGAGGTGCTGGCGCGGGTGCTGCGCTTGGTGGGCGCGGACCGGGCGCTCGGCGACGCTGGCTCAGCCGTAATCGATCACCGGTGAGCGCTCAGCCGTAAACGAGGTATGCGCCCGGCGGCACGCGCCGCTCGAGGTCGTGGCAGGCGCCCGGCGGGGGCTGCTGGCCCGGCGGCCTGTCGGGGTGCCAGATGCGGCAGGCGCCCGGCGGGGGGTAGTGCCCGGGCGGTATGCGGAAGTAGCGCCCATCCGTGCGGCGCACCTCGATGGGGCCCCTGTGCCCGCTCGGCACTCGCACCGTTGGGTACCCACTGCCGGTGGCGGTAGCGGAGACCCGCACCGAGCCGCCCACGTCGACCGTCAGCGAGGGCGTGCAGGCGGCGAGGGTCAGCGTCAGCACGGCCGCAGCAGCGAGGAGTGCTGCGCGGACCGCGCGGCGGGGAGGTCCTGAGGAAGGAAGCATGGCGGATTGTAGCCACACCTGGAACGGCCAAGGGTGGTCACTTCTACAATCGCACCCGCCCAACTCGCGCGATCGGGGCAGGCCGCGCGGCCTGCCGTTCCCCAACTCTCACCGCACCCGCGCTTGACGCCCCCGCCCGCACGCCCTATCCTCTCCATACCCTTAGTTACTAAGGGTATAGGCAGTAGGCCTGCAAGCGCCGCTCTTCTTTTCAGCATCCGTTCTCAACCGCACCGAGGTCCCAATGCGTCTACTGATGATCGAAGCTCGAGTCGTTCTCGATGGTGAGGGGCGCGCCCCCCTCACCGTCGCCTGGGGCGCTCACGCGCCCTCCCCCTCCACGGGGCGCCGGCACTCCTCCCTCCCCTCCCCTACCCGCAAGGTCGTCAGCGTCGTCGACTCGTGGCGCTACGACGGCCGCTGGTGGGAGCAGGCGGAGCTCCGCCGCGACTACTTCCTCCTCGAGCTCGACGGGGGTACGCAGCTCGAGCTCTTCCAGGAGGGAGGGGCGTGGTGGGCGGCTCGAGCAAGCGACTGAAGGCGCTCCTCAACGTTCACTCCTACTTCAGCCTGGGGGCGGGCACGGCCAGTCCCACCACGCTGGTGGAGCGGGCGGCGCAGCTGGGCTACGAGTACCTAGCCCTCACCGACGACCTGAACGTAACCGGCGCCGTGGAGCTCTTCCAGGCGGCGCAGGCGCACGGCGTGCGGGCACTGATAGGCGCCACGGTGCCCGTGCGGGTGGAGGACAGCGCCTACCCCTTCGTGCTCATAGCTACCTCGCGCGCCGGCTACGCCACCCTGTGCCGCCTCATCAGCCTGGCGCACTCGCGGGAGGAGAAGGACGTGCCGCTGCCGGCACTGCTGGCGCACAGCCACGACCTGATCCTGCTGACCGGCCCGCGGGAGGGCGCGGTGTCGCAGCTGCTGGCGCAGCGCCGCATCCGCGAGCTGGAGCTGCTGCTGCGGCAGCTGCAGGGCGCCTTCCCCGAGCGGCTCTACCTGCAGCTGTTCCACGACCGTTACAAGTGGGACGCGCGCCGCGCGCGGGTCATCCGTCGCCTGGCGCAGAGCCTGGGCCTGCCGGTGGTGAGCGCGCCGGAGGTGCGCTACGCCTTCCCGGACGATTACCGCCTCTACGACGCCTTCACCTGCGCCCGGCTGGGCACCAGCGTGCAGGAACCGCACGCCAGGAGGCCGCAGAACGCCTGCCAGGCGCTTCCGGGCGCCGAGGAGGTATTGGACCGCCTCCCCTACCCCGACGCGGCGCTGAACGCCTCCTGGGTGGCGGAGCGGGCCTACTTCGAGCTGCTGCCGGAGCGCCTGGTGCCACCCAAGGCGCGCCTACCGGAGGGGGTGGACCCGGAGAAGCACCTGGAGGAGCGCTGCTACGCCGCGCTGCTGCAGCGCTACGAGGGGCCGCGCGCGGCGCAGGCGCGCGCGCGTCTGGAGGAGGAGTTGGCCACCGTGCGGGCGCTGGGCCTGGGCGAGTTCTTCCTGGTGGCGGCGGAGGTCACGGACTACTGCCGGCGCCACGGCATCATGGCGGCAGGGCGCGGCTCGGCGGCGGCCAGCATCATCTGCTACCTGCTGGGCGTCACCATGGCCGACCCCCTCAAGCACGACCTCCTCTTCGAGCGCTTCCTGCACACCGGCAAGACGAGCATGCCCGACGTGGACATCGACATCTCCTCGGCGCGCCGCGACGAGGTGCTGGCCTGGGTGGAGGAGCGCTTCGGCGCCGATACCGAGGCCATGGTGTGCAACAAGATCACCTACCGCCTGCCGCTGGCGGTGCAGGACCTAGGGCGCGCGCTGGGCCTGCCGCCCGAGGCGCGCAACCGCCTCACCAAGGCGCTGGGGCGCGACTTCCGGGGGCTTAGGCCCGGCAGCGCCGCCAAGGCCGAGGTGGCCTTCCGCGAGGTGCTGGGCGACGCGCCGGTGGCCGACGCCTTCCTCTCGCTGCTGGGCAGCATGGAGCGCAAGCACGCGCGTCACCTGGCGCCGCACGCGGGGGGCGTGGTGCTGTCGCGCGAGCCCCTCACGCACTACTCGCCGCTGGAGCGCTCCAGCGGCGGCATCAAGCTGCTGCAGCTCGACAAGGACGACGCGGAGGCCATGGGGCTCATCAAGCTCGACCTGCTGGGGCTGCGCATGCTGGCGGCCCTGGAGCGAGCGCGGGAGGAGGTCATGCGCCTGGACGGGGTCTGGCTGGACCTAGGCGACCTGCCCGACGACGAGCGCGTGTGGGACCTGATATCGGAGGGCGCCACCCTGGGGCTGTTCCAGGTGGAGAGCCCCAGCCAGCAGCACACCAGCCGTGTGATGCGCGCCCGCAACCTGCGCGACCTGTCGCACCAGATAGCGCTCATCCGGCCGGGCCCCATCCAGTCTGGCACTGTGCACCCCTACCTGCGGCGGCGGCAGGGGCTGGAGGAGGTGAGCTACTGGCACCCCAGCCTGGAGCCGATCCTGAACAAGACGTATGGGGTGCTGCTCTTCCAGGAGGACGTGCTGCGCATAGCGGTGCACTTCGCCGGCATGAGCTGGATCGAGGCCGACCGTTTCCGCAAGAAGGTGTCCGGCTGGACGGAGCTGGACGACATAGAGCCCGACCGCGAGGCTTTCATCGCCGGGGCGCAGCGCCATGTGGGGGCCACGCGCGAGGAGGCCGACCGCGTGTTCGAGGCCGTGAAGGGCTTCCAGGGCTTCGGCTTCGCCGAGTCGCACGCCTGGGCGTTCGCGCTGCACGCCTACGCCAGCGGCTGGCTGCGGGTGCATTATCCGGCCGAGTACTTGGCGGCCATCCTCACGGAGGAGCCGGGCATGTGGTCGCCTTCCACCAAGCGGCAGGAGGCGCGCGCTTGGGGCGTGCCGGTGCTGCCGCTCGACGTGAACGCCAGCGGGGTGCATTACCGGGTGGAGCGCGTGCGCTTGGGCGGCGGGGAGCCCGTGAAGGCCGTGCGCCCTCCCCTGTCGGCGGTGAGCGGCGTGAGCCAGGAGTTGGCGCGCGAGGTGCTGCTGGAGCGCCTGCGGCACGGGCCGTACCGCGACGTGGACGACGCCTACCAGCGCCTGCCGCTGGCGCGCGAGGTGCTGGAGTCGCTGGTGCGGACCGGCGCGTTCGACCGGCTGACCGGACGCCGCGAGGCGCTCTACCGGGTGGGGGCGCTAAGCAACTCGCAGAAGAGCGGCGAGGTGGGCCTCTTCACCGCGGTGCCCGAGGCGCCCGAGCTGCCGGAGATGAGCACGCAGGAGCGCTACGTGTGGGATTTCCAGACCACGCGCTTCAGCACCCTGGAGATCCACGCCATCGACTTCGTGCGCGACCAGTTGCGCGAACTGGACTGCGTGCCGTTGGCGCGGCTGCGGCGCACGGCGCGCAAGACGAAGGTACGCGCCGCCGGGCTGGTGGTGGGCAAGCAGCGTCCGCCCACGGCCAAGGGCTTCGCCTTCTTCGTGCTGGAGGACGGCCCGGTGCGGGCCCAGCTCATCATCCCGCCCGACCTGTGGGACACCCACCGGGTGCTGCTGCGCGACGCCTCCATCCTGGTGGCGGACGCGGTGGTGGAGGACACCGGCTACCAGCTGACCCTCAAGGCGCTGAGCTTAGCGGAGCTGCCGGCCCCCGTGCGGGTGCAGGGGTATCACTTCGCCTGACGTGCGGCGCCGCGGCGCCGTCTCCGCCCGGCCACCCCGTGAGGCCGGTTACGGGGGAAGTGCCGGTACCGACCATCCCCTAAGAGGGGAACCCGCGGAACTCCACCGCTGCGGGAGGTAGCTCGGTACCTCCCATTTCCCACTTAAGGGGTCGAGTACCCCTCATTTCCACTGGCCGCTGGCGCGGAGAGGCTCGCTGGCAGCCCCAACCGAGGCGGCTGAGTACCCCTCTTTCCCCCTTCCGGGGTGTGGGTACCTCCAGTTCCCCCCTTCTTCGATCCGCGTCCCTCTCCTCTCCCCTATCGGCAGGTGGTCGCCTAGATCCGCCGTGGACAGCGACGGTCGCGGAGCGTTCGTTGGGTGGTGGCGGGCCGCCCCCCGCTGGAGGCGCGGAGTTCGAGACCGTGTCACGCGCCTCGACTGTGTGCCGCACCTCGACCGCGCCGGTTCCGGAGAGGTCATCCAGCGGACGCCGCGCCGGGCGGGCGCCGGTACGCGCGCACTAAGTACGCGTGAGATAGTTCACGTCCGCTAGGCCTGCGTCCGGTCGGTAGGAACCGCGCAGGGACCCTGGAGGGCGCCTGATCATGAGCCGCTGCGGGGCCTTCGCGGGCCGAGGGCACGTGCGGCCGGCTACCGCACATGATGCGACCGCCGGGCCGCCATATCGTTATGGCGGCCCGGCGAACCTCGTACTAACACTGGATCCTTACGCTGGATTACAGACCTAGGTTCTCGACCTGGATTCTCGAACCGGATTCCCGAACTCGACCCTGGGAGCGGGTCCTCGGCCTAGCCTCTTGACCCGCTTTCCTAGAGCGAGCCGACCTGCTGCGCCAGGCTCAGGCGGCGGACTTAAGCTCCTCGATGGAGGCGCGAACGTCCGACGCGTGACCTTCCGGCTTGACGTTCGGCCACACCTTGGCGATCTTCCCTTCCGGATCGATCAGGTAGGTGATGCGCTTCACGCCCATGTAGGTCTTGCCGAAGTTCTTCTTCTCCCCCCAGGCGCCGTAGGCCTCGAGCACCCGCTTGTCAGGGTCAACCAACAGCGGGAAGTTGAGGTCGTGCTTGTCGGAGAACTTCCGGTGGCTGTCCTCGTCGTCGGCCGAGAGCCCGAACACCTTGCCGCCCGTGGCAGCGATCTGCGCCATGTTGTCGCGGAAGTCGCAGGCTTGGGTGGTGCAGCCGGGCGTATCGTCCTTCGGGTAGAAGTAGAGCGCCACCCAGGAGCCGCGCTGGTCCTTGAGTCGGTGGGTCTCCCCCGTATGATCCTTCAGTTCGAACTCTGGCGCGTCCATGCCAACTTCCAACATCCGTTACCTCCTGCTCCCACAGTAGCCCGCCCACCCCCGCCCTCCAGTGTCATGAAGGCGGCCCCGAAGCTGGCTGCTCCGGGGCCGCAGGGCGTCCAACTAACGACGGACTCAGTCCGCCAACAGTTCCTGCAACTCCTGTAGTAACTGGTTGACTCTCTCGCTGCGGGCCGAGTCGAGCGCGGCCAGTCGCCGCTTGTTCAGTAGGCGCTTAGTGGCGGTGACCAGGCGCTGTGTCTCCGCC
Organism: uncultured bacterium; assembly: GCA_964467885.1. Lineage (GTDB taxonomy): Bacteria > Deinococcota > Deinococci > Deinococcales > Trueperaceae > JAAYYF01. The sequence continues at coordinate 17,986 of CAYXUE010000029.1, read as the reverse complement.
GTCGCCGCGTCCTCTTTAGGCGCCATAACGTTATTGCCCTTCCGCAGCTCGGTGATGCGCCGCCTGATCTGGCTGAGGGTGAGGTTCTCCGTCACTGCCTCCTTGAGCAGCCGATTACGCTGCTCCTTGTCGGCGACCCGGGCGATGGCCTGCGCCTTCGTGAACTCGATCTCGCCACCCCTGATGGCGTCTAGCAGCTCGGTGGGGAACTCGAGGATCGGCAGGCGGTTGCTGACGAAGGAGGCCACCCCGAAGCGACCGACACGCCGGAAGACGCTGTGCGCCTCTTCCCTGTGCCGCGGATCGATTTTCCGGCTGCTAGCCCGCCCACGCTCCTCGGCGTACAGCGCCTGCAGCAGTGAGATAACGCTCTTGCGTGTGGCGCCCAGCGTGACCTCGAGCAGTCCAAGCACGGCTTCGGTCTCCTCCACGGCGTTCAGGTCCTCGCGCTGCAGGTTCTCCGTGATGGCGATCTCCAGCGCCTCGCGGTCGTCGATGTCGACGACGATGGCTGGGATCTCTTCCAGGCCCGCCAACTTAGCCGCGCGCGTGCGCCGCTCCCCCGCCACAACCTCGTAGCCCTCGCCTGCCCGCCTGACTATGATCGGCTCGAGCACGCCCTTCTGCGCGATGCTGTGGGCTAGGTCGTCCAGCGAGATGGGATCGAAGAACTTGCGTGGCTGCTGCTCGTTGAAGCGGATCTTGTCGAGCGGAAGCCCCGCCGCGCCGACCTCGACCTGTTCCTCGCCCAGATCCCCCAGGATGGCCTCGAACACCGCCGCGCGGTCTATCTCTTGCTGACGCTTCCTAGCCACCTGATTCTCCCTCCAGCACCGCCAACAGTTCAGCGGTGACTGCTCTCACTTCCTGGTCGGCTTCGCTCCCGGGCGCGTACACCGATATGGGCATGCCCTGTACCTGCGCATCGGAGTAGTAGGCCGGCCGGCTCCCCAGCGTGGACGACACGGGCGCGACCGCGCTGAGCTGACTGCGGATGATGTCCAGGCTCTCGCGATCGTGCCGTGTGCGCCGGTCGTGCTGCGTGAGCACGAACAGGGCGATCGACAGCTTCGGGGCCGCCTTGCGGTACTCGCGCACCATCTTGATGACCGTCGGGATGCCGTCCAATCCCTTGCGGTTGGTGGGCAACGGCACCACCACACTGTCCGCGGCCACTACGGCCAGGGCCGACAGCTGGCCCAGGCTCGGTGGCGGGTCGATCAGCACGTAGTCGTAGCCTTCGAGCTTGCGGAGCGCTTCGCGCAGCCGCACCACTCCCATGAAAACGCTTAGGATCTCCCGCTCGATGATGGCGATGCTCAAGGCGCCGGGGATGAGGTCCATGCCATGCGCCCGCAGCGGCTCGGGCAATTCCAACTCGGGCGCCTCGGCGGCTCCGTCGACCGCACCGCGGTTGGCGTCCCCCAGCACGGCAGGGTAGACCGTCTGCGCAAGGGCGATGTCGTCATCGACCCCCAGCCACTTCGTCAGGTTCGCCTGGGGGTCTAGATCGATGAGGAGCACGCGCTTGCCCATCTCGCCGAGCACGTACCCGACATCGCGGACCGTGCTGGTCTTGGCGACGCCGCCGGCGTGATTGAAGAACGTGAGTACCTTCATGCCGAGCCGGACCCACGGACGCGTCGTCCGTCGCGGCGTTCGGCGTGCGGGAAGTAGGGGAGGGGGGCGCAACGGATGGGCCGACCTCTAACCGCGCGAGTGAGGAGCATGCCGGATTCTACCAGGGCGCGCGCACGCTGGCCGCAGCCCCCAGGGCGAGGCCCCATCTGCGCCCGGCCCGGGCCTAGTAGCGACTACCCTCACCGACCTAGCCCGACAGGAACGCGAGGCCCCGCTCCGATCTATAAACAGTCACGTCGCACGCCCGGCCAGGCCGGGAACCGCCTACCGCAGACCAGCCATAACGTTATGGCGGTCCGGCTCAGACGCCTAGGAGGACGGAGGCTGTGAAGCCAGGCAGCTACCAAGGCGGGCGACATCAGCCACACCGCTGTGAGCAACTTCGCTACGAATCGGCGGAAGGGCGCCATATCGTTATGGCGTAGCTGTTCCAACGCCAGCTGGAACGGGGTCAAACGCCCCCCACCGCCGGAGGTGCGGACGGCGGGAACGGCGCCCGCAGGCGAGATCCACGCAGCCGTGACAGCCGCAGCGCTGCCTAGGTGGATCCAGCGAGTGGGTCGGTGAAGTGGGCCCGCAGGGGGCCCGCGGTGGAGCGGGCCCGCGGAAGTTGGCGCCACGCTGAAACTGGGCGAGCGCTGGAGGAGCCGCGAGAGGGGACAGCGGTAGCCACCGTCCGATAGGGGAGGGGAGAGGAGGCCACCGCCCCACCCTGCGCCTCACCCCGCGTCGTTCCCTCAACCAAGCTACGTTCGATGGTCCCCGAACCGCGGAGAGTCGCCTCCAAACCATTCTGCTCGTCGTTGTGGAAGAGCAATCCTAGGCCCTAGAAGCCGAGAGATGGGCATACAGAGGAGACTTCAACCCTCCGAAGTTCCCCGATTTTCCCACCTAGTCCCCCTCGTTCCCCCCATGATCGCGGACCGGGCTACAGCTGACGCCCCGAGTCCCGCAAATGTCCCCCGATCTTTCCCTGACCGCCGGAGAAAGCACGTTCCCAACGCGATATCCCGCTTACGGCACCCAAAAAATGACCCGCTAGCGCGACGTGAAGCGATCAGGAGCAACCACCTGGACGATGCCCTGGAGATACGGGGGGAAAAGGAGGGGACTCATCGTCCGAACCGGGGAATCAAGGGAACTCGGCGGGGCCTTGTCCAGACCCGGAAGGCTGTAGCGGGGCTGACCTGAACACGGGCGGCAGCTCCGCAGTGCGCTCGGCTCCCAGTATGGTCCACTGAACCTCGTGGACCACGGTTAACAACGCCACGAACGCCCCGCATTTCCTCGCTGAAGGTGTCGAGGAACGACTGAGTGGCGCTGGCTCCTATCTGCATGTGTGGCGTCACCCACCACCGCCGATCCTCACGGGATCGGGGATCGGGATCTCTATCTTCCAAGACCACCAACACGCCTTGCATTGCTGTTTGTTATTCAAGGAACTCATTCAATTACCTTTAATGGCGGGGCCGCGAAGCCCGTGCCACACGGCAAACCGGCGTGTCGAGGGGGAATGTGCGGGGACCGAGCGGGGAGAAGGCGGGTACCCGCCTGGGAGAGGGGCGGTACCTCCCTGGGAATCCGGCGGGACGCTGGGGGGAAGGTGCGGTACCGAAACGGGAAACTGGGGGAACTACAGCGGACCGTTCCGCGGTAAGTGGGACAAACAGGGGAAAGGTTGACCTGACATTCCCCGGTCGCGTAACATGCCGCAGACAAGAGCCACCAGGCAGCCGCTCGGCTGACCCGCTGGTAGCGCCGCAACGAGCCCGCTACCAGCCCCACCGGAGAGGTGCGTTCAGTGTGACACGGCAAGCGAGCAGCGACGAGGTTACGAGCGGGCCGGACGTGGGCACCGCGAGCGAGCGGGCGGAGCCGGTCGTGGTCGAGCCGCTCGGCACCAAGGGGCGTGCGGCGCAGCGGCAGAGGCGCAGCGGCCGCACCAGCGCCAGGCGAAGGGGAGACGGCCCGGGCTCGCCCAGCCTCTCCATCACGCAAGGCAACCCCCTGGCCCTCAGCCGGCAGGAGATGGGCATCCTCACCAAACGGCTGCTGGTCCTCGCCCTCTCCGACATAACCAAGGAGGACCTCACCCTAGAGCCCATCCGCATCACCGCGTGGGAGTACGCGCAGCTCTTCAACATCAGCGGCAAGAGCATCTATTCGCGCATCGAGGAGTCCGCCCGCGAGCTGCTGGAACAGACCATCCAGATCAAGGAGCCCAACGGCGACTGGGTCATGTTCCAGTGGGTGTCGGAGGCGCGCTACGACAACGGGCGCGAGGACGGTCAGATGGCCGCCATCGAGATCAAGATCCACGACCGCCTCAAGCCGTACCTACTGCAGCTGAGGCGCGACTTCAGCATCATCCCGACCGAACAGCTCCTGAGCTTCGAGAGCTTCAACAGCATGCGTCTGTTCGAGGTCCTCTACACCGCCTCCTACGCTGGCGAGCGCAGCGAACTGATCTTCGACGTCGACGATCTCAAGCTGCGCCTGGGTCTGGACGGCAAGTACGAGCGCTTCAAGGACTTCCGCTACGTGCTGGACAAAGCGCAGGAGGAGTTCCGCGCCTACACCAGCCTGACCTACGAGTACGAGCCGCTCAAGGTGGGCCGCAAGCTGCAGCGGGTGCGCTTCACCATCGCCCGCAACGACGTGTTCAAACCCCGCGTACGCCTGCCGGCCAGCATCGCCAGCCGCGTGGCGCGCGAGGCGGACAAGGAGCAGCTCCTCAAGGAACTGCAGGCGGTGGACGCCCTCAAGGACATCGGCTGGGGGCAGGATCCGGACAAGACCGTCACGCAGTACGGCCCGCAGCGCGTGCTGGACATAGTGGCTTACGCCCGCGTGCTGCAGGCGCGCGCCGAGCAGGCGGGAAGGCCCATCTACAACCTGGCGGGCTTCGTGAACAGCCTCCTGCAGCAGGGCGTGGAACCACCCCCCTCCGTGGCGGGACAGCAGCAGGAGGAGAAGGACCAGCCGCTCAGCAGGGAAGAGGCGCGCGAGGTGGCCAGCGCCATCGCCGACGCCAGGCACCAGGCCCGTCGGCAGCAGGCCAACGCCGCCTGGGACCGGCTCGGCAAGGACCAGAGAGACCTCATCCACACCCTCATGCAGGCCACCCTGCACCGCTTCAGCCTCGAGCGCATCGAGGCCGCGGGCTGGAGCGGCGCACTCTACGAGACGAGCCGCATGGACGTGATGGCGGACCACAACTTCGTGGTCTTCCCGGCGCACCTTGAGAGCCTCGAAGCCTTCGTCGAGACGTACGAGCCCCTTGGCCAGTACGAGGAGGCGGACCGCGAGAAGATCCTCGCGGAGCTCAAGGAGGTCAGCTGATGTGCGGAAGGTACACGCTCTACACCCATGAGGACGACCTCGCCTCGCTCTTCGAGGTCAAGCCGCTGCCGCTGAGAGAGCGCTACAACATCGCCCCCACGCAAGAGGTGCCGGTGGTGACCGCGCGCACCGGCGGCGCCAGGGAGATGTCGTTCATGCGCTGGGGCCTCATCCCGCACTGGGTGAAGGACCCGACCGACTTCAAGTCCACCCTATTCAACGCGCGCTCCGAGAGCGCCGCCGAGAAGCCCTCGTTCCGCGACGCCATGAAGAGCATGCGCTGCCTCATCCCCGCCAGCGGCTTCTACGAATGGCGGACCGAGGACGGCAAAAAGCAGCCCTACTTCATCAAGCGGCAGGACGGCCAACCCATGGCCTTCGCGGGGCTCTACTCGGTCTGGACCAAAGGCAGCGAACCGCTCACCAGCTGCACCATCCTCACCACCGACTCCACCGGCGCCATGACGGAGCTGCACCACCGCGTACCCGTTATCCTCGAGCCGGACGAATGGGACCGCTGGCTCGACAAGCAGCAGGTGGACCCCCACGAGGTGGAGGACCTGCTGGACGCTCCGCATGACGACCTGCTCACCTGGTACGCGGTCGACAGGCGCGTGGGCAACGCCCGGGTGGACGACGCGGAGCTGCTGAACCCGGCGTAGCGGCTCGGGGTGGGTAGTAACGACGTGTAATAACTTCGCCGCACCCCGCGCGGCCAGCCGCTACTCTCGACGGCATGAGCGTTGGCAGCGATGTCTGGTCGGCAGCGGTACTCCTCTTCTTCGTGATGGACCCGTTCGGTAACATCCCGATGGTCCTGTCGCTCCTGAAGGACGTGGCGCCCGAACGTCGCCGCAAGGTCGTACTGCGCGAGTTGGTCATCGCCCTCCTCGTGCTGCTCTTCTTCCTCTTCCTGGGGCAGCAGATCCTCGACTTCCTGGGACTGCACGAGGAATCCGTCTCGATAGCTGGTGGCATCGTGCTGGCCGTCATCGGGCTGCGGATGGTCTTCCCGCGGCCGGAGGGGGTCATGGGGCAGCAGCCCGAGGGCGAGCCGTTCATCGTGCCGTTGGCCGTGCCGCTCATAGCCGGGCCCTCGGCCATGGCCATGGTCATACTCATGGCGCGCAGCGACCCCAGCGCCATGGGCATGTGGACCCTGGCGCTGCTCCTGGCCTGGGTGGGTACCGCGGCCGTCATCCTGGCCTCGCCCTTGCTCATGAAGCTGCTGCGGCAGCGGGGGCTGGCGGCACTCGAGCGCCTGATGGGCATGCTGCTCATCATGCTGGCCGTCGAGATGGTGGTGGACGGCTTCCTGCGCCTCGGCTGAGGGCGCCTTCACCCGTCCTCAACCCGCACGTACCACC
>CAYXUE010000029.1:3945-11536 GCA_964467885.1 uncultured bacterium | reverse complement strand
TAGCACCATCCCCGCCTGCGCCGAGCCGTTCGACCACTGCCTCTACCTGCCGGCGGAGGCCTACGCGGGCACCAACCTCAGCGCGGCCGGCCTGCGCATCGCGCAGCGGGCGGACCTGACGGCGGAGGTCTCCTGCCTGCTGGCGCAGCCGAACGGTTGGGGCGAGCTGCAGCCCGGTGTCCTGCGCCTGCCGGCCGCCGCCACCTCGCGCTTCGGTGGCCTGGGCGAGGGCGCCGCCGGCAGCTACAGCGTGGGCGAGGTGCGTCGCCTCTGGACGGGCGAGTCCTGCTACGAGTTCGAGTCGCGGCTGGTGCTGACGCGTTACGAGAACTACGAGCCCGGGGCGGTGGAGGAGTTCACGGAGTCCGAGCAGGCCGCGTTGCAGCGGGAGCTGCTGGGGGTGACCGAGACCGCAACGATGGAAGCTGGTGTGACGGTGGAGTGGCCGCTGGCTGAACGATCGAGCCTGCGCGCCTTCGTGCGGTTGGATTCGCCCGGGCTGGAGGAGAGCCCCAGCAGCCCGCTGCTGATCAGCGGTAGCGCCGTGGGACCGTGGTTCTTCGAGGGCTCCTTCCCGGTCGAGCTGGTGAGCGCGGACGGGCGGGTGCTGGCCAGCCATTACGTTATGGCTGATGGTGATTGGATGACCACGGGTTTCGTGCCCTTCAGCGGTGAGCTCGAGTTCGACGTAGCCGAGCCGACGGAGGCAGTGCTGATCCTGCGGCGCGACAACCCCAGCGGCCTAGCCGAGCACGATGCGGCCGTACGGGTGCCCCTTACGCTGCTGCCTGACTAGTTCGCGGCCTGGGGCGCTCACTCCGGTGCGGGTAGCCCGGCGGCCTGCTTCAGTAGGTGCCGCAGGGCGTCCGACCGCTCCTCGAACTGCTCGCGGCTACGCACCTTGACGTGCCGCAGGTTCTTGCCGGTGCCTTCCAGGATGGCTGTCGGGTCGTCCAGTTCCACCGCCCGCATGAACACGAGCGAGACCCACTTCTTGTGGGCCGCCAGCGCCGCCATGCCCCAGCCGCCGTAACCGTACTGATGTGCGCCGTAGCCCATCATGCCGTCCACCAGGTCCACCGAGTGCTCGACCTCGGGCAGGGCCTCCAGGACGAGAGCGTGCACCGCCAGGTAGAGCTCCACCACCGCCTCCGGGCGGGCGGCTAACACCTCCTGTAGCTGCGCCTTGTCGGGGTTGGACCGGTGGGGGTGCTTCGCGGCGCGGGCCATGACGGAAGTATGGCAGCAGCCGCATCCGGTTGCTGTCGAGCGCTCCACACCCGCTCCAGGGCGTGGTAAGTTCTATTCCCGAGCTTGACGCTAGGGATTACCTTATGCAAATCTCTACGGGGTAATCTTGAGTAGGCTACTCAGGATTAGAGGAGTGCGACCCAGACGCGTTTCTCGTCCAACCCCCGAACCCGGCGAGAGCCGGGAAGAGAGAAGGCAGCAATGTCACTGAGCTACAAGCACCGCCTGTTCGCAGTTCTGGCCGCTGTGATCTGGGCATCCCCCTTCGCGTTCTCTCAACAGGTGACGGTCCAACACGCCCAGGGTGAGACCACCCTGGAGCAGAACCCGTCGCTCGTCTTCAGCTACGACTACGCCGCCATCGATACGCTCCATACCCTTGGTGTAGAGGTCGACGGCGCCCCGCCACTGGCCGGCGCCGCTCCGAGCTGGCTACCGGCCGAACTCATCAACATCGGCAGCCTCTTCGAACCGGATTACGAGGAGGTCAACGCCTCACAGCCCGACCTGGTCATCGTGGCGGGCCGCTCGGCCCCCGTGTACGGCGAGCTCTCCCGCTTGGCGCCCACCATCGACCTGACCTTCGGCGGCGACTTCTACGAGAGCCTGGCGGCCAACACCCGCACCCTCGCCACCATCTTCGACAAGGAAGAGGAGGCCGAAGCGGCGCTGACGGAGATCGAGGCCAAGATCGCGGCCCTGAGGGACGCGGTGGCAGCCGGCGGTGACGGTCTGGTGATCATGGTCAACGGCGGCAGCCTCTCGGTGCTGGCGCCGGCCAGCGGCGTGGCTGCTCGCGGCGCGCTGCTCTACCAGACCCTGGGCCTCGAGCCGGCCGTGCAGGACGTGGAGGCCGCCACGCACGGCGAGCCCATCTCGTTCGAGTTCCTGCTGCAGCACGACCCCACCTGGCTGTTCGTGCTCGACCGCGACGCCGCCATCGGCACGGAAGGCGGGCAGCCGGCCGCGCAGGTGCTCGACAACGAGCTCATGCACCAGACCACGGCCTGGAAGGAAGGCAACATCGTCTACCTCGACCCCTTCAACTGGTACATCGTCTCGGGCGCCGGCCTGACCAGCGCCAACGAGATGCTCGACGAGGTGGCGGCAGCCTACGCCGAGTGAAGTGCGGCGCGTCGCCTAGGGCGTAGCGCCTGCCGCAAGCAAGTGAGCCTCGGGTGGGTGGCGGGGGAAGGAACTCCTGCTACCCACCCACTATGTCGGAGGAAACGTTGATAGTCCCGCAGCCGCGGCCCAAACTTGCTCGAACCTTCCTGATTCTGGGAGTGGCGGTCGTCCTGGTCCTGGCGCTCGTCAGCCTGACCATCGGCGCCTACGGCCTCACCGTTTCCGAGCTGCTCGACGTCGGGAACTTGCGCGCCAACCTCGTGCTGCTGGTCAGCCGCGTGCCGCGCACCATCGCCATCATCCTGGTGGGCATGTCCATGGGCGTGGCAGGCATGCTCATGCAGATGCTCTCGCGCAACAAGTTCGTATCTCCCTCCACGGCCGGCACGCTCGAGGCCGCCAGCCTCGGCATCCTGGTCGTCACTATGTTCGCGCCGAACTCGTCGGTGTTCTTCAAGATCCTTATCGCCAGCCTCTTCGCTCTGGCCGGCACGGCCCTGCTGCTGCTCATACTGCGCCGCGTGCCGCTGCGCTCGCCCCTGGTGGTGCCGCTACTGGGCATCATGCTGGGCGGGGTCATCGCCGCCTTCACCACCTTCCTGGCCTACCGCTACAACTTCCTGCAGTCCCTGGCCGCCTGGACCAACGGCGACTTCTCGCGCGTGTTGCGCGGGCGCTACGAGCTGCTGTGGCTGTCGGGCGGCCTCACGCTGCTGGCCTACGTGGCCGCCGACCGCTTCACCGTGGCCGGCATGGGCGAGGCGTTCACCAAGAACCTGGGCGTCAACTACGGGCGCATCGTGGCGCTGGGGCTCACCATCGTCTCGCTCATCACGGCCGTGAACGTGGTGACCGTGGGCGCCATCCCCTTCATCGGCCTGGTGGTGCCCAACGTGGTCAGCCTGCTGATAGGCGACAACGTGCGCCGCGCCATCCCTTGGCTGGCCGTCTTCGGCGCCGGCTTCGTGCTGGCCTGCGACATCCTGGGGCGCACGCTGCGCTACCCCTTCGAGATCCCCATCGGCACCGTCGTAGGCTTCGTGGGCGGCGCCATCTTCCTCTTCATGCTGCTGCGGAGGTCCTCGCGTGTCGGCTAGCGTGACCCAACCCGCTCGGCCTCTCAGGCGGCGCTGGGGGCGCTTCGCGCCCCAGGCCAGCCTCATCATCCTGGCGCTGCTAGCCATCGGCGTGGTGGTGCTCTTCATGACCCTGGACGCGCGCGGCTCGTGGAGCTTCATCATCCCCTTCCGCGGCCGCAAGGTGCTGGGCATGGTGCTGGTGGGCACGGCCATAGCGGCCTCCACGGTGATGTTCCAGACCATCACTAACAACCGCATACTCACGCCGTCCATCATGGGCTTCGACGCGCTCTACATGCTCATCCAGACCCTGCTCGTCTTCTTCCTCGGCTCGAGCCGCCTGCTGGAGATAGGCCCCAACGCCAAGTTCTTCTTCGAGGTGCTGGTCATGATGGCGTTCTCCGGCGTGCTCTACTACTTCCTCTTCGTGGTGGGGCAGAGGAGCCTGCACCTGCTGGTGCTGGTGGGCATCGTCTTCGGGCTGATGATCCGAAGTTTCACCAACCTGCTGCAGCGGGTCATGGACCCCACCGAGTTCTCGGTGCTGCAGGACATGGGCTTCGCCAGCTTCAACTCCATCGACCGCAACCTACTTCTGGTATCGGCCGTGGTACTCGTAGTGGTGCTAGCGGGCATGTGGCGCATGCGGTACACGCTCGACCTGCTGGCTTTAGGCCGCGAGATGGCTATCAACCTGGGAGTCAACTACCAACGCAGCGTGATGATAGTCCTCGGCGCCACCACGGCGCTGGTGGCCGTCTCCACGGCCCTCGTAGGGCCCATCACGTTCTTCGGTCTGCTGGTAGCCAACCTGGCCTACGCGCTGGTGCGCTCGTACCGGCACGGGGTGATCATCCTGGCGGCCGCGCTTCTAGCCATCATCACGCTCGTCGGGGGCCAGATGGTCCTCGAACGGGTGTTCTCGTTCGATACGAGTCTCTCCGTCATAGTCGAGTTCGTCGGCGGACTCGTGTTCATCTACCTACTCGTGAAAGGGGTCGTCCGGTGATCGAACTCAGAGGCATCACCAAGAAGTACGGACACACCGCGGTCGTCGACAACGTCAGCGTCACCATCCCCCGTGGCGGCATCACCGCCATCATCGGGCCCAACGGCGCCGGCAAGTCCACACTGCTCTCCATCGCCAGCCGGCTCATGAAGCACGACGCCGGCAGCGTGCACCTAGACGGCGAGGACATAAGCAAGCTGCCCAGCGACGTGCTGGCCAAGCGCATCTCCGTGCTGCGGCAGGACAACCACCTGGCCGTGCGCCTCACGGTGGAGGACCTGGTGGCGTTCGGGCGCTACCCGCACTCCAAGGGCCGGCCCACGGTGGAAGACCAGAAGCACATCGAGGCAGCCATCGATTACCTGGAGCTCGGCCCCCTGCGCAAGCGCTTCCTGGACGAGCTCTCCGGCGGCCAGCGCCAGCGCGCATTCGTGGCCATGGTGCTCTGTCAGGACACGGACTTCGTGCTGCTGGACGAGCCGTTGGCCAGCCTCGACATGCGGCACTCCGTGGCCATGATGAAGCAACTGAGGCGCGTGACGGACGAGCTGGGCAAGACGGTGGTCATCGTGCTGCACGACATCAACTTCGCCTCCACCTACGCCGACTCGATCATCGCCATGAAGGACGGCCGGGTGGTGCACCACGCCGGGCCCGAGCAGGTCATGACGCCGCCCGTGCTGCGCGCCATCTACGACATGGACGTGCACGTTCAGGAGATAGGCGGACACCAGATCGGCGTTTACTTCAGCTAGGCTTCGCCCCCTGAGCGGCCCGTTCAGCTCGCTGCGGGCTTAACACTGCGGTGGGCTTGTGCTATCTATCCGTCGCTGGTCGGTGGACGCTGCTACCGTCCACCAAGTGAGACGCCAGGGCGCCGGCGCCCAATTGGGCGCCTACGTATCACTGAAGGAGGAAGTAGATGAGGAACATCCACGATCACCGGGAGCGCGACGGCCGGAAGCCTTCGTTCGCACTGATCCTGCTGGGCATCCTGACGGTGCTCCTGCTTGCGGCCTGCGGCAACGGCAACGGCGGCCCCACCAGCCCGGACCCCGACCCGGATCCGGACCCCGTGGCTTCCAAGCCCAGCGCCGAAGCCGTGCTGGCCCTGGACGACCAGATCTCGTTCCAGTACATGAACGTGACCACCGACGATCTCGAGTGGGACGTCGAGATCGAGTACGACACCAGGGACGTGCGGGCCGTGTTCGATCATTACGACGCTTCGCTGCAGAGTCAGGGCTTCGACCAGAGGGACCTCGAGGTCGACGATGACGACGAGATCGAAGCGGAGTACAGGAACACCACCACCGGCGTCTGGGTGGAGCTCGAGGTCGAGCTGGAGGACGGCGACGTCAACGTGGACCTCGACGTGGAGGACCCGCGCTCCTACGCGGATGGCTCCACGATCCCGGCGTTCAGCCTCACCGGGTTCATAGACCTGGACATCCCCGTCTACCCAGGTGCGGACGTGCTGGACGTCGAGTGGGACTTCAACTTCGACCATCCCGAGACCGACCCGGAGGCCGTCTTCACCTACTACGACGACCTGCTGCAGAGCCTGGGCTGGAACGTGGTCGAGATCGACGACGATGACGACGACGAGCGGGAGGTGGAGTACCGCTTCGAGGACGAGGACGTCTACCTCGAGCTGGAGGTCGAGGAGGACGACGCCGGCACCGAGGTCGAGCTCGAGTTCAACAAGTTGCGCTTCTACCAGAACTGAGAAGCGGACGGCCCTGAGGGGCGTCCCGCGTAGAACATGGATCGGCCGCCGCCTGACCAACGTCGGGCGGCGGCCGACCTTATTCGCTGCGGGTCAGCCCACCTTCACCGCCTTGGCCAGCTGCCGGATGGCGCCCAGGTGGTACGCCGTGTGCCCGTACGAAGCCAGCAGGGCCATGCGGCCCATCTCCTGGTCCCACTCCACAGGGGTGCTCAGGTGAGTGAGGAGGGTCTCTCCGGTGGTGCGGAGGGCCTCTCTGAGGGAGCGCCAGGACTCCTCGTCCACGGTCGTCACGCTCCAGCTCTCGGACCAGTCCGGTGGCGCCTCCTTGCCGCCGTAGTAGTCGTTCACGAGCTGCATGGCCCATCTGAGGTGCTCCACGTGCGCGGCGAGCGTGGTGCCGTTCACGTCGCGCGAGGCCTCCGCGGCGCTCACGCCCTCCAGGGTGCCGTGGAGGCCGCCCTCGGGGCCGCCCGTGGTGACCCAGCTGGGCTGTCCGCGCGGCACCCCCTCCAGCAACTCCCGGTAGTGCGAGGCGTAGGTCTTCGTCAGCGCGGTAGGTAGGTCCTGGGCCGCTGCTTGCGGTTCATGGCTGGTCGCGTCCATGCGTTCCCTCCTTCAGGGTTAGAGCCTAGGGCACTACCTGGCCATTTCGTGTCCGCTTTGGCGCTAGGCTGACGCCATGCCGAATGCGCTACCGAGGCGCCTGTTCGACCTGGTCGAAGCGCTGCAGGGCAGGGGAGTGCGCACCACGGAGGCGTTGGCGACCGAGCTGGGGGTGTCGCAACGCACCGTGAGGCGCGACCTGCGGCGGCTGCTGGAACTGGACGTGCCGGTGGAGACCCAGCCCGGCCACAACGGTGGGGTGCGGTTGGAGGCGGGGGCGCTGCTGCCGGCCGTGCGCTTCACGGACGATGAGCTGCTGGCGCTGGTCACGGGCCTGCGGGCCGCCGCCACGAACAGCGACGAGGTGCTGGAGAAGGCCGCCAACCGCGCGCTCACCCGCCTGGAGACCGTCCTCTCGCCCTCCATCCGCACGCGGGTGCGCGCCCTGCAGCGGGCCTTGCGGCCCGCGCCCAACGTTGAGGCCCGCTCCGTGGCGGCGCCCAGCGCTCACGTCATCGCCCTGGCGGAGGCCAGCAGCGCCGGCCAGCGCGTGGAGTTGAGCTACCGGGGCGGGCGGGGGGATGGCGGCCAGGGCAACGCCGTCACCGTGCGCAAGATCGACCCCTACGGCCTGGCGAAGGTGGGCGCCTGGTACGTGGTGGCCTACTGCCACCTGCGCCAGGACCTGCGGACCTTCCGCGTGGACCGTATCAGGTCCGTCACGCCACTCACGGAGACCTTCACCGCGCCCGAGGGATTCGACGCCATGCGCCACGTGAACGACGCCAT
>CAYXUE010000029.1:0-3845 GCA_964467885.1 uncultured bacterium | reverse complement strand
CATCGTCTGCTCGGCGTGGATCGACATGGACCTGCAGACGGCCAGCGCCCGCCTCGCGCTGGCGACGGTGGTTCTTCAGCCCGCCGAGCGGGGCGTGCGACTGACTGTGAGGACCAACCGCGCGGGCCTCGATTGGGTGCTCTACCACCTGCTGCGGCTCGAGGTGACCGTGCGGATCGAGGAGCCCGAGGAGTTGAGGGAAGCCGCGCTGGCGATGGCTCGGCGCCTCGAGGGGTTCGCGGGCTAACAGTTGGTGCAACGTAGCGGTTGCACTTCGGCGCCATATGTGCAACACTTCGGTTGCAGGTCGGCCGACGGCGGAACCGCCATCGGACCAAAGGGAGAGCGTATGGACAAGACACGGAACATGACCCCGAACTTGACCCCGAACATCACCCCGGACACCATCGAGAAGTCCATCGACATCGGCGCCAGCGCGCAGCGCGTGTACGACCTCGTCTCGCGGCCGGGCTGGTGGATCAACGAGGGCAGCATCACCGAGAACCTGGTCTCGGCGGAGGGCGACGTCACCACCGTCACGCACCCCAAGTACGGCTCCTTCCGCATCCAGACCGTGGAGCAGGACCCGCCCCGGTACGTGGCGTTCCGCTGGCTGGGCGGCGACACGGAGCTGGAGGGCGAGGGCGGCGCCCCCAAGAACCTGGTCGAGTTCTGGGTGGAGGAGAGGCCCGGCGGCGTGAGCCTGCGCGTGAAGGAGAGCGGCTTCCAGGCGCTCTCGCCCGACGAGGAGGTGCGCAGGCGCAACTACGAGGCAAACCTGCAGGGCTGGGACCAGGAGCTGGAGGCGGCCCGAGCCTACGTGGAAGGGGCGGCCGCGTAGCCCACGGGGGAGGATCGCTGGGACATGTATACGGACGCAAGCAGGAACGTAAGCAGGAACGTAAGCAGCGACATGGTCGCGGTCTTCGCCGCGCTGGGAGACCCGACGCGCGCGGCGCTGCTAACCGCCTTGGCCGAGCGCGGCAGCGGCAGCGCCACCAGCCTGGCGGAGGGAGCACCGATAACCCGCCAGGCGGTGGACCGCCACCTGCGGGTGCTGGCCGACGCCGGGCTGGTGGAGTCGCGCCGCCGGGGCCGCGAGGTCGTCTACTCGCTCGAGCCGAGCACGCTGGCACGCTCCTCCGAGTGGCTGGAGGAGCTAGGCCGCACCTGGGAGCGCAAGCTGCTCATGCTGAAGGCGGCAGCCGAGGCCGAGGAGTAGGGCAGCGGCCAACCTGGCTGGTGCGATACCTGGTGGGGGCCGGAACTCCGGGTAAGTTCGGAGGATGGCGATACCGTTATCCGTCTTAGACCTCGTGCCGGTACCACCGGATCAGAACGCCAGCCAGGCTTTCGCCAACAGCGTCGAGCTGGCGCGGCTGGCCGAGGAGTTGGGCTACCGCCGCTACTGGGTGGCCGAGCACCACAACACGCCGGCATTCGCTTCCATGGCCACCACCACCCTCATTTCGGTGCTGGCCGGCGCCACCGACACCATCCGCGTGGGCTCCGGCGGCGTCATGCTGCCCAACCACTCCCCGCTCAAGGTGGCGGAGGACTTCCTGACCTTGGAAGCGCTGTACCCGGGCCGCATCGACCTAGGGCTCGGGCGGGCGCCCGGCACGGACCAGGTGACCGCCCTGGCCCTGCGGCGCAGCACCGAGCTGCTGGCCGCCAACGACTTCCCTCAGCAGGTGGAGATGCTCAGGTCCTACGCCGGCGAGTCCGACTTCCTGGAGGGGCACCCGCTGGGCAAGATCTCGGCGGCGCTACCCGGCGTGAAACTGCCGCCCCTGTGGATCCTCGGCTCCAGCACCTGGGGCGCGCAGTACGCGGCGCAGACCGGCCGGGGCTACTCTTTCGCCTATCACTTCAGCCCGGACTACGCCGTGCCGGCTCTGCAGGCGTACCGCGACGGCTTCACGCCCTCGGAGGAGCTGGCCGAGCCGTACGCCATCCTGGGCGTGGCCGTCATCGTCTCCGAGGACGAGGAGCGCGCCGAGATGCTGGCCCGCTCCCACGACCTGATGTGGCTGCGGATCCGCCGCAACGAGCGCGGCCTGCTGGCCACGGCGGAGGAGGCCGCCGCGTACCAGTTCACGCCCGAGGAGCAGGAGATGGCGCAGGCCTCCAGGCGCATGCTCGTGTGGGGCACGCCCGAGCAGGTGCGCGAGCGTCTCTGGGAGTTGGTGCATAAGCTCCGGGTCGACGAACTCATCGTCACCAGCCACATAGCCGCCCACGAGGAACGCCTGGCCTCCTACAGGCTGCTGGCGGACGCGTTCGCTTAAGGGGGCGCACCAACCCTGAATAACAGAACAGCGCTGGCGGCGCCCGGATGGGCGGCTGCCAGCGCGGTTCTAGTGGTGTACGGCCTTACGCGGCCTTCTCGAGCTCCGGGCTCTTCTCGCGCGCGTCCTTGAGCGCGAGCGTCCACCACTCCAGGTCGCTGAAGAGGCCCTCCAGCCCGTCGTTCAGGTAATCGATGGACTCCAGGGTGCGCTCGCCCTGAGCCACGCTCATGAAGTCGGCGCCCTGGATGTGAACGGCGCTGCGCACGGAGGCCATCTGCAGCTCGGCCGTTACGAGGCGCAGCTGCTCCACGGCGCGGGCGGCACCGACAGGGCCGTAGCCCACGAAGGCGGCCGGCTTACGGTTCCACTCGGGGGAGGCGAAGTCCAGTGCGTTCTTCAGCACGGCCGGGATCGAGTGGTTGTACTCCGGGGTGATGAAGATGAAGCCGTCGAACTCGGCGAGCTTCTTCTGCCAACGGATGCCTTCCGGGTTCTGGGTGGGGACCCAGGCGTTCGAGGCCTTCTCGTTGAAGAAGGGCAGGTCGAAGTCGCGCAGGTCGAGGACCTCGAAGTCTAGGTTGCCGCGGTTGGCAGCAGCTTCCTGCACCCAGCGGGCGGGTACGTCGGTGAAGCGGTTGTCGCGGGTGCTGCCTAGGATGATGCCGATCTTTGCCTGGGACATAGTGAACCTTTCAGGGTCCGGACCGGACCCGTGGATAGCGCCTGGCTTGTGAGGCTGGAGCCTACTGCTGGCTTGTGGGATAGGCGGGGCGAACCCGCACGAATAACTACTTTAGGCCTAAAGTGGGAATAGGTCAAATCCAGCCGCTGCCTGTAACGGCCCGCTGCGGCAGGGGCGCCGAGGCTTGGGCGGCGCGCGGTGTAGCCTCGCTGCGTGGATGACTACAAGTACGTGGTGAACGTGGAACTAGCGGTGGTGCGGGGCGACAAGTTCCTCATGACGGTGCGCTCCGAAGGGGAGGACTACGCCCCAGGCGCCCTGGCATACCCCGGCGGCAAGGTGGAGCCAGCCACCGTGGGCGGGAACGTACTGGAGGAGACCGCCAAGCGCGAACTACTGGAGGAGACGGGCCTGACCATCAAACGCCTCGAGTACCTGGAGAGCAAGAGCTTCGAGATGCAGGAGGACACCTTCGTGATGGACGTGGTGTTCCTGGCGGAGGTCGAACCCGGCGAGGCCGAGGTGCGCGAGCCGGAAGAGATCGCCGAACTGGTATGGATGACGGCCGAGGAGATCCTGGACCACCGCCTGACGCCCGAGTGGCTAGCCACCAGCGTTCGCGTGGCGCAGGAGCGCCTAACCGCCTGGCGGCCGACCATCCAAGCCTTCGAGCTGGAGCACGCGCAGGTCACCATGCCGCGCGGGCGCGAGGCCGAAGCGCGCGCCTTCTACGGGGAACTGATCGGCCTACCAGAGGTACCCAAACCCGAACCGCTGCGCTCGCGCGGCGGTGTGTGGTTCGAGCTGGGCGCGCAGCAGCTGCACGTCAGCGTGGAGGAGCCGTTCGCTCCCGCCAAGAAGGCGCACCC
>CAYXUE010000028.1:26148-31828 GCA_964467885.1 uncultured bacterium | reverse complement strand
GCCGTGGGCGGGCTGGCCCTCTTCCTCCTCGGCATCCACAAGATCGCCGATTCGCTGCAGGAGATCCTCGGGCCTTCGGCGCGCCGCCTCATGTCGGCGGCCACGCGCTCGCCTTTCCACGCCCTCCTCACCGGCACGGGCGTGGCGGCCGCCACCCAGAGCGGCACGGCGACCTCACTCACCGCCCTGAGCCTGGTCGGCAGCGGCCTGGTCGGCGTGTCCGCCGGCATCGCGTTGCTGCTGGGCGCCAAACTGGGCGCCACGCTGGCCATCCAGTTGGCGGCCTTCAGCCTGGGCGCCTACGCCTGGGCCATGATCGGCGTGGGCTACTTCGCGAGCCTGTGGAATCGCATCAAAGCGCCGGGCACGCTGCTTCTGGGCGCGGGCCTCCTGTTCCTCGGCCTCGACATCACGGTGGACTCCATGAGCGCCCTGGCCGGGGGCGAGCTCTTCAGCATGCTCATCGACGCCGCCGAGAGCCGTCCCACGGCCATGCTCATCCTGGGTGCGGTGCTGGGCGGGCTGCTCTCCAGCTCCAACGCGGTCACCGCCGTGGCCCTCGGCCTCTACCTGTCGGACGGCGTGGGCCTGGCGCCCGCCGTGGCCCTGACCGTTGGCGGCAACGCCGGCAGCGCCCTCATGCCGCTGCTCGTGTCGCGCACCTTCGACACCAACGCGCAGCGCACCGCACTCATGCAGCTGCTCGTGACCTCGGCGGGCGCCGTTGCCGTGGTGTTCCTGCTCGGCCCCGCCACCGAGCTGCTGGAGTCCATCGGCGGGGGCAAGGCGCGCGAGGTGGCCAACGCCCACACGTTCTTCAACCTGGCCATCTCCCTGCTGGGGGCCACGCTGGCCTCGCCGCTCGCCCGTCTGAGCGGTGAGTTGGTGCCCCGGGCCGACGACGACGCGGCGCCCAAGTACCTGCGGTACGACGCCATAGACGACGCCAAGCTGGCTTCGGCCCTGGCGCTGCGCGAGACGGTGCGCATAAGCGACCAGGTGGCGGTCATGACCGAGATAGCGGTGGAGGGCATCCTCAAGGGGCGCTGGAACGCCGAGCCGGTGGAGGCGCGGGAGGCCAAGGTGGACCGCCTGACGCACGACGTCATCGATTACCTGGCCCGCATCCGCCGCCTTAACCCCGAGGACGAGATGTCCGAGCACCTGCTGCTGGTGGCCACGGAGCTGGAGCACCTGGGCGACCAGATAAGGCGCCTGGGCAAGCGGGAGGAGCGGCTGCGGACCGAGGGTCTGGAGTTCAGCCGCGCCGGCCGCGCCGAGCTGGCGGAGACGGGCTCGAAGGTGCTCGAGCGCATGCGCATGGCCTTCACGGCGCTGGCCACGGGCAACTCGCGTATGGCCGAGCTGGTGCTGGATGGCCGCGAGGAGGTCGAGCAGTGGGTGGGTCGCATGCGGGTCACGCACTTGAGCCGGCTTGAGGAGCAGTTGCCCGAGTCACGCGCTTCGAGCGGGCACCACCTGGAGGTCCTGACGCTGCTGCGCGACATCGACGCCAGTGTCTGCCGCATCGCCACGCGCGGGCTGGAGATCAGGAAGCTGGCCCTGGCCGAGGCCCCGGAGCCCGCCTAGTCCGTACGCCGTGGAGCGGCGGAGCGCGCCAGCGGACCCACCCCCTAGCGGGGGCCGTTTTCGACACACCCTTATCCGGCGGCAGCGCCTAATCTACCTACAGGAACGGGAGGTGCTGACGATGTCCAACAAGTCTCGTGAACAGCATGAACCTAAGCCCCGGCGTACCTTCCTCCAGGACGCACCAGCCAGCGCACCGGAGGTGCGGCCGGACGACGTGATCCCGCCGTTCATCCCCGAACGGGAAGAGCGCGTGGCACGTGAGGTGCTACTGGAGCGCCGCGCCAGACTGGAACGCGAAGGCCTGAGCCCGGGGGATCCGGGCTGGGAACGGGAGGACCACCTCACCCCCGAGCAGTTGGATCAAGAACTGGACGAAGGCGTCGATGGCTCCTTCCCCGCTTCCGATCCACCCTCCATCGTCAGCCCCAAGAGGCCGGCCGACCTGGAGCACCATGATCGGAACGAGGACGACGAGTAGGGCGTAAGCCTACGAGCGACCCAGCAAGATCGACGGGGGCGTGACCTGCGGCTCCGCGGAGTCGAGAGGCCCGTCTTGCTCACTGGACCCCACCCCAGGGGGGGTGCTATCATCTACTCAGTACACGACGCGGCTGCTACGCCGCGCCTGTCCGGAGGAGAACCTTATGACCGAACTCAAGATCCAAGGCATGTCCTGCAGCCACTGCTCCGGCGCCGTCGAGCGCGCCCTCAAGGAAGTGCCGGGCGTTACGGCTGCCGAGGTGAACCTCGAAGCCGGCACCGCCAAGGTGGAGGGCTCCGCTAGCGTTGCCGACCTGGTGGCCGCCGTGACGGAAGAGGGTTACACCGCCGCGCCCGCCAGCTGATGGAGCGGCTGCAGACCCCCGCCGTGGCGGGAGCGGGCTCCGTGGCCGAGGCGGATAGCAGCGAGCTCGAGGTCGCGCGGACCGCGCACGAGCCCCACGACTGCCTCCACTTGGACCCCGCCACGCGCGCCGACGCCTCCTTGCGCCTGAAGAGCGTGCGAGGTCACGTGGAGGGCGTCATCCGCATGCTGGATGACCCGAACGTCTACTGCGTGGACGTCCTCAAGCAGATCAGCGCGGTGCAAGGCGCGGTGCGTAAGGTGTCCGAGGCCGTGCTGAAGGCGCACGTGCGCGATCACGTGGTGACCGCCGCGCAGCGGGGCGATTCGGAGCAGATCGTGGACGAACTGATGGAGGCGCTCAAGTACCGCCTCTGACCGCGGTGTTCGGAACCGCGAACGACCACGGTCTTGGGCGCCAGCCAGCGCGAACGAGCCGCAGAAGCGTGACAGCATAACCGCGACAGCAGAACCGTGACACCGGAAGGAAGAGATGAGTCAGTCCGTACAGCCGCTGCCTGGTGCAGCCACGCCCCACCCCCAGCAGCCTGGTAGCTCCCGGCCGCCCGCCCTGAACCTTGACCTGGCGGAACTCAGCGTGGAGGGCATGACCTGCGCCGCCTGCGTGAACCGCGTGGAGCGCGCGCTGGGCAAGGTCGAAGGCGTGGTGGAAGCCAACGTGAACCTCGCTACGGAGCGCGCCACCGTGCGCTTCCAGCCCGGCCTCGCCGAGGGCGTGCTGGAAGAGGCCGTGCGCAAGGCGGGTTACGAGGTCAGGCAGGTGAGCGACACCCAGAAGCGCGACGAGGTGGAGCGCGAGGCGCGCGCCGCCGAACTCAAGCGCCTGGAGCGGGACCTCCTGCTAGCGGCCCTGTTCACCGTGCCCCTCTTCCTGCTGGAGATGGGCACCATGCTCATCCCGCCACTGCACGCCTGGGTGGATTCCTGGCTGCCGATGCAGAGCCGCAACCTCGTCATGTTCGTGCTGGCCACCGTGGTGCAGTTCGGGCCCGGCCGGCGCTTCTACCGCTACGGCGTGCCCTCCTTGCTGCGTGGCGCCCCGGACATGAACTCCCTTGTGGTGCTGGGCACCACCGCCGCCTACGGCTACTCCGTGGTGGCCACCTTCTTCCCCTCCTGGCTGCCCGCCGGCACGGCGCACGTCTACTACGAGGCGTCGGCCGTGATCATCACGCTCATCCTGCTGGGACGCTGGTTCGAAGCGCGGGCCAAGGGGCGCACGGGTGAGGCCATCCGCTCGCTCATGGCGCTGCAGCCGCCCACCGCCACGGTGGTGCGGGACGGCGTGGAGATGCAGGTGGACGTGGGCCAGGTGCGCCGCGGTGACGAGATCGTGGTGCGTCCCGGCGAACGCCTGCCCGTGGACGGTGTGGTGGTGGCGGGCTCGTCGTTCGTGGACGAGTCGATGATCAGCGGCGAGCCCATGCCGGTGACCAAGGAGGCGGGCGCGGAGGTGGTGGGCGGCACCATCAACACCACCGGTTCGTTCCGCTTCAGGGCTACCAAGGTGGGCGCCGATACCGTGCTCTCGCAGATCATCGCCATGGTCGAGGCGGCGCAGGGCGCCAAGCTCCCCATCCAGGCCCTCGTCGACAAGGTGGTGCGCTGGTTCGTGCCCGCCGTCATGGTGGTGGCGGCGCTGACGTTCGTCGTCTGGCTGGCCTTCGGGCCCGACCCGGCGCTCAGCTTCGCGCTGGTGAACATGGTGGCGGTGCTCATCATCGCCTGCCCCTGCGCCATGGGTCTGGCTACTCCCACCTCCATCATGGTGGGCACGGGCAAGGCCGCCGAGATGGGCGTGCTGTTCCGCAACGGCGTGGCGTTGCAGAGCGTGGGCAACGCAGATGTGGTGGTGCTCGACAAGACGGGCACGCTGACGGAGGGCAGACCGGAACTGACGGACGTGACCCTGGCGCCGGGTGCCGACCTGGGCGAGGCGGAGATCCTGGCTCTGGTGGCGGGGGTGGAACGCTCCTCCGAACACCCCGTAGCCAGCGCCATCGTGCGCGGCGCCGCCGAGCGGGGCGCCACCCCGGCCGAGGCCCAGGAGTTCGAGGCCGTGCCGGGCTACGGCGTGACCGGCCTGGCGGGCGGCCGACGGGTGTACGTGGGCGCATCTCGCTACATGGCGAGGGTCGGCGCCCAGGCAGCGCCCGAACTGGAGAAGTCCGCCGCGGACCTGGCTAACGAGGGCAAGACGCCCATGTTCGTGGCCCTGGGTCACGCAGCCGAAGCGGACACAGTGGCGGGTAGCGCGCCCGTGGTGGTGGCCCTCCTCGCCGTAGCCGACCCGATCAAGGCCAGCACCCCGGCAGCCATCGACGCCCTCCACGGCCTCGGTCTACGGGTGGTCATGCTGACGGGCGACACACGCCTAACCGCCCAGGCCATCGGCCAGCGGCTGGGCATAGACGAGGTGGTGGCCGAGGTGCTGCCCGGCGACAAGGCGGCCAAGGTCACCGAGTTGCAGGAGGAGGGGAACTCCGTGGCCTTCGTGGGCGACGGCATCAACGACGCCCCCGCGCTGGCGCAGGCGGACGTGGGCGTGGCCATCGGTACGGGCACGGACGTGGCCATCGAGTCCGCTGACGTGGTCCTCACGGGCGGCGACCTCACCGGCGTGCCCAACGCCATCACGCTCTCGCGCGCCACCCTGCGGAACATCAAGCAGAACCTGTTCTGGGCCTTCGCCTACAACGTGGTGCTCATCCCGGTGGCGGCCGGCGTACTCTACCCCTCGTTCGGCGTGCTGCTCTCACCCATGATCGCGGCGGCGGCCATGGGCCTCTCCAGCGTCTTCGTGGTGACCAACGCGCTGCGCCTGAAGCGCTTCGAAGCGCCCACCCGCGCCGGAGCCTCGCCCACGCCGCCCACGCGCCTGCGGGCCCGGGCCGCCTGACGCCGCGCCGTCCGAGGTCGACGAAGAGGTCGACGACTACGTCAAGAAGTTCACCGGTCGACGCCACGTGGCGTCGACCGGTGTCTCGTTCCGGGGACCTCTACATCGACAGGCTGCGCTCAGGGGCAGTACTGGCCCGGGGCGGCCCAGCCCTCCCCGCCGCGGCGGCACTGGTAGGCGGGCGCCTCCAGGAACTCGGGCGTGGTGCCCGTGAACGAGTACGACAGCAGGCGATGCCAGATGGCCTCCAGCGAATCGTCCAGCAGGTCGCCCTGCCTCGAGACGATCTCCATGACGGGCTCCGGCGCCAGACCGCTCTCGAG
>CAYXUE010000028.1:5237-26048 GCA_964467885.1 uncultured bacterium | reverse complement strand
CCCACGCCGAACTCCTCGGCAGGCGCCACGTGCTCGTCGCCCAGGCTCTCCGCCAGCTCCGCCCGGATCGCCGGCCCCAGGTTGTACCGGTCGAGCTGCACGAACAGCACGGGCTCGCTTCCCCCAGGGGTCAGGGACTCGGCCTGGACCACGCGTACGCTCATGTGATGCCGGCTGCGTGACAGGTCGCCTTCCGCGTTCTCCAGCAGCAGGACCGCTTTGGTGAGCGGGTGCAGCGTAGCCGAGGGCAGGAACACCGACCCGCTAGCCGGCAGGCTGTCGTTCAGATCTTCCTCCAGGGCGAGTACATCCAGTTCCAGGTAGCCGCTCTCGGCCCCAGTGAACTCGCGCACGGCGTCGTCCAGCTCCGTGGGAGAGGCGGCGGCCCAGCCCGCCAGGCTGACCAGCAGCAGGACGGCGACGAGGACGAGGGTGGAGGAGAACGGACTCCGATCAAGGCGGGTGCCGGTGGACGGAAAGAAGACGTTGCTCATGCTCCCGACGATATGCCGAAGTGCGGTGCGTTGCACATAGGGGCAAGTCAGGGCGTTATGCCCCTAACGGCGCCCCTGACGGGCTACCGGCGGGCATGTTCATCTAACGCTCACACGTTTGACAGTCCGATGCGCTACCTGGATATAGTGCGGAGACGGACAAATCCATAGCTCGCGACGCCCGAACGATGGCGTTCGTGTATCGCGACATCGCTAACTGTCGTCGGAGAGGACACGTTTATGAAGCGATTGGCCGCAATGGTCGCAGTACTTGCGCTCCTGGGAGGTTTCGCCTTCGCCCAGGATCCCATCCGGATCGGGGTCAACCTCGAACTATCCGGGCGAATGGCCGTAACTGGTAACGACACCCTGTACGGCATCGAGGTCGCACTCTCTCAGCAGCCCGAACTGCTAGGGCGTCCCGTCGAACTCTCCGTATGCGACAACGCCAGCACCGTCGAGGGCTCGGTGGCCTGCGCCAACCGCTTCGTCGACGAGGGCGTCGTGGCGGTGCTCGGCTCGTACTCCACCAGCCACACCATCCCTGCCGCCGAAGTGCTGCAGCCGGCCGGCATAGTGCTGGTGAGCACCGGCTCCACCAACCCCGCAACCACCCAGATCGGTGACTACATCTTCCGCATCCCCTACACCGACCAGTTCCAGGGCGCCGTGGCCGCGCAGTATGCCTACAACGACGTGGGTGCGCGCAACGTGGCCGTCTTCCGTCAGCAGGACGACGACTACTCGGTGGGCCTGGCCGGCTTCTTCCAGGACGAGTTCGAGGCCATGGGCGGCACCACCACGGTGCTCGACTACACCTCCAACAACGTGGACTTCTCGGCCCAGATCAACAACCTGCGCTCCTTCGCGCCCGACATGATCTACTACACCGGCTTCTGCGCCGAAGCTGCCTCGCTCGTGCCGCAGCTGCGCCAGCAGGGCTTCGGCATGCCGATCCTCGGCGGCGACGCCGCGGACGACTCGCAGTGCCCCGACGGCGGTGGCGTGGCGTTCGACGACTTCGCGTTCACCAGCTTCGGTGAGCCCGAAGTGCTCGAAGGTGCGGCCGCCGAGCGCGCCGCCGAGTTCGGCGAAGCGTTCCTGGCCGTGCACGACGAAGCCAACTTCACCGGCTTCACCCTCTCCGGCGCCGACGGCTACAAGGTCGTCTGGCAGGCCGTGACGGACGCTGGCAGCACCGACTCCGCCGCCGTTCGCGACGCCCTCATGGCGCTCGAGGACTTCCCCGGCGTGTCCGGCGACATCACCTACGTTGGCACCGACGGCACGCCCGCCAACCGCGTGATGGGCCTGTACGCCTACCAGTTCGAGGGCAACGACTGGGTGAAGGCCACGCTCAGGGGCATCTCGCTCGACTAAGCCCAGCGCTCTGATACAGCGCTGAACGGCGCCGGCGGCAAGGGCTGATAGGAAACGGAGCCCTTGCCGCCCGCCTTTACACCCTTCAAGCGGCCGGGAGAGAGCCCGGCGATGTTCAGCAACGGAACAGGCGCCTCGCCGGGGCGCCCCAACTAGGAGTTCAGCTTGTCGGCTATATCTTCAACGGTGAAGCGCGGACGCTCGTGGTTGCCCTGGGCCATCGGCTTGGGGCTGGTGGGCCTCATCGTCTGGCGCATGCTCTATCTCTACAGCCTCAACCCGGCGTTCAACGCCGCCTTCTTCGCGGGCGCCATCGTGAGGTCGTTCCAGCTAGGCAGCCTTTACGCGCTGATAGCCCTGGGCTACACGATGGTGTACGGCATCATCCGCCTCATCAACTTCGCGCACGGCGAGGTGTTCATGGTCGGGGCGTTCGCGGCCTACTTCCTCTTCAGCCTCACGCCGCTCGCCTGGCCGGTGGCCATCCTGGTGGCCCTGGTCGTCACGTACGGCTTCATGCAGATCCTCAACTTCTGGCGCGGCAGCATGACCGACCCGCTGGTCCTGGCGGGCGGCGCACTGGCGTTCATCGCCGTCACGGTCGCCCTGGCCAGCACCACGCTCGGTTGGCTGGCGGCCATGGTGGCCAGCATGTTCGTCACCGGGGTGCTGGGCGTGACCATCGACCGTGTGGCCTACCGGCCGCTGCGGGGCGCGCCGCGCAACTCCATGCTCATCACGGCCATCGCCGTTTCCTTCTTCCTGCAGAACTTCGGCATCCTCGCCTTCTCCAACCGGCAGACGCCCTTCCGGCCCGAGAGCTTCTTCACGGGCCCGCTACAGTTCCAGGTGCTGGGCGAGACGGTGTTCACCTCGTGGATGGTCGTACTCGTGCCCATCATCACCGCCATACTGGTGGTGGGTCTCACGCTCTTCGTCACCCGCACGCGTCTGGGCAAGGCCATGCGCGCCACGGCCCAGGACGCCGAGACGGCCCGCATGATGGGCGTGAACGTCGACCGCGTCATAGCCACGACCTTCCTGCTGGGCTCCATGCTGGCGGCCGCCGCGGCGGTCATGTGGGGCATGACCTTCGGCAGCATCAACCAGCCCGCCATCTTCGGCATCCTGCCCGGCATCAAGGCCTTCGCCGCCGCCGTCATCGGCGGCATCGGCAGCCTGCCGGGAGCCGTGGTGGGCGGCGTGCTGCTGGGCTTCCTGGAGAACTTCCTCACCGCGCTCTTCCCGCGCACCCCGTCGTTCGCGGGCATCACGGAGTACAAGGACACCTTCGCCTTCCTCGCCATGATCCTGATCCTCCTCATACGTCCCAGCGGCATCGTTGGTGAAGACCTCTCGGAGAAGGTATGAGCCTCCCCAACGACACCGTCCCGCCGGCCGCAGCGCCGAAGCCGCGGCCCGGTCTCAGCCCCGCCGAGGCCGGCTACAAGCCGCACTACCTGAACAACCGCACGCGCAACACGCTGCTCACCCTGGGCGGCCTGGCCCTGGTGGCGGTCATCCTCTTCTTCGTCGACAGCAGCGGCGGCGTGAAGCTGCAGCAGGTCTTCGCCCTCTTCGCCATCTGGGGCATAGCCACCGTGAGCCTGAACCTCATCAACGGCGTCACGGGCATCCTCTCCCTGGGGCATCACGGCTTCATGCTGATAGGCGGCTACGTCACCGGCCTGCTCATCCTGCCGGCGGCCACGCGCGAGAACCTCTCGGCCTCCGCCCGCTCCAACCTCTCCGACTTCGCCATCGGCCTCTCGGTCGAGAACTGGATGCGTGGCCTGGGGCTCGAGGCGCTGGCCACGCCCGAGACCCTCTGGGTGCGCTTCCTCATAGCCCTCTTCCTGGGCGGGCTGCTGGCGGCCGTCTTCGGCATCATCGTCGGCTTCCCCAGCCTCAGGCTGCGGGGCGACTACCTGGCCATCGTGACCTTCGCCTTCGGTGAGGCCATCAGGCTGCTGGCCTCCACGCCCATGATGTCGTCGTTCACCAACGGCGCCCTCGGCTTCGCCGGGGTGCCCTCGGCGTTCGGCAAGTCCGTCTGGTGGACCTTCGGGCTCCTCGCCATCGCCGTCTTCGTCATGTCGCGGCTGAAGTACTCGTCCTACGGCCGGGCGCTGCAGGGCATCCGCGAGGACGAGATAGCGGCCGAAGCCATGGGCGTGCACACCTCGTATCACAAGGTCCTGGCCTTCGCCATCTCCGCCTTCTTCGCGGGCGTGGCCGGCGGCCTGTGGGTCAGCTGGGTGGGCACGGCGCGCCTCGACCTCTTCCTGTTCTTCCTCACCTTCTACTTCCTGGTGGCCATCAGTGTGGGCGGCACCGGCTCCATCACGGGTGCCCTCATCGGCACCGCGCTGGTGGTGTGGGTGCGGCAGTACGGCGACCCGCTGGAGCAGAGCTACCCCCTCTCCACCTGGACGCTGGCGCTTGGCTGCGTGCTGCTGGCCGGCGCGCTCATCGCCTTCCTGGTCCGGCGCCACAAGCGGCTCAAGCCGGTGGCGGGTCCGCTGGTGTGGGCGCCCCTCGTGCTGGGCGTGGTGGCCGTGGGCTTCGGCCTCTTCGGCACGGACATGGCGGCGCTGCAGCAGAGGTGGCAGGGCTTCGGCATGCGCGCCATCACCCTCTCCATCCTGCTCATCGCCATCATGATCCTCAGGCCCTCGGGCGTCATGGGCCGCAAGGAGTTCAGCTGGGCCATGCTCTTCCGTGAGCGGCTCGACGAACCCACCGACGAGGAGCGGGCCCAGGACGCCTGGCTCAGCAACGCGGCCCTGTCCGCCAGCTTGGCCGGTGAGGAAGAAGAGGACGAAGACGACGCCGACCGAACGGAGGAGGTGGGCTGATGCTGGAACTGAAGAACGTCTACAAGTCGTTCGGCGGCCTGCAGGCCATCACCGACCTGTCGCTGAACCTCAAGCAAGGCGAGATCGTGAGCCTCATCGGCCCCAACGGCGCCGGCAAGACCACGGTGTTCAACCTCATCACCGGGGTCTACACACCGGACTCCGGCGAGATCGACTTCGAGGGCCGCAGCCTCAAGGGCCTCAAGCCCAGCGCCATCGTGGACCGCGGCGTGGCGCGCACCTTCCAGAACCTGCGGCTCTTCACCAACCTGACGGTGCTCGAGAACGTGCTCATCCCGCAGCACCACCGGCTGCGCAGCAACTGGCTCAGCTCCGTGCTGCGCACGCCCGGCTACCTGCGGCAGGAGCGCGAGGCGCACGAGCAGGCGCTCGAGAAGCTGGCCTTCTTCGGACCGCGCCTCATGAGCTTCCGGCTGCACCAGTCGGTGGAGGTGCTCTCGTACGCCAACCGGCGTCGAACGGAGATGGCCCGCGCCATGGCCACCGGCGCCAAGCTGCTGCTGCTGGACGAACCCAGCGCCGGCATGAACCCAAAGGAGACCAGGGAGATAACCCGCATCATCCGCCGCATGCGCGACGAGGGCGGCTACACGATCCTCCTGGTGGAGCACAAGATGAACCTAGTGAAGGACATCTCCGACCGCGTGGTAGTGCTGGACTACGGCCGCAAGCTGGCCGAGGGCTCCTACCACGAGGTGGTGAACGACCCGGCCGTCATCGAGGCCTACCTGGGCAAGCGCTCCGACAAGGACAGCGCCGTGGCCCGCGCGCAGGCAGCCGACGGCATGTACGCCGACGTCGAAGAGACGGGGGAGAGGCCGTGAGCGCCGTGCAGACCCCCACACAGGCGGCGCCGGCCGCCACGCCCGTGGAGCAGCGCGAGCCGCTGCTGCAACTGAACGACGTGACCACCCACTACGGGCCCATCCGGGTGCTGCACCACGTGGACATGGTCATCTATCCGGGCGAGATGGTCTGCCTGCTGGGTGGTAACGCCTCCGGCAAGAGCACCACCCTCAAGACCATCCTGGGCATAGTGCGCGTGAGCGAGGGCCAGATCCACTTCCGCGGCGAGCGCGTGGATCCGCTCAGCACCTCCGATCGCATCGAGCGCGGCATGGCCGTGGTGCCCGAGAACCGCCGCATCTTCCCCAAGATGACGGTGCGCGAGAACCTCGAGATGGGCGCCTACCTGAGGCCGTCCGGCAAGGAGCTGGAGGAGGACATGGATTACGTGTTCTCCCTCTTCCCGCGCCTGGGCGAGCGGCTGGGGCAGATGGGCGGCACCATGAGCGGGGGCGAGCAGCAGATGCTGGCCATGGGCCGCGCCCTGATGAGCCGCCCCAAGCTGATCCTCATGGACGAGCCCAGCATGGGTCTGGCGCCCCTGTTCGTGGAGCGCATCTTCGAGATCATCAAGCAGGTGAACGACCGCGGCATCAGCGTCTTCGTGGTGGAGCAGAACGCCAACGTGGCCCTCTCAATCGCGGACCGCGGCTACGTGCTGCAGACGGGCGAGGTGGTGCTCTCCGGCGAGGCCTCCGCGCTGCTGCAGGACGAGGGCATGAAGCGCGCTTACCTGGGGGAGACCTGAGCTAGGGCAGCCGCACTCAAGAGTTAGGCGCCGCCCGGTGATGGGCGGCGCCTCTTATGTGGCCTGGATGGCGGTGTTAGGGCTGGTACGCCGGGCGTGAGGGTGGGGCCGGGTCAGGCGCTGAAGCCCGATCCGTCCAGTAGCGCGTTCACCTGCTGCCGCTCCTCCTCGCTGAGCTCCCAGCTGGCGGTCCGGGCGTTGCGCTGAACCTGCGCCGCACTGGTGGCGCCGGCTATGACGCTGCTGACGGCGGGCTCGGCCAGCAGCCAGGCGAACGCCAGGTCGAGCAGCTCCCGGCCGCGCTCCTCCGAGAACGCCACCAGGCGCTCGATCAGGTCCAGCGTCTCCTCGGTGAGGAGTGACTCCCAGCGCTCGTTGCCGGTGACGCGCGTACCCTGCGGCAGCGGCTGGCCCTTGCGGTACTTGCCGGTGAGGATGCCGCTGAGGAGCGGGAAGTAGGGCAGGAAGCCCACCCCTAGGCGCCGCGCGGTGGGCAGCACCTCAGCCTCGGCCTCGCGGCGCAGCAGGCTGTACTCGTTCTGCACGCTCACGAAGCGCGGCAGGCCGTGCTCCCGCGCCGCCCGTTCCGCCTCCTCCAACTGCTCCCGGCTGAAGTTCGAGCAGCCGATCTCCAGCACCTTGCCCGCGTCGATGAGCTCCTTGAGGGCGCCCAGGGTCTCGGCGATGGGCACGCTGGGGTCGGGCCGGTGCAGCTGGTAGAGGTCCACGTGGTCGGTGCGCAGGCGCTGCAGGCTGCCGTCTATGGAGGCGCGGATGTACTCGGGGTTGGCGCCGCCCTCCAGGCCGGCAGCCTTGTTGGCCGAGCCGAACTTGGTGGCCAGCACCACCCGGTCGCGCCGGCCCTCCAACACCTGGCCCATGAGCCGTTCGCTCTCGGTGGCGCCGTACGTGTCGGAGGTGTCCAGGAAGGTGACGCCCGCGTCGATGGCCGCGTCCAGCACGTTCCTGGTGCCGGCCAGGTCCAGCCGGCCGCCGAAGTTGTTGCAGCCGAGGCCGATGATCGAGACGTTCAGGGAGCCGAGCTTGCGAGTTCTCATGCCCGAGTCTAGCCTCCGCCCCCGCTGGAGCAGGGGTAGCGGCGGCTCGGGGGCAGAGGAACGCGGCGCAGCCGGAGGGCTGCGCCGCGCGCTCGCGTAGCGTGCGTAGGGGCGCCGGGCGGCACGCGCCGGGCTACCTCAGCTGCGTGGGCAGCAGCTCCTGGGGGAAGTTCTGGTAGGCCACCCACCGGGTGTAGCGGTCGATGGCCAGGGTGCCCACGGAGGTGCCGCGGCCATCCGAGGTGGCCGGGTAAGGGCCACCGTGCACCATGGCGGGGCCAACTTCCACACCGGTGGGCCACTGGTTGACGATCAGGCGGCCGGCGCGGTCGGCTAGTGCCTCCACGAGTTCGCCCTGTTGCTGGAGCTCGTTCGGCTGGCCCTGGAGGGTGGCCGTGAGCTGCCCCTCCATCCGCTCGGCGAACTGCAGCAGCTGCTCGGGGGAGTCGTAGCGCAGCAGCAGCGTGCTGGGCCCGAACACCTCCGAAACGAGCGCCCGGTCCTCCAGCGCCGCCTGCAGGGGCGCCTGCCACAGGGTGGGTACGCCCTCGGTGGCGCCGTTGCCCGCCTGGCCGCGGGCCAGGGGCTCGCCGCCGGCGGCCTCGAGGGCGGTAAGGCCCTTGCCGTACAGCTCGCATACGCGGGCGTTCAGCATCGTGCCGGGCTTGGCGGCCTCGGTCAGCTCACTGAGGCGCGCAGCTACGGCGTCACCCTCCGGGCCGCTGGGCAGCAGAACCACGCCGGGGTTGGTGCAGAACTGCCCCACGCCCAGGGTGAACGAGCCGAAGAGCCCTTCGGCCAGGTCCGAAGCGCGCTCGGCCGCCGCCTGCGGTAGCACGAACACGGGGTTCACGCTGCCCATCTCGGCGTAGACGGGGATGGGCTCGGGGCGGTCGGCCGCCAGGCGCGTGAGGGCGTCGCCGCCGGCCCGCGAGCCGGTGAAGCCCACGGCCTTGACCTCGGGCAGCTGCACCAGGGCCGCGCCCAGTTCGTGACCGTCGTCCATCACGAGCGCGAAGACGCCGCTGGGCATGCCGGTGGCCTCGGCGGCCTTCTCGATGATGTCGGCCACCTGGCGCGAGGTGCCGGGATGGCCGGGATGCGCCTTGGCGATGACGGGGCAACCCGCCGCCAGTGCGGCGGCGGTGTCGCCGCCCGCTACGGAGAAGGCGAAGGGGAAGTTGCTGGCGCCGAACACGGCCACGGGTCCCAGCGGCCGGCGGATGGCGCGCACGTCGGGCTTGGGCGCCGGCTTACGCTCCGGGTCGCCCACGTCCACCCGGGCGCCTAGCCAGTCGTCGTCAGCCACCAGGTCGGCGAACATGCGCAGCTGGTTGCTGGTGCGGGTGACTTCGCCGCGCAGGCGCGGCTCCGGCAGGGCGGTCTCGCTCATGGCCAGCGGCACCAGATCGTCAGCCGCCGCGTCCAGGCCGTCGGCCACGGCGCGCAGGAACTCGGCGCGCCGTGCGCCCGGCAGGCGCGAGTACTTGCGGAACGCCGCCTTGGCCTGAGCGCCGAACCGCGCCAGTTCCTCGGGGGTGGTCACGCGGTGGGCGGGGCCCTCCTCCTGGCCGGTGGCCGGGTTCACGGCCCGGAAGGTGCGCGCCGCTGCAGCGGCGCCGCTCACGCGGTGGCCTCTAGCTGGGGGCGGGAGGCGAAGCCCTCCTCGATGACCTTCATGACGGCGGCGCGCTCCTCGCCCTCGAGCTCGAAGCGCGGCCCGCGCACGCGGGAGGAGCCCCAGCCGGCGTACTCCACGGCCAGCTTGATCATCTGCACGAACTTGGTGCCGATGTCCAACCTGAGAAGGGGCAGGAACCAGGCGTAGAGTTCGAACGCCTCCTCGTCACGCCCGGCGCGCGCCAGGTCGAACAGGCGGACGGACTCGGCGGGCATGGCGTTGACCATGCCGGCTATCCAGCCCACGGCGCCCGTGTGGATGGCCTCCACGATGAGGTCGTCCACGCCGATCAGGATCTTGAAGTCGTCGCTCATGAGCGTGCGCAGCCAGGTGATGCGGCGCATGTCGGAGCTGGACTCCTTGATGGCCTCCATGTGCGGGAACTCCGCGGCCAGCTCCGCGATCTGCGGGGGCAGGAAGTCCGTCTTGTAGGCGATGGGGTTGTTGTAGAGCATGCACGGCAGGTCGGTGGCCTTGAAGACCTCGCGCACGTGGCCGCTCATCTCGCGGTAGTCGGAGGAGTAGACGTAGGGCGGCAGGACCATGAAGCCGCTGGCGCCGGCGGACTCGGCGTCGCGGGTGAAGCGGGCCGCCTCGGCCGTGGAGAGCGACGACACCATGGGGATGACGGGCGCCACGCCATCCAGCGCCTCGGCCAGCGTCTCCACGGTCCTGATCTTCTCGTCGTACGTGAGGGTGGCGGCCTCGCCCAACGAGCCGAAGGGCACGATGCCCGTGCTGCCAGCGTCCACCATCCACTTGGCGTGCTCCGCCTGGAGCTTGTAATCGATGCTGTAGTCCTCGTTGAACGGCGTGGTGATGGCGGGGATTACCCCTTCCCAGTTGACTTTCATACCTTCTCTCCTTCCTCTCTCGCGGCCCTGAGCCGCTCCTCGACTATCCGGAGGTTGGTGCGCACGTGCTCTCTCATGGCTGCCTCCGCGGCAGCCTCGTCGCCCCGGCTGATGGCGTCCACGATCTGGGCGTGCTGGGCCCGCGCCGTAGCGCTTACGTTGACGTCGCGCGTGAGGATCTTGACGCGCATGACGCGCTCGCTGAGTTTCTCTACCAACTCCTCCAGCACCGGGTTGCCCGACAGGCGGGCAACCAGCGCGTGGAACTCGTTGTCCGTGCGGATGTGTTCGGCCTGGTCCTCGGGGTCTACCTCGTTCATGGCCGACAGGTGCTCCTCGAGGGCCTCGCGCGCGTTCTCGTCTATGTTGCGAGCGGCCAGCGCGGCGGCCATGCCTTCCAGGTGGCTGCGGACCTCGTAGGTGGCCACCGCCTCCTCGAGGCTGAGGTCCCGCACGCGCACGCCCCTGTTGACCTCTATCTGGAGCAGTCCTTCCTGCGCCAGCTGGCGGATGGCCTCCCGCACCGGGGTGCGCGAGACCTGCAGCGCTTCGGCCAGCTCCTGCTCCCGTAGCCACTGCCCTGCTTCCAACCGGCCACTGAGCAGCTCGCGCCGAAGGTGTTGGTACACACCTTCGGCCACCGTCTGCGGCCGTTGAAAGATTGGCATGGCATATTGTATGTTGCATACAACCCAAAGGCAAGGCCTGTCACAAGGCGGAATCGAGGTCGTCCGGATAGTGGAAGTCACTCCCCCACGCTCCCCGCTCTCCACAAGTCACGTACGGAAAGGGAAGACATGCACCTAAGTAACCGCGCACGTTTCACGCGTCTCGCGTACCTGCTGGTGGTCGGCCTGCTGCTCTCGGTAGCTGCCGCGCAGACCCACCTCAACATCGCCATGCCGGGCTCCACCGGCGCGCCCGCCGATCCGCAGCGCGCCTCGGACATGGGCGCCTACACCGTGGCCGAGATGATCGCCGACACGCTCGTTCTCTACGCCGACAACGAGTACGTGCCCGCTCTGGCCGAGAGCTGGAGCACCTCCGAGGACGGTAAGCAGCACACCTTCAATCTGCGCCCGGGTGTGACCTTCCATAACGGCGAGCCGCTCACCGCGGAGGCCGTGGTCTTCAACTTCGAACGCATCATGAACCCCGAGGACCCGCTGCACGCCGCCGGTCAGCTGACGGCCGTCACGAACCTCGAGGCGCTCGACGAGCTCACCTTCCGCATCACGCTGGACGCCGTCGACCCCGACTTCATACTCAAGCTCACCAACGTCTGGATGGTGGCCCCCGGCTCCGTGGGCGGCGACACCGCGCCCGTGGGTAGCGGCCCCTTCAAGATCACCCGTTACCTGCCCGACCAGCAGATAGACCTGGTGCGCGTGGACGACTACTGGGGCGGCACACCCGTCTTCGAGACCGCCACCATCCGCAACATCCCCGAGCCCGGCACCCTCGTTCTCGAGCTCGAGGCCGGCGCCGTTGACCTGATCACCTTCGCGCCCAACAGTCACGTGCACCGTCTGGAGGCCGCCGGCTTCCGCCCCATGCTCTTCGGCTCCGTCAACACCGCCGTTCTGGCCATCAACAACGCCACCGTCACGGATACGGACCTGCGCCGCGCCATCTGCTACGCCATCGACCGCGACGTGCTCCTCAACAACGTCTACGCCGGCATGGGCCGCCCGCAGACCACCCTGGCGCTGCCCGAAGGCTGGGCCTACAACCCCGACGTGCCGGGCTTCCACTACGACCCCGAGCGCGCCAACGAGATCCTCGACGCCGCCGGCTACATCGACACCGACGGCGACGGCATCCGCGAGAAGGACGGCGTGCCCCTCAACCTCGACTTCCAGGCGCGCGGCGACGGCGAGTGGCTCCTCGCCACCCAGGTCATGCAGCAGTTCCTGGGCGACGTGGGCATAGGCACCACCATCACCGCCTCGGACCGCGACACCTACTACGCCAACATCCGCAC
This sequence comes from uncultured bacterium, assembly GCA_964467885.1. GTDB lineage: Bacteria > Deinococcota > Deinococci > Deinococcales > Trueperaceae > JAAYYF01. The sequence continues at coordinate 14,124 of CAYXUE010000028.1, read as the reverse complement.
CGGCGCCTACGACCTGGGCTGGTGGCTCAGCAACGCGCAGCCCGAGCCGCCCATCGTGGAGTACGTCTTCCACTCCGAGGACTACTGGAACGTGGTGCAGTTCCACCGCCCCGAGGTCGATGAACTCGTGACCCTGGGCCGCTCCACGCCCGACCAGGAAGTGCGCGCGGAAGGCTACCGCGAGCTGCAGCAGATCTTCTTCGACGAGGCCATCCAGTGCCAGCAGTTCTGGGTGCAGCAGGCCCACGTGCTCTCGCCCGAACTCCGTGGCGTCGAGACCACCTCACGCGGTGCGCTGCTCTACCCGCACCTCTGGCACTTCGAGTAAGCAAGCCTAGAGACGGAGGGGCGGCGCTGTCACGCGCCGCCCCTCGTCCGCCTTCCAGCCCGAAGCTCCTAGGAGTCTGATGTACAGCTACATCGCGAACCGGCTTCTCTACGCGGTCTTCGTCGTCCTGGGCGTACTGACGCTGGTGTTCCTCGCGATGCACCTCACGCCAGGCGACCCCGTGGATATGCTCATCCCGGCCGAGGGTGGCGCTGCGGGCAGCAGGGAACTGGCTGCTCAGTTGCGTGCCAGGTACGGTCTCGACCAACCCCTATACGTTCAGTACGTCAAGTATGTTGCCAACGCCTTCCAGCTCGACCTGGGCAACTCCATCCGCACCGGGCGCCCGGTCATGGAGGATCTCAGGCGCCTCTATCCCGCCACCTTCGAACTGACCGTCGCCAGCCTTCTGGTAGCCACCCTGTTGGGCGCCGGCGCCGGCATCATCGCTGCGCTGAAGCGCAACGGCTTCGTCGACAACCTGGTCATGACCCTGGCCCTCATGGGCGTCTCTCTGCCCGGCTTCCTGCTGGGGCTGGTGCTCATGCTGGTCTTCGCGCTGCAGCTCGGCTGGCTGCCCCCTTCGGGGCGGGTGGCCGGCTTCGGCTGGGAGAGCATCAGGCACCTCATCCTGCCCGCCACCACGCTGGGCGTAGCGGCCGCCGCCATCATCGCGCGGCTGGTGCGCTCGGCCATGCTGGAGGTGCTGAGCGAGGACTACGTGCGCACGGCACGGGCCAAGGGTCTCTCGGAACGCATCGTCATCCTGCGCCACGCACTCAAGAACGCCATGATCCCCATCGTCACCGTGCTGGGGCTCGAGTTCGGCACGTTGCTCTCGGGCGCCATAATCGCCGAGACGATATTCGCCTGGCCCGGCCTGGGCCGCTACCTGATCAACGGCATCACGGGTAAGGACTTCCCCACCGTGCAGGGCGCCGTCATCGCCATCTCCGCCACCTTCGTGCTGGTGAACCTGGTGGTGGACCTCATCTACACCGCCCTCGACCCCCGGGTGCAGTACAGATGAGGCGCAACCTGCGGCGGTTCTTCCGCAACCCGCTCACCTGGCCCGCGCTGGGCGTGCTGGTGCTCCTGGTGGTGGCAGCCGTCTTCGCCCCGCAGCTGGCCACCCACCAGCCCAACCGGCAGGACTTCCTGGCCATCCTCCAGCCGCCCAGCGCGGAGCACTGGTTGGGCACCGACGAGCTGGGGCGCGACATCTACACCCGCGTGCTCTACGGCGCGCGCATCTCGGTCACGGTGGCTCTGCTCGCCGTGGGCCTGGGCGGCGCGGTGGGCATCCTCATAGGCCTGCTGGCCGGCTTCTTCGGCGGCGCCACGGACAACGTGCTCATGCGCATCATCGACGTGCTACTGGCCTTCCCGGGCATCCTGCTGGCCATCCTCATAGCCAGCACGATGGGCTCGGGCCTCACCTCCATCATCGTGGCGGTAGCGGCCTACTCCGTGCCCACCTTCGCGCGCATCATGCGCAGCTCGGTCCTGGCGGTGAAGGGGCGCGAGTTCGTGGAGGCCGCCCGCGCCGCCGGCTCCCGCAGCCTCAACATCATGCTGCGGCACATCTTCCTCAACAGCTTCACGCCCGTGCTGGTGTACGCCACGCTGCTGATGGGCAGCGCCATCCTCACCGCCGCGGCGCTCTCCTTCCTGGGGGTGGGCATCAACCCGCCCACCGCGGAGTGGGGCGCCATGATCAGCGCCGGCCGCAGCTTCATGCGTCAGGCGCCGCACATCATCCTGGGCCCCGGCGTGGCCATCTTCCTCACCGTGCTGGCCTTCAACATCCTGGGCGACGCGCTCAGGGACACCCTCGACCCCAAACGTTAAGGAGACACCCGTGACCGACGACCCTGCCCCCGGCGCTCAGCTGGAACTCCCGCCCTTCGTGGCGGCCCGCCAGGCCCGACTGCGGGAGAAGCTGACCACGCTGAACGTCGACGCGTTCCTCACCTTCAGCCCCGCCAACCGGCGTTACCTCACCGGCTTCACCGGCTCCGCCGGCTACGTGCTGGTGACCAAGGCGGGCGCCGAGCTCTTCACGGACTGGCGCTACGTGGACCAGGCCACCGCCGAGGCGCCCGGCTCCAAGGTCACCCTATTGGGGGGTGACCGGCGTCTCTGGAGTCCCCTGGCCGCCAGCCTCAAGGCCGCAGGCGCCAGCCGCGTGGCGTTCGAGGCGGCGCACGTGAGCCACGCCTTCGCAGGCGAGGCGGCCAGCGAGCTGCCGGTGGAGTGGGTGCCCACCACCAAGCTGGTGGAGGAGCTACGCTCCATCAAGGACGAGTACGAGGTGAGCAAGATGCGCGCCAGCCTGGCGATCGCCGAGCAGGCGTTCGAGCACATCCTGCCCTTCGTGCGCCCCGGCGCCCGCGAGCACGACCTGGCCGTCGAGATGCGCCACCGCATGGAGCTCCTGGGTGCGCAGAACCAGCCGAACTTCCCCATCCTGGCCTCGGGCTGGCGCGCGGCGCTGCCGCACGGCCGGGCCTCGGACAAGGTCATCGAGAAGGGCGAGTTCGTGCTCTTCGACTTCGGCGCCGTGCTGGACGGCTACTACTCCGACATGACGCGCACCGTGGTGTGCGGCACCGCCGATGCGCGCCAGCGCGAGATCTACGACCTCGTGAGAGGCGCCTGCGAGGCGGGCGGCGCCCTCATGCGCGCGGGCACCACCGGCCAGGCGGTGGACCGGGTGAGCCGCGAGCCGCTGCTGGCAGCCGGCTACGAGGGCCAGATCCACGGCTACTCCGTGGGGCACGGCCTGGGTCTCGAGATCCACGAGGATCCGTTCATGAGCGAGGGGTACACCGCGCCGCTGCAGGCCGGCATGGTGGTCACCATGGAGCCCGGCATCTACATCCAGGGCTGGGGCGGCGTGCGGGTGGAGGACACGGTGCTAGTAACGGACGAGGGTCCGCAGGTGTTCAACACGGTGACGCACGACCTGCTGGAGCTGTAGGCGTGGAGTTCTCCAGCACCTACACCACGGTAGACACCCACGCGGCTGGCGAACCGCTGCGCATAGTCACCGCCGGCATCCCCCGCATCCCCGGCAGCACCATCCTCGCCAAGCGCGCCTGGGTGAAGGAGAACCTCGACCACGTGCGGCGCGCCCTGATGCTCGAGCCGCGCGGCCACGCCGACATGTACGGCTGCTACGTCACGGAGCCCATAACCGAGGGCGCCGACCTGGGCGTCATCTTCATGCACAACGAGGGCTACTCGGACATGTGCGGGCACGGCGTCATAGCCCTGGCCACCGTGGCGGTGGCCCAGGGTCTGGTAGAGCGCAGCAGCCCCGAGACGCGCGTGGGCATCGACTCGCCCGCCGGCTTCATCGAGGCGTTCGTGGAGTGGGACGGGGTGCGCACGGGAGCCGTGCGCTTCCTGAACGTGCCGTCGTTCCTTTACAAGCCGGACGTGCGGGTGAGCACGCCCACGTTCGGCGACGTGACCGCGGACATCGCCTTCGGCGGCGCCTTCTACGCCTACATGGACGCCGCGCAGGTAGGCATGGACGTGGTGCCGGCGAACGCCACGCAGCTGATAGAGCTGGGCGACCAGGTGAAGCGCGCGGTCATGGCGAGCGTGAGCATCCAGCACCCCACGGTGCCCGAGCTGAACACGCTCTACGGCACCATCATCGACGGCGCCCCGCGGGACGCCGCCAACCATCAGGCCAACATCTGCGTCTTCGCCGAGCGCGAGGTGGACCGCTCGCCCACCGGCACCGGCACCTCCGGCCGGGTGGCGCAGCTGGTGGCGCGCGGCCGCCTGCAGCTGGGGGAGGAACTGCGCAACGAGAGCATCGTAGGCTCCGTCTTCAGCGGCAAGGCGGTGAGCCGCACTCGGGTTGGCGACCTGGACGCGGTGGTGCCGGAGATCGCCGGGCGCGCCTACATCGTGGGCTTCAACCAGTGGGTCATGCAGCCGGAGGACGAACTGGGCGAGGGGTTCCTGGTGCGGTGAGAGCAGCCCACCGCCCAGCGTCAGTCCTGGACCAGGGGCAGCATGTCCATCAGCCGGCCCAGGACCCTGGCGCCGTCGGCCCGCAGGCCGTTGTGCTCGTACTCGCTGGTGACCCAGACCGCGAGGTGGGCCACCTGCGCCGCGGACTCGAGGGCGATGTCCAGGTCCACGTACATGTCGTGGAAGTAGAGCGCGGCGGCGGTGGGCACGCGGTTGTTTGCCAGGACCTCCAGGTCGTAGAGGGCCGGCCAGTCGTCCTTCCGGGCCAGCAGTTCGGCGGCCTCTGTGAGGGGGCGCAACGTCTCGTACTGGTCGAGCATCCAGGGGTAGACCATCTCGCCGGTGAAGAGGAACTCCTTGCCGGGCGCGTAGTCGAACTGGGGGAACTCGCCGCGCACGCGGTGCGCCGCCCAGTTGGAGACGGCGTTGGCCGGGTCGGCCTGGCAGTAGATGGCCTCGTGCAGCACGGTGAAGATGGCGCTGGTGTGGAAGCCGGTGCTGGCGAAGAAGCGGTGGAGGAAGTCGTAGGAGAGCTCCTCGCGCCCGCCCACGCTGACGAAGGCGCGCTCCAGCAGGTCGACGATGCGCTCGTAGCCGCCGCTGGCGCCCAGCTCCATGCCGAGCTGCTGGAACTGCTCCACGGTGAGGCGCTGGCCGTTGGGCAGCCTGACATCGTTGGCCAGCAGGTGGTCCGCCACGCGCCGGGCCAGCTCCTGAGCGTGGGGGTAGCGGGCGAACAACTCGCGGTTCTTGGCCTCCACCCGGGGGTAGGTAGCGCGGTAGACGGCGTCCGCCGGTCCGGTGAGGGAAGGGATGCCGCCCGTGATGAACGCGGCCGAGAGCGCCTGTTGCGCTACGGAGAGGTAGCGCAGCACGCAGAAGCCGCCGAAGCTCTGGCCCAGGATGGCCCACTTCTCATCGCCTATGAGCTCCTGACGGATGTGCTCCGCGTCCGCCACGATGGAGTCGGCGCGGAAGAGCGCCAGGTAATCGGCCTGCGCCTCGGCGTCCCCCCTGGCCGTAACCGTCTGGTAGCTCACGGGCGTGCTGCGCCCGGTGCCGCGCTGGTCCAGCAGGAGCACGCGGTACTCGTCCAGCGCGCGCCCGATCCAGCCGCCGCGCTCCTCGGGCCGCGGGCTGGTACCGCCGGGACCGCCCTGGAAGAAGACCAGGTAGGGCAGGTCGTCGTCCTTGCGGCCGGTGGCCACGAGTTCGCGGGCGAAGATGGAGATGCTCTCGCCGCCGGGGTCGGCGTGGTCGAGGGGCACCTCGAAGAGGCGGTTGGTGACGATCATGCCGGGCAGGGCGTACTGCTCCCGGCGGGAGGCTTCGGGTCTGGCGGCGCTGCTGGTGGGGGGATGGGAAGTGCCGGACATAGTGGTGAGATGGTAACCGGTCGCCCCCGGGCGCGGAGTTCCGGCCGGCTCGGCCTTGGTACAGGAAGGGGTTCTGCAGCAACTCTATGAAGCGCATCTCGTTCATCGATTCACATACCGGCGGTGAGCCCACCCGCCTGATCACGGCGGGCGGACCCGATCTGGGCGGCGGGCCGCTGCAGGAGCGCCTGGCCCGCCTGCGGGGCGAGTTCGACGCCTTCCGCCGCGCGGTCGTCACGGAGCCCCGCGGCTCTGACGTGCTGGTAGGGGCGCTACTCTGCCCGCCGGTCTCGCCCGCAGCGGCCGCCGGCGTGATCTTCTTCAACAACGTGGGCTACTTGGGCATGTGCGGTCACGGCACCATCGGGCTGGTGGCCACCCTGGCGTACATGGGGGAACTGCAACCTGGGCGGCACGTGGTGGAGACCCCGGTGGGCGACGTGACGGCCGAACTGCACCAGGACGGCAGCGTGAGCGTGCACAACGTGCCCGCCTACCGGCACCTGGCCGGCGTGAGCGTGGAGCTCACGTGGCGCGGCGAGCGGGTGAGCGTGACCGGCGACGTGGCGTGGGGCGGCAACTGGTTCTTCCTCTGCACCGACCCCGTGGAGGCGTTCGGCCTGCGCGTGGACAAGGGAGATCTGGCGGCTCTTACGGAGTTCTCCGGGCGCGTGAAACAGGCGCTGGCCGCCGCCGGGATCACCGGCGAGGGCGGGGCGGAGATAGACCACGTGGAGCTGTTCGTGCCCGGCTCGGACGGCGCGGACTCGCGCTCGTTCGTGCTGTGCCCCGGCATGGCCTACGACCGCTCGCCCTGCGGCACGGGCACCAGCGCCAAGTTGGCCTGCCTGGCGGCCGACGGCAAGCTCGAGCCGGGCCGCACGTGGGTGCAGGAGAGCGTGATCGGCAGCCGCTTCGAGGGGCGCTACGAGTGGGCGGACGGGTCGGCCGCCGCGAGCGGGGGCCGGGTGCTGCCCGTCATCACCGGCCGCGCGCACGTCATGGCCGAAGGTTCGCTGGTGGTGGACCCGGAAGACGAGTTCGCCTGGGGTATCGGATGAGCCGCCATGCGGTGGTCGTTGGCGCCGGCATCATCGGCCTGATGAGCGCCTACTACTTGCGCCAGCGCGGCTTCGAGGTGACGGTGCTGGAACGCGACTCGGAAGGGCGCGTGACGACCTCGCACGGCAACGCCGGCATGGTGGTGCCCAGCCACTTCATCCCGCTGGCCGCGCCCGGGGTGGTGGCGCAGGGCGTGCGCTGGATGGCCAACCCGCGGAGCCCCTTCTACATCAAGCCGCGCCTGAACCCCGAGATGGTGGGTTGGGGCTGGCGCTTCTGGCGCGCCGGCACCGCCGCTCACGTGGCGCGCAGCGCGCCCATGCTGCTGGCGCTCAACTTGGCCAGCCGCGACGAGTACGTGAACCTGAACCAACAGCTGGGTGGCGGCTTCGACTTCGAGCGCCAGGGCCTCACCATGCTGACCGCCACGGACCGCGGCTTGGAGGAAGAGGCCAAGGTGGCCGCCATGGCCCACGAACTGGGCATGGCGGCCGAGGTGCTGGACCGGCGGGCGGTGCAGGCCATGGAGCCCGGCATAACCCTGAACGTGGTGGGCGGCGTGCACTTCCCGGAGGACGCGCACTTGGATCCCGCGAAGTTCATGCGGCTGCTCACCGAACGCCTGCGTGAGGACGGGGTGCAGCTGCGCTTCGGCTGGGAGGTCACGGGCTTCGGCGCGAAGGGCGGAGGCATCGGCGCGGTCGAGGGTCATGGCAGCACGGGGGTGGCGGAGAGCGTGACCGCCGACCACGTGGTGCTGGCCGCCGGCAGTTGGTCGTCGCGCCTCGGAAAGCAGCTGGGCCTGCGGCTGCCGATGCAGCCAGGCAAGGGGTACAGCATGACGCTGGAGAACCCCTCGCAGCGGCTGCGTGTGCCTTCGCTGCTGTCCGAAGCGCGCGTGGCGGTGACCCGCATGGGCGAGCGCCTGCGCGTGGGCGGCACCATGGAGATAGCCGGCTTCGACGAGGGTGCCAACGCCGGGCGGGTGGAAGGCATCATCGACTCGGCCCTGCGCTACTTCCCCGAGCTGAAGCGCGAGGAGTTCGACGCCCCGCCGCGCTGGCACGGCTTCAGGCCGTGCTCGCCGGACGGGCTGCCGTACCTGGGCAAGTCGCCTAAGCACGCCAACGTGACGGTGGCCACGGGCCATTCCATGATGGGCGTGAGTCTGGCGCCCATCACCGGCCGCCTGGTCGGCCAGTTGGTGGCGGGCGAGCGCCCCGAGTACGACGTGTCGCTTCTGCGGGTGGACCGCTTCGGCTGAACCTAATCTTTGAGGCGTGAGGAGCCTACTGGCTGCACTGCTCCTGTGCGTGCCGGGTGCGCTGCACGCTGAGCGGCTGGCCACCGGGGACATGGTGGAGGTGCGCCTGTCGGCTGAGGGCGTGCGCGCCGGTTCCGCGCTGGTGAGCGAGGCTGAGCGCGTGGTGACCATCTCCGGCGCGGGCACCTTCCGCCTTTCCGGGCGGCTGGACGGTGCGCGCCTGGTGGTCGATAGCGCGGGGCCGGGCGCCGTGACGCTGGTCTTGGACGGCGCCAGCGTGTTCGCGCCCGCGGGCCCGGCCCTGCTGGTGGTGGCGGCCGAACGGGTGGTGCTGCGCTTGGCGGAGGGCAGTTCCAACACGCTCTACTCCGGTGGCGGCCCGCCGGAGGGCCAGCCGGACGCGGCACTGTTCAGCCGGGCACCGCTGAGCTTGGAGGGGGCGGGCCACCTGTTGGTGCTGTCGCGCTCGGCGCACGGGCTGGTGAGCGAACGCGACCTGGCACTTCAGGATGGCGTGATCACCGTGATCGCCCCGGACGACGGCATCAGGGCCGAGAACCTTACGGTGAGCGGTGGCGACCTTCTAGTGTTCGCGGCCAACGACGCGCTCAAGAGCACCGGCGAGGAGGAGGGCTCGGGTCTGGTGCTGCTGAGCGGCGGCTCGTTGGACTTAGTAGCGGGAGGGGACGGGGTGCAGGCCGAGCGGGCGCTGCGCTTACTGGGCGGCAGCATCAGCGTGGTGTCGGGCGGCGGTCACGGGGTGGCGCCGGGCGAGGCGTCCACGAAGGGCCTGAAGGCCGAAAGGGAGCTGCTGATAGGGGGCGGAGTGGTGAGGGTGGACTCGTCGGACGACGCGCTGCATTC